>DATFPQ010000193.1:0-8155 GCA_035264765.1 Actinomycetales bacterium | reverse complement strand
GCGGCGCTGGGCATCGGCATCGCCGCCGGCCCACTGCTCGGCGGCGCGCTCGGCGACATCTCGTGGCGCGGGCCGTTGTTCGGCGTGGCCGTCCTCATGACGGTCGCCTTCGTCGCCATCGCGGCGTTCCTGCCGCGCATCCCGGCCGCCGCTCGGCGTACCAACCTCGCGGACCCGTTCCGGGCGCTGCGCCACCGCAGCCTGCTGACCATGGCGGTCACCGCGCTGCTCTACAACTTCGGCTTCTTCACCCTGCTCGCGTACACGCCCTTCCCGCTCGCCATGGGCGCGCACCAGATCGGCCTGATCTTCTTCGGCTGGGGCGTCTGCCTGGCCGTCGCGTCGGTATTCGTGGCGCCTCGGCTGCAGCGCGGGTTCGGCACGCTGCCCGTCGTCGCCGCCGCCCTGCTCGCTTTCGCCGCGGACCTGGCGATGATGGCGCTGTTCACCGACACCAAGGCGGTGCTGGTCGCCTGCGTGGTCGTCGCGGGTGTCTTTCTCGGCATCAACAACACACTGGTCACCGAGGCGGTCATGCTGGCCGCACCGGTCGAGCGCGGCACCGCGAGTGCCGCGTACAGCTTCGTCAGGTTCGGCGGCGGCGCGATCGCGCCCTGGCTGGCCGGCAAGCTCGGCGAGTCGGTGAGCCCCCACCTGCCCTTCTGGGTGGGCGCCACGGCTACCACGCTCGCGGTCGTCGTCCTGCTGAGCGGACGCCGGGTGCTCGCGCACGTCGACCGCCACGAGCCGGCCCAGCGCAGCGAGGAGGAGGCGGTCGTCCTCACCTCCGCGGACGCCTGAGCCGGCCGGCCGCGCCCTGGGGGCGGTTACTGCATTCCCGGAACGTCGCGGGGTTTCCCCAGCTACGCACCTCATGGTGCCGGGTGACCCCGCGCGCTGCTAGGACGTCCTCGCGAAGTTCCTCGTGCACCGGGTTGCCGCGTGGGACAGTGCCCCCATGAGGAGCACGATGCAGGAGAGCCCCCTGCTCATCTCGCAGATCCTGGACTACGGGACGCGCTTTCACGCGGCCTCGGAGGTCGTGACCTGGAGCGCGGACGGCGCGCGCCGGTCGACGTACGGCGAGATGGGCCGCGACTGCAAGCGGCTGGCGAACGCGTTACGAGCGCTGGGGATCGACGCCGACCAGCGGGTCGCCACGTTCATGTGGAACAACGAGGAGCACCTCGAGCTGTACCTCACGGTGCCGAGCATGGGCGCGGTGCTGCACGCCCTCAACATCCGGCTCTTCCCCGAGCAGCTGGTCTACGTGGCGAACCACGCCGAGGACGAGGTCGTCGTCGTCGACAACTCGCTCGCCGCGCCGTTCTCCCGGCTGCTGCCGCACCTGAAGTCGGTGCGCCATGTGGTCGTCAACGGCCCCGTTCCGGAGGACGTGCGGACGGCGCTGGGCGAGGGCGGCCGGACCGTTCACGACTACCGCCAGCTGCTGGACGCTCAGCCGGACACCTTCGACTGGCCGGAGCTGGACGAGAACACCGCCGCGGGCATGTGCTACACGTCCGGCACGACCGGCAACCCCAAGGGTGTCGTCTACAGCCACCGGTCCAACTACCTCCACGCGATGCAGCTGAGCATGAGCAGCGCGATGGCCATGCACCAGGGCGACCGGATGCTCGCGATCGTGCCGCTGTTCCACGCCAACGCCTGGGGGCTGCCGTACGGCGCGGTGATGGCCGGCGGCAACCTGATCATGCCGGACCGCTTCCTGCAGGCCGCGCCGCTCGCCGCGATGATCCAGGCTGAGCGGATCACGCACAGCGCCGCGGTCCCGACCATCTGGAACGACCTGCTGCACTATCTGGACGAGCACCCCGAGGCCGATGTCTCGACGCTGCAGAAGGCTGTGGTCGGCGGCTCCGCGTGCCCGCCGGCGTTGATGCGGGCGTTCGAGGAGCGGTACGACGTGACGGTGTGCCACGCCTGGGGCATGACCGAGACCTCTCCGCTGGCCTCGGTGGCGATCCCGCCGGTCGAGGCAACCGGCGAGCAGGCCTGGACCTACCGCGAGACCCAGGGCCGCATCTCGCCCCTGGTGCAGGCGCGGTTGGTCGGCCCGGACGGCCGGGAGGTGCCGTGGGACGGCGAGTCCGTCGGCGAGGTCGAGGTCCGGGGGCCGTGGATCACCGGCTCCTATTACAAGGACGACGACTCGGAGCGGTTCGACGAGGGCTGGCTGCGCACCGGTGACGTCGGAAGCCTGACGCCGGACGGGTTCCTGCGGCTCACCGACCGGGCCAAGGACGTCATCAAGTCCGGCGGCGAGTGGATCTCGTCGGTCGACCTGGAGAACGCGCTGATGGCGCACCCCAAGGTCAAGGAGGCGAGCGTGGTCGGCGTCCCGGACGAGAGATGGGGCGAGCGGCCGCTCGCGACCGTCGTCGTCGCGGAGGGCGAGCAGGTTGACGCGGCCGAGCTGCGCGCCCACCTGGCCGACCACGTGGCGCGCTGGCAGCTGCCGGAGCGCTGGGCGTTCATCGAGGAGGTGCCCAAGACGAGCGTCGGCAAGTTCGACAAGAAGGTCCTCCGGCGCCAGTACGCCGAGGGCGCGCTGGAGGTCACGACGTTCTGACCCGTCCATCGCCCCTGGGCGGTGGCTGCTTTGCCGCTGGCCTCCGGCGGCGGGTAGGCTGGCCCGGCATTGCCAGGAGGCGTCGCCTAGTGGCCTATGGCGCCCGCCTGCTAAGCGGGTTTGGGTTGAACACCCATCGCGGGTTCAAATCCCGCCGCCTCCGCGCGACGCAGAGCCCCGTCGGACGATGTCCGACGGGGCTCTCGCGCGTTCCTGACCGCGTCCTGCGCTGCTCTTCGCCGCGTCCTCCGCTGCGTCTTCGCCGCGTCCCGCGCCGCGGACCCGTCGGTCAGCGGTCGCGGCTCTGGCCCATCTGGTTCCGCTCCTCCAGCTCCCGCTCGACGTCGCGAGACGTACGGCCGCCGTCGGGACGTCCCTCGGACGGCGGCAGCTCCTCGCGCGCGTCGATGACCAGCCGGCGGCCCCCCGCGATCTCGCTCGCGGTCGCGTCGATCCACTGCTCGGGCTGCTGCGGCAGGCCGTGGGCGCGCAGCGCCTGATGCAGGGCCTCCTTCACCTCAGCCACGTCCGCCACGGCGTCCTGGTCGCCGAGCTCGCGTCCGTGCGCCAGGGCCGGCCCGGCGAAGCGCTCGAACACCTCGTTCACGGCGAGCTGCACCTGGTGCGTGGCCCGCAGCGAGGACTCGGGGGACTCGTCGCTGGCCAGCGTCTTGTCGTCTGCCATGGTCCGACGCTACGGCTCCACCTCGCCACGCGCGCGCGGACGCGCTTGTCCCCTCGATGTCCGATCGCGCGTTGCGTGGGCGCACTTCTCCCCTCGGCGTCCGATCGCCCGTTGCGCGGACTTCTTGTCCACTCGGCACCCCGATTGCGCGTTGCGCGGACGCGCAGTCCGACGCGGCATGTCCGCTGGCCGGCGTGGGACGTGCGAGACTCTCGGCCCATGACGACGACGCGACGCCCCTGGACGGCCGCCGCGGTGGCGGGTGCCCTCTGCCTGGTGCTCGGCGCCTGCTCGGGCGGCGCCTCGAGTGCGGTACCCACGGCCGCCCGCCCGACCTCGAGCGGGTCGGCGGCGTCCGGTGAGACACCGTCCAGTGATACACCGTCCAGTGAGTCAGCTGCGTCAGGGACGCCATCTGCGTCGAGCGGGCCGGCCAGCACATCCGGGGCGGCTGACCCCTCGAGCAGCCCCTCCGGGGTGGACGCCTCGGCAAGCGGCAGCGCGTCGTCCGCAGGTGGCACCGACAGGAACGAGGGCAGGGGCGTCCAGCTCCCGCGAGGCGGGCGCACGGTCTTCCCGCGCTACCGGCTGGTGGGGTACTCCGGTGCGCCCGGGTCGGCGGCGTTCGGCCGGCTCGGCGTCGGGGACATCGACAAGCGTGTGGACGAGATCGAGCGGCGCAGCAAGGCCTACAGCGACGGCCGTGAGGTGCTGCCGGTGCTCGAGCTCATCACCTACGTGGCCAACGCCTCGCCGGGTCCGGACGGTGACTACAACAGCCGCGTGGGGGACGACGTCATCCGCCACTACCTCGACGCCGCGCGGCGGCATCGCGCGATCCTGCTGCTGGACCTCCAGCCGGGCCGCGACGACTTCCTGCCGCTCGTACGCGAGCTGCGGCCGTGGCTCGAGCAGCCGGACGTCGGCCTGGCCCTCGACCCGGAGTGGGCGGTGGGCCCAGGGCAGCGGCCGGGCCAGGTCTTCGGCCGCACGACCGGCAAGGAGCTCGACTCCGTCGCGAGGTACCTCGACTCGCTGGCGCGGGAGAAGGGCCTGCCGCAGAAGGTGCTGGTGTTCCACCAGGTCGCCGCCAGCGTCGTGCGCCGCCAGGACGACATCAAGGAGCGGCCTGGCGTCGTCGTGGTGAAGAGCGTCGACGGCATCGGGAGCCGGGCGATGAAGACGGACACCTGGCGGGTACTGGTCCGCGACCTGCCGCCGTCGATCCACACCGGCTTCAAGATGTTCTTCGACGAGGACACCCGGCACGGGCCGCTGATGACCCCGAAGCAGGTGCTCGCCCTCCGACCGAAGCCGGAGTACGTCCTCTACGAGTGACCGGTCAGCCGTTCAGTGCCTTGAGGAAGCGCGCGGCCACCGGACCGGCCACGGTGCCGCCGCTCTTGCCCTCCTCGACCAACGCGGTGAACGCGACGTCGCCCTGCCAGCCGGTGATCCAGGCCCTGGTCTTGGGCGGCACCTGCGTGCCGAACTCCGCCGTGCCGGTCTTGGCGTACACCGCACCGCCCGGGACGCTGCGCAGGGCGGTACCGGTGCCGCCGGTGACGACGTCACGCATCAGCGAGCGCAGTGTCGTGACCGCGGCCTCGGGAAGCGCTGCTGGGCTGGCCGGCTGAGCGCCCGGACGCAGCACCAGCGTGGGCGGCAGGTACGACCCCCGGGCCACGGACGCCGTCGCCACGGTGACCGCCAACGGGGACACGAGGTTGCGGCCCTGGCCGAACGACGACGCGGCCTTGTCGACGTCGGACGTCGTCCTCGGGACGCTGCCGGTGAAGGCGTCGGTGCCGAGGTCCCACTCGCGCCCGATCCCGACCGACGCCGCCGTGTTCCGCAGGTCGTCGGGCTGCAGCCGGGAGGACAGGCCCACGAACGCCGTGTTGCACGACTTGGCGAAGTCGGTCCGGAACGGCACGCGACCGAACGCCTCGGCTTCGTAGTTGCGGAATGAGCGGCCGTCCACGCTCGTCGTCGGCGGGCAGGCCACGGGGTCGGAGGGCTGGAGTCCCTTCTGCAGCAGGGCCAAGGTGGTGACGACCTTGAAGGTCGACCCGGGCGGGTACCGCCCGACCACCGCTCGGTTCAGCCCCGTGGCCGGGGTGTTCGCGACGGCGAGCACCCGTCCGGTGCGGACGTCGACCGCGACGAGGGCACCCGGCTGATCCAGGCCCTTCAGCGCGGCGTCCGCGGCCTGCTGAACGCCGGCGTCGAGGGTGAGCCGCAGATCAGTGCCGGCCTTGGGCGCCACGCTGAACAGCGTGCGGGGCGCAGCGCCGGCGTTCGCGCTCACCGCTTGGACGCTCACGCCCGCCGTGCCCGCGAGCTGCTCGTCGTACTGCCGCTGGAGACCGCTGGTGCCCGCCACGTCGCCCGCGACGTACCGGCCCTTGCCCTGGCTGACCATCTCGCCCGTGACGGGTCCGACCGAACCGAGAAGGGCGCGCGCGAACTCGCGGCTGGGTGCGAGCGGCTGTTGGCGCTCGCGGAAGACGACGCCCGGCAGCGGCCGCAGCCTCGCCCGCACCTTGTCGTAGTCCGCGCGCCGGAGCGTGATCACGTCGACGAAGGCGTCCGCCGTGGACTGCTGGACCCGCTCGGCCAGTGGGGCGGCCTGCACGTCGACGATGCCCGCCACCTCCTTGGCCAGCGTCGCCGGGGAGCCCTTGACCCGTCCAGGCTGGATGCCGACGTCGACCACCGCGCGGGGGGTCACGAGGGGTGTGCCATCGCCGCCGAACACGCTGCCGCGCGGAGCCTGGGTGCGCTGGGCTCGTAGTCGCTCGCCGTCCTCCAGCTGCGGGTGCACCGCGGGCTGGTCGGCGGAGACCTGCCACGACGAGTCGCCGCGGGTCAGCCGCAGCGGCAGGTCGTACGCCCAGCGGGCGCCGCCCGGCAGCGTCCAGGTCACCGCCAGGGTCGACGTCGCGGAGTCGCCGTTGCGCCGGACGGCACCGGCCTGCACCGTGGGGCTGCCGCTGCCCAGCCCTTGCACCGCCGTCGCGAAGGCCTGCTGGCGGGCCGTCACGGTCGAGCCTGCGAACGGGATGCCGGACACGTCCTTGCGGGCCATCGCCGCTGCGTAGCGCTCGGCGAGCGCGCGGGCCGCGTCGTCCTGCGCGGCCTGGGACCGCTGGCGCAGTAACAGCCCGGCGCCGACGGCCACGAGGACGACGGCGAGCGCGGCGGCGACCCAGGGCCAGCGTCGGCCGGAGCGGGGGGAGTCCAGCATGGAACCCATCAAACAGGACAGGTCCGACAGTCGTGCGTCAGCAGGTGCTGTTGATGGACTCCGCCTGCACCTTCTTGGGGGCCTTGGGCTTCGACGTCGCCTTCTGGCTGGTGCTGGGCGAGGGGGTAGGTGTGGCGGTCGGTGCCGGACTCTGTGCCGGCGGCTGGAGCGACTGCGCCACGTACGTCCGGATGGCGTCGAAGTCCGGGTGCACCGTGCTGATGACGTCGTTGGTGAACGGCAGGCTGACGATGCCGCCCTTCTGTACCCGCTCGACCAGCGTCACCCAGGCACCCAGGTCGGAGCGCGGGACGTCGGTCTGCAGGTTGTCCTTGAGCACCTGCGCCAGCTTGGGGTAGCTGGCGACCAGCTTCACCGGGTTGGACTGGCCGAGCAGCGCGCCGACCATGCAGCGCTGGCGACGCATCCGGTCGTAGTCGTCCGAGCCCTCACGGGAGCGCGCGAACCACAGCGCCTCACGGCCGTTCAGCCGGTGCCGCCCCTTGTGGACATAGCCGTGGATGGGCAGGGGAGCTCCCGTCTTCAGGTTGTGGCCGCCGCCGATCGGGATCTCCCGCGGCACGTTCACCACGACGCCGCCCATCGCGTCGACCAGGCCCGAGAAGCCGTCGAGGTCGAGGATCGTGTAGTAGTCGATCCGCAGCCCCAGCACCTCACCGATGACCCCGCGCGTGGTGGTCAGACCGGGGTGCGGGTCGCCCTTGAAGAGGTCCTTGCGCTGCTCGGCCTGCTCCCAGACCGCGTTCAGCAGGCACTGGTTGCCGCAGTCGAAGCCGTTCGGCCACACCTGGCGCAGCGGGTTGCCCGCGGGGAACGGCACCTTCTGCAGGCTGCGCGGCAGGCCGAGCAGCACCGTCCGTCCGGTCCGAGTGTCGATGCTGGCGACGATCATCGAGTCGGTGCGGACGCCGGTCCGGTCGGCCCCGGCGTCCGAGCCGAGGAGCAGCACGTTGACGCGCGGGGTGTCCTGCCACGGGTCGGACGCCTGGCCGGGTGAGGCGACCCCGCCGTGCGCGACCGGGCCCGGGTTCGTGCCGCTAGCGCCGAAGACGGACTGGACGACGTCCCGCTGGATCAGGGCGTAGCGCGCGGCGAAGGCGCTCGGCGCCGCGACGGCCAGCGTCAGCAGGGCGACGAAGGCCGTGCCGAGCACCCGCTGGGACCGGCGGGTGTGGCGCGGGCGGGCCAGCCAACCGGTGACCGCGACGCTGACCGCCCAGACCAGCCCGACCAGGGCGGCGATGCCCGCCGCCAACAGGAGGGCGTTGGGACGCACGGCGAGAGCGAGGCCCTTCGCGCGCGCCTCCCCGGCGACCACCGCGAAGACGCCGAGCCCGGCGGCGGCGACGGCAACCAGCAGCAGGAACCCGCCGACCAGCCGACGTCCGAGCGCGAGCAGCCCCGCGCCGGGGATAAGCGAGAGCAGGGTGACGGTGACGAACCGCAGGCCGCCCTGGCTGTGTACGGCGTGCCGCGCGGCCGGGCGCGTCGCCGCCCAGGGCCGCGGGCCGCGAGCGCTACGGTGTCCGAAGGCGCGCGACCGTGATCGGACCACGCCCTGCGTCATGACACCTCACTCGCGGCAGGACCGCCCCAGGTGGACGGT
>DATFPQ010000192.1:0-5504 GCA_035264765.1 Actinomycetales bacterium | reverse complement strand
CGGCGCCTCTCGCGTGACGGTGTTCGCGCGGGTGACCCTGCCGCTCATCGGACCCTCCCTGCTCGCCGGGAGCGTGCTGTGCTTCGCCCGGGCGCTCGGCGAGTTCGGGGCGACGATCACGTTCGCGGGCAACTTCCCCGGCCGCACGCAGACCATGCCCCTGGCCGTCTACCTTGCGCTCGAGTCCGACCCGGAAGCCGCCATCGCCCTGTCCTTGGTGCTGCTCCTGGTCTCGATCGCCGTCCTCGGCGGGCTGCGGGAGCGCTGGCTCACGGTGGGGACGTCCCCGTGAGCACGGACTCGGCCGGACGCGGGTTGGAGGTCAATGGCGCGGTCCAGCGCGGTTCCTTCTCGCTGGACGTCTCGGTGACCGTGGCAGCGGGTGAGGTCCTCGGAGTGCTGGGACCGAACGGCGCCGGCAAGACCACCCTGCTGCGCGCCCTGGCCGGGCTGGACCCGCTGACGACCGGGTCGATCCGCCTCGGCGACCTCACCCTCGACGACGTCGACGCCGCCACCTTCGTGCCGCCCGAGCACCGACCGGTCGGCCTGGTGTTCCAAAGCTACCGGTTGTTCCCGCACCTCGACGTGCGGGACAACGTGGCGTTCGCTCCCCGCTCACGAGGCGCGGGCCGGCGCGGCTCCAGGGCCCTCGCTGACACCTGGCTGGAGCGCCTCGACCTCACCGAGCTGGCCGACCGCCGTCCGCACGAGATCTCGGGCGGGCAGGCGCAGCGGGTGGCACTGGCCCGGGCGTTGGCCGCCGAGCCGGACGTGCTGCTGCTGGACGAGCCGCTCTCCGCGCTGGACGCGAAGACCCGGTTGGACGTCCGGGCCCAGCTGCGGGCACACCTGACGCAGTTCGCCGGGCCGGTGCTCGTGATCACCCACGACCCGCTCGAAGCCATGGTGATGGCGGACCGGCTGCTCGTTCTGGAGCAGGGTCGCATCGTGCAGCACGGCACCCCGGCGCAGGTCGCCCGCCGACCCGCGACGCAGTACGTCGCCCGCCTGGTCGGCCTCAACCTCTACCCGGCGACCCTCGACGACAGGTCCGGGCAGGCGACCCTGGACGGCGGCGGTTCCCTCGCGGTCACCGTGCAGGAGGACGCCCTCCCGGCCGACGAGCCGGCGGGAACCTCCCACCGCGTCCTCGTTGGGCTGCGCCCGTCGGCCATCACCGTCCACACCGCGCCCCCCGGGCGCGCCAGCTCGCGCAACGTCTGGCCCGGAACCGTCGTGAGCCTCGAGCAGCTGGCGGACCGGGTGCGGGTGCAGGTCGATGCGACTCCTGCCGCGCTCGTCGACGTCTCCGCCGCGTCGGTCGCGGACCTGGAGCTGCGACCCGGCAGCCGGATCTGGCTCTCCGCCAAGGCGACCGAGACGGAGGCCTACGCCGATCCCGCGTCGGGCCGGCAACATCCGGAGAGGACGTCGGTCCGGGTGGCTGGTGGCACCTCCCGCCCGTAGCCTCGGCGGGAGAACCTCATCAAAAGCGGGGGCGCGCATGGACCTCGTGGACCTGAACTCGACGACCGACCCGGCGCTCCTGCTGCCGTACGGCCTTCGAGTCGTGGACGACGACGATGATGACCCGGTGTTGCTGCGCGCCGACGGCACCCGGGTTGACACCTGGCGGGAGGGCTATCCCTATCCCGAGCGGATGAGCCGGGAGGAGTACGACACCGCCAAGCGGCTGCTGCAGATCGAGCTGCTGAAGCTGCAGTACTGGGCCAAGGACACCGGCAACCGCCTGGTCCTGGCGTTCGAGGGCCGCGACGCCGCCGGCAAGGGCGGCACCATCAAGCGATTCATGGAGCACCTCAACCCCCGCGGTGCCCGCATCGTCGCCCTCGAGAAGCCGAACCAGCGCGAGAGCACCCAGTGGTACTTCCAGCGCTACATCGCCCACCTGCCCGCCGCCGGCGAGATCGTGCTGTTCGACCGCTCCTGGTACAACCGCGCCGGCGTCGAACGGGTGATGGGATTCGTCGACGAGGACAAGTACCGCGAGTTCATGCGTCAGGCGCCCGAGTTCGAGCGGATGCTGGTCCAGGACGGCATCCTGCTCGTCAAGCTGTGGTTCTCGGTGTCCCGATCGGAGCAGCACACCCGGTTCATCATCCGCCGGATCGACCCGGTCCGGCAGTGGAAGCTCTCGCCCACTGACCTTGCCTCACTGGACAAGTGGGACGCGTACACCGAGGCCAAGGAGGCGATGTTCTTCTACACCGACACCACGTGGGCGCCGTGGACGGTGGTCAAGAGCAACGACAAGAAGCGGGCCCGGGTCGAGGCCATGCGACACGTCCTGAGCCGCTTCGACTACGAGGGCAAGGACCTGGACGTGGTCGGTACGCCGGACCCGCGCGTGGTCGGTACGGCCGCGGACGTGCTGGAGGAGGGCGAGCACGCCGACCGGCTCTTCCCGGACCTCTGACCGTCGGCGCGGCGGCGTCCGGCCGCCCACCGGCTCAACTGTGCCGCCCACCGGCTCTGCTGTCCTGGCTCGCAGGCCGGCTCTTCCGTCTCGCTCGGAGGTTCGAAGGGGGTCACATCCAGGCGCGCAGCGACTTGCGAGAGGCGTCCTTCCAGGAGGCCTCGAACCGCTCGACCGCCGTGGCGCCGCGCTGCTCCTCCTGCGCGTGCAGACGCCCGTAGGCGAACGCGGCCTCCACGTTCGCTTCCTCGCGCGCCATCTCCAGCAGCCGGGCCCGCATCACGACGCTGTCCTGGTGCTCCCCCAGCTCCTCCTGCAGGGTCTCCATCGCCGCCGCGAACTGCCGCGCCGGCTTGCCGAAGACCTCGGCCAGCGTCTCGCCGGCGTAGCGGGCCTTCTTGGCGGCCTTGCGGGCCTCGTGCAGGTGATGGTCGCGGTCGGCGCCGTTCGTGGCGTCGTGTGCGGCGTCCACCTGATCCTTCAGGTTCGCGTAGGCGCGCCTGGCCCGGCGCGGCAGCACCTCGGCCGGGGGCTTGGCCGCGTCGTCGGTGAGCGGTGGACGCGTCACGAGCCCGCGCACGGCGTCGATCACCCGGTGGTAGCGCTCGGAGTCGAGCTCGGTCAGCAGCTGCGTCCGGGCCTTCTCGTAGGCCTCCGACATTCGGACGTCCACGGCGGGCAGCGCCGACTCTCCGGGCAGCTCGTCCTGCTGAGCCTGCACGGCGGCGACCAGCCGGTCGCGGATGACCTCGGCGTCGCGAGCGACACCGAGCTCGGTGGCCAGCCACTTCAGCTCGGCGCGCAGCGGCTGCACCGCCGCAGCCTCAAGCACCGGTTTGAAGGTCTGCAGCGCGCTGCGCAACCGGCGGGTCGCCACGCGCATCTGGTGCACGCCGCCCGGGGTGTCGATCCGGACCTGCGGGTCGTTCGCGAGGATCTGGCCAAGCTGGGCTGCGACGTAGCGCAGCACCACCTCACCGGCTGAGGGCTCCGGCGCCTTTCCCTTGCCGTTCTTGTGCTTCTTGGCCTTCTTTCCCTGGCCGGACTCCGGTTCCGCCGCAAGTGCCGTGCTGATCGCCTGGGCCGGCTTGCCCTCGTCGAGGTCGGCCCCGAGCAGCCGAGCGAGCTTGGAACGCGTGCCGGCCACCTCGACGCCGAGGGCGCGCAGCCGCTCGTCGATCACTGACAGCAGCGTCCGGTCGCCACCGAGGAGCTCCACCTCGATCTCCCGCCAGGACGACACGACCGCAGGCGCGTTGCCGTTGGCACCATGCGCGCCAGCCGCGCCTCCGGCTCCGGCGCCACCGTTGGCCCCGGCGGTGCCGACGGCCCGCAGCCGCCGGGCCTCGACCCGGTCGTCCGCCACTTCGACGAGAACCTGGCCGGTCGCGTCGACGAGGTGGTGCACCGTGCGGTCAGTGGTGATCCGGCCTACCGGCACGAGCGGCTGACCCGCCACCTGGGCCCGCACCATCCGGCGCAGGGCCGCCGGCACGGCGTTGGTAGACCGCCCGAGTGGCAGCCGGACCTCCTGCCGGGCGTCGTCACTGCCCGGGATCTTCAGGTGCCAGCCGGCGTCGTCGCCGCCAGTTCGACGTCGCAGCGTGAGGTGCGCCCGGGCCAGCCGGAGGTCGGCCGTGTCGAAGTAGGTGGACTCCAGGTGGTGCTGGACGATGTCCCCCTCGACGAGCGGGCTTCCTCCGCCCTCCCCGGGGGCCAGGGTCGGCAGCGACGGCAGCTCGAAGTCGTCGTCGACGGCGTACTTCTTCTCGACCTCGACGTGATGGGTAGGCACGGTGTTAGTTGTACCGCGCGAAGGGGAATGGCGGCACCCATGGCCTGATCCGTAGTGGTCACCGGACGTGGTCGACGACGCAGAGCTCGTTCCCCTGCGGGTCGGCCATCACCTGCCACCGGATGCCGGCTGACTCCAGCTCGTCCTCGACCCAGCCGCCGAGCCGGCGGCCGCCCAGCCGCTCCAGCGCCGTGACGTGCCCCTGGGCGTCCTTGGGGTGCACGTCCAGGTGCACCCGGTTCTTGCCGACCTTCGCCTCCGGGACCTGCTGCAGCAGCAGCACCGGGCCGGCGTCGCCCTCTTTCGGGACCAGAGCGGCGTAGCCCTCGATCGTCTCCGCCGGGCGGTAGTCGAGGGCGGCCTCCCAGAACGGCACCAGCGACGCCGGGTCGGTGCAGTCGACCACCACTGACAGCCTCATGAGCCGATGCTGGCACGACCCACCGACACCGGGGCGTTCGGCCGGGACCGCCCGAAGCGGGGTCACCGGTCGAAGGGTGCACCGGCTGTCACACGGCTCTGGCAGGCTGCGGTCATGACGGAGGACACGGTCATGACCGACGACACGGTGGCGATGGCCGACTGGGAGGCGCGCTTCCGGGCCCGCCGGGTGGGGCTGCCGGACTGGGCGCGGGACGCGGACGACCGGACGGTGGTGACCGCCACGACCGAGGCGGGGACCCTGGAGCTGCACTGGTGGCGGGTCGGCGCGGAGGACCTGGAGCAGGCCACGGCCCGGGACGAGGGAACCTCGGGAGGGGTTCTCGACCCTTCCGGCGAGCGACTGTGGTGGTTCGACGACCGCAAAGGCGACGAACGGGGAGTCTGGCGCTCCCAGCCCTTCGGGTCGGCGCCCGGGCAGCACGAGGACGTGACCGGGCTGCCGCCTGCGTACTCCAGCGGCCTCGCGCTCGGCTCAGGGGTCGCGGTCGTGGGGAGCACGGACGACGCCTACGGGGTTCGGGTGCACGCCGTCGACCGCTCCGGCTCCGCCGCGCCGCGGATGGTGTACGAGCACGCCGAGGAGGCCTACGTCGGAGACCTGTCCCGCGACGAGACGCTGCTCGTCCTGGCGCACAGCGAGCACGGCGACAGCCGCCACCCCGCCCTGCGGGTACTGCGCGTGGATGACGGCAGCACCGTCGCGGACCTCTGGGACGGCGAGGGGAAGGGCCTGCACCCAGCCGGCTTCTCACCCGTGGCCGGCGACCCCCGGATGCTGGTGGTGCACGAGCGGGCCGGCACGCCGGCGCTGTTGGTCTGGGACCC
>DATFPQ010000191.1:0-7009 GCA_035264765.1 Actinomycetales bacterium | reverse complement strand
GTGTTGTTCGGACCACCCTCGACGTCCTCGATCGGGCTGGTGAGCGGGTCCACGGTGCGCTCGGTGCCGGACGCCTCAACGGGGCCGGCGGTCGCGCCGGAGTCCGTGGTGAGACCGGGGACGTCCGGGTCGGCCAGGCTGTTGCCCGTACCGCCCAGCGCGTCGCTCGCGTCGCCCGAGGCCAGCGGGTCACCGGACGTCAGGGTGTCGCCGGAAGCGGAAGCGTCGCCGGCCACACCAGGCTCAGTCGTGGAGGACGCGGGGCTGCCCGGCGGGACGGCCCACGGGTCCTCCTGCGGGGACTGACGCTTGAACGCCGCGAACACCGCGGAGCCCACGCCCACCAGCACGGAGAGCACCAGGAACAGCTTGCGCTTGGAGCGCGGCTGCTTGATCGGCTTCGCGATCGCCTCCCCGCGCAGCACGGCGGCGGCGTCCTTGCTGCGCTTCCTCGCCGTGCCCGCTGCCACTGTCGTCGCGGTGGTGGCGCCCGCCGCCGCGACGGAGGCCGCGTTGACGGCCTCGACCACGCGCGGCAGCAGCTCGTCGACGATCTTGTCGCGCGCCGCGTCCACCGCCGGCGTCAGCTTCTCCACCGCGGCCTCGACCCGGGGTCCGGCCACCTCCAGGCCGCGCTCGACGTGGGGAGCCGCCCAGGCCTTCGCCTCCTGAGCCTTCGGCCCCGCCCAGGCGCGCGCGTCTGCGGCCTTCGGTCCGGCCCAGTCCTTGGCGTCGCGGGCCTTCACCGCCACTGCCGGCGCGATCACGTCGCGCAGCTGGTGGCTGGCGGCGTTGGTTGCCTCCAGCAGCTGAGCCCGTGCCAGGTGCAACCTGGCCTGCTCCCGCTCCTGCTCGGCTCGGCTCGGTCGAGTGAACACATGGCCTCCCTATCGGTCGTCAATGGCGCTCGGCCGCGCACCCGCCCATCCTGCAACGATCTTGACGGCCGTGCCTGGCGAGACTCGGCCACCCTGGTGGACGGCTCTCGCCACCATGACAGGATGGCGCCATGGACGTCACGCTGCACACCTCCAAGGGCGACATTTCCATCACCCTCTTCCCGGACCACGCACCGAAGACCGTGCGCAACTTCGTGGGGCTGGCCGAGGGAACCCAGGAGTGGAAGGACCCCAGCACGGGGCAGGCGCGCACCGAGCCGTTCTTCGACGGCGTGACCTTCCACCGGATCATCCCGAACTTCATGATCCAGGGGGGCGACCCGCTGGGTACCGGCACCGGCGGCCCTGGCTACACCTTCGACGACGAGATCTCGCCGGCCCTCTCGTTCGACCGCCCGTACCTGCTGGCCATGGCCAACGCGGGCAAGCGCGGCGGCCGCGGCACCAACGGGTCGCAGTTCTTCATCACGGTGGCCGCGACCACCTGGCTCACCGGCAAGCACACCATCTTCGGTGAGGTGTCCGACCAGAACGGCCGGGACGTCGTCGACGCGATCGCCGCGGTGCAGACCGGCGCTGGGGACCGTCCGGTCGAGCCGGTGACCATCGAGCGCGTCACCGTCACGAAGTAGCGCGGAGCCTCACGAGGTGCAGGACGACGGGGACGGACCGGTGGCCGAGCGTTCCGCGGAGGTCGCGGCGGAGCCGGTCTGCCCTCGTCATCCCGACCGGGTCAGCTACGTGCGCTGCCAGCGCTGCGAGCGGCCCGCCTGCCCGCAGTGCCAGCGCCCGGCCGCCGTCGGCATCCAGTGCGTCGACTGCGTCCGGGAACAGGCCCGGGCCACGCCGTCCGTCCGAACCGTCTTCGGCGGCCGGGCGTCCAACGGCCGCCCGGTCGTCACACTGACGATCATCGGGATCTGCGCGCTGTTCTACCTCGGCCAGCTGGCCCCCGGAAGCGGTGTCACCGCGGCGCTGCAGCTGGCACCGGGCCAGGTGGCTCAGGAGCCCTGGCGGCTGATCACGTCCGCGTTCCTGCACTCGCCGACCCTGATCCTGCACATCCTGTTCAACATGCTGGTGCTCTACCAGATCGGTCCCGGCCTGGAGCAGGCCCTGGGCAGGGCCCGGTTCGCGGCGCTCTACCTCGTCAGCGCGCTCGGTGGCTCGGTCGGCTACCTGCTGCTGGGTGTCGACACGTCGTTCCCCGCCGCGCTGCAGCCGCCGGTGGTGGGCGCGTCGGGAGCCGTGTTCGGGCTGTTCGGCGCGATGCTCGTCCTGACCCGATCGCTGGGGCGGCGTGACCAGGCGCTGGTGGCGACCATCGTCATCAACTTCGTGCTCGGCGTCCTGATCCCCAATGTCGCCTGGCAGGGTCACCTCGGTGGCCTGGTCGTCGGCGCCCTCGCCGCCCTGGTCATCGCTCGAGCGCCCGCGGCGCACCGGGCCGCCTATCAGTGGGCCGGACTGACCGCCATCACCGCGGTGCTGATCGTCGTCGCGGCCTGGCGGATCGCTGCCTTCTCCTGAGCGGCGCTGGCCCAGAGGGCGAGCCGCCGAACCTCTTCCACCAGCGCATCCCGCTGTCCACAGGGTCCGCGGAGCGTTTATCCACAGGTTTACCCACACCTGGGGATGAACCACAGCCGTGTAAGTCCGTGCGAGACGAGCGCGCAGCTCAGCGCCAGCGGGTGGCCATGACAAAGCCGGCCATCATGACCGCGAATCCCACCACGACGTTCCAGGGCCCGAGCGCCTCGATCGGGTACTTGCCGTCGGTCACGTAGAAGACGACGACGTAGAGCAGCCCGACGACGAGCAGGGCGACCATGACGGGGGCGAACCAGGCGGGACTCGTCGTAGGGCCCGTGGCCCGCGTGGGAGGTGGCGTGTAGTCGGCCTTCTTGCGGGCCCTGGATTCGGGCACGATCACTCCTCGGGTCGGGTCTCGTCTAGCGTAGTGGCTGCGGCACGCACCCTGTCGGCTCGTGCCCCAGTGACCGTGCGGTGCGACGTGATGCGTGCCCCTGCCGCAGCGTGAGGAGGTCCCCTGGTGGAACCGGTCCCCTCGGGAGGTTCCCGCCGCGCCACCGTGCGCCGGCTGCTGCTGGGACACCGGACGAGTGGCTGGAGCCCCGTGGTCCCGGTCGTGCTGGCGGTGGCCGGGCTGCTGGGGACCGCCAGCGCGCAGACCGCCCGCGGCACGGACCTGCGCTCGGTGGGCCGCACCGACACCGCCGACGTCATTCGGGAGCAACAGCACCGGGCCGACGTCCAGGAGTCGCGGGTCGAGGCGATGCGCCGGCAGGTCCAGGGGCTGACCGCTCGTGCGGCACCAGCGGGCTCGGATCTCGCGCAGCTGGAGGCTGCGAATCGTCGGCTTGGCCTGACGGCCGGCACCGTGCCCGTCCAGGGGTCCGGCGTCAGCGTGCAGCTGGACGACGCGCCGCACGACGGCACGGTGCCCGAGGGCTTCACGGCCGACGACCTCGTCGTCCATCAGCAGGACGTCCAGGCCGTCGTCAACGCTCTGTGGGCGTCGGGCGCCGAGGCGATGATGCTGATGGACCAGCGGGTGATCTCGACGAGCGCCGTCCGCTGCGTCGGCAACGTGCTCATCCTGCAGGGCCGCGTGTACTCGCCGCCGTACATCGTGACCGCGATCGGCGACCCGGCGGCGCTGCGGCGGGGGCTGGAGCGCTCGAGCCCGTTGCGGATCTATCGCGAGTACGTCGACGCCGTGGGCCTGGGTTACGAGGTGAGCACCCGGCCGTCCATCACCATGCCGGCGTTCGACGGGCCGATCCAGCTCCAGCACGTCCTGCCCGGCCGGGCCGCAGCATCGTGACGCCGGCCAAGAGGCCGGCCATGCACGGCCATGACGACCGCCAAGAGGTCAGCCGAGCCACCGTCCCGCCGCAGATGAGACGATGGGACGCATGAGCGGCGGGCGCGTGCTGGTGGTCGACAACTACGACAGCTTCGTGTTCACCATCGTCGGGTACCTGCGCCAGCTCGGCGCCGAGTGCGACGTCGTGCGCAACGACCAGGTCGACGTCGGTGATGCCGAGGGCTATGACGGGGTGCTCCTATCGCCCGGTCCGGGGACCCCTGAGGACGCAGGCGTGTGCGTCGACATGGTGCGGGCCTGCGGCGAGCGGTCTCAGCCGATGCTCGGCGTCTGCCTGGGACACCAGGCTCTCGGCGTCGCCTTCGGCGGCGTGGTGTCGCGGGCGCCGGAGCTGCTGCACGGCAAGACGAGCAGCGTGGAGCACGATGGTGTCGGCGTGCTGGCCGGGCTGCCGCGGCCGTTCACGGCCACGCGCTACCACTCGCTCGCCATCGAGCCGTCGACCGTGCCGGACGAGCTCGAGGTCACCGGCAGCACGCACAGCGGCGTGGTGATGGCGGTGCGGCACCGCGACCTGCCCCTCGAGGGCGTGCAGTTCCACCC
The DNA here is from genome assembly GCA_035264765.1 of Actinomycetales bacterium. Classification (GTDB taxonomy): domain Bacteria; phylum Actinomycetota; class Actinomycetes; order Actinomycetales; family Angustibacteraceae; genus DATFPQ01. The sequence goes on along the minus strand of DATFPQ010000191.1, from coordinate 2,656 downwards.
CGAGTCGGTGCTCACGGAGGGCGGTCACCGGCTCCTGGCCAACTGGTTGGTCCGCTGCGGCGTGGACGACGCCGTCGAGCGCTCGCAGGGCCTCGCACCGCTCGTCCGCAACTAGGCGTGGGGGAAGCCCGCCCACACAAGTCCTAGAAAGCCGGTCGGCGGCCCTACGCGGACCGGGCCGTGGCGACGGCCAGCGCGGCATGCAGGCTCAGCGCCTCCTGCACCGCTCGGTCGACGCCGATCGTGAGCCCCTCGGCCCAGGCGGCCGCCGCCGAGGCGGTCCCCATCGCGGCGGACGCCGCTGCCCGGATCGGGCCGACCGTGTCCTCCTCCAGGTCCGGTCGCCGCAGCCCGGTGGCCTCCTGGATCGTGCAGACGGCTCCGAGCAGGCGCAGCGCCCGGTCCGGCGCGTCGAGACGGAGGGCGACGTCAGCCACGCTCGACAGGCAGCTCGCGAGGGTCGTGAGGTCGCCCAAGCCCTGCGTGATGGTGACCGCCTCCTGCATCAGCTCGAGCGCGGCGGCAGGGTCGCCCAGCTGAAGGGTCATGTTCCCGAGGTTGTTGAGCAGGATCGCGGTGTCGCGCTGGTCTCCCGCCTTGCGGGCCATGTCCAGGCTCTGTTCGGTCAGCCGGAGCGCGCCACCGGGGTCGCCCTGCCACAGCCGGGACACTCCGAGACTCTGGATCGCGGTGCGGTGGACGCGGTCGGCATCGGTGCGTTGGGTCAGGCGCAGCGCCCGGTGGAGCAGCGCCTCCCCCTCGGCGAAGCGGCCCTCGGAGAGGTCCTGGGTGGACAGGCAGACGAGGGACCACGCCGCGCCCGCCACGTCCGCGGAGCGCTCCTGGACGTCGAGGGCCCGCTGGTGCCACGCGCGGGCCTGCGCGTAGTCGCCCTGCAGCCAGGCCAGGGTTCCTGCTGTGTTGAGCGCCGGAGCGACGGCGGGTGCTGAGCCGTCGACGTCCTCCGGGAGCAGCAGCCGGCACCAGGACAGTCCCTCCTCCAGTGCCGAGGTGATCTCCCAGTAGCGGCCCAGCCCGGCGATTAGCCGTAGCCCGGTGTCGGTCCGGGACGGCGACTGGCTGCACCAGTGCAGGGCCAGGCGGAGGTTGTCGCGCTCGGTGCGCAGCCAGGCGGTGGCCCGCTCCTGCCCTGGGCCGCCGTCCAAGCCGTGGTCCTCGACGCGGGCGGCGTAGTGCTCCGCGTGCCGTCGGGCGACCTCGTCGTACTCGCCGTCGAGTCGGAGCCGTTCCAGCCCGAACTCCCGGACCGTCTCCAGCAGTACCGGCCGCGGCTCGTCCGCGCCGTCCGGACGCAGCTGCGCCAGGCTGTGCCGCACCAGCGTGTCCAGGCCGTCCAGGACGCTGCCGTCCAGTGGGGAGAAGCCGCAGACCGCCTCGATGTCGGCCATCTGTGCGCCACCGGAGAAGATCCCGAGCCGGCTCAGCAGTCGCTGCTCGGCCGGCGGCAGCAGCTGGTAGCTCCACTCCAGCGTCGCGCGCAGCGTTCGTTGCCGGTCCGGGACGTCACACGGACCCCTGGTGAGCAGCGCCAGCGCCCGGTCCAGCCGGGCAGCGATGGCGGCCGGGGAGAGGACCCGGATCCGGGCCGCCGCGAGCTCGATCGCGAGCGGTACGCCTTCGAGCCGCCGGCAGATCTCGGCGACGGCTGGGGCCGTCGCGTCGTCCACCCGGAAATCCGGGTCCACGGCCCGGGCGCGTGCCAGGAACAGCCGCGCGGCGGGCGACAGCCGGACGTCCTGCGCGTCGGTGTCGCCCTCGAGCGGCACCGGGAGTGGGCCGACCGGCTGCTCCAGCTCGGCGGACAGTCCCAGGGCGCAGCGACTGGTCACCAGCACGCTGATCCGGGGGACGTCGGCGAGCAGGTCCGCGACGGCGCCCGCCGCCGCGAGCAGGTGCTCAAAGTTGTCCAGGACGAGCAGCACGTCGTGGGCTGCCAGGTGCTGCGCGACGGCGGCCGCCGGGTCCTGGTCCGGCGAGCCCGGCAGTGCGAGGGCAGTCGCGATCGCCTGCGGTACGAGGGACGGGTCGGCCAGCGCGCCCAGGGGCACCCAGCAGGCTCCGTCGCGGTACTCGGGCGCCAGTGTGGTGGCCGCCGCCAGCGCCAGCCGGGTCTTGCCGACGCCCCCCGCGCCCACCAGGGTCACCACCCGGCCGCGGCTTCTGCGCAGCCGGGCGACGACGCGGTCGAGGTCCTTCTGCCGCCCGATGATCTCGTTGGGTGCACTGGGGACGTGGTAGCGGACGGGCCGACGAGAGGGTCCTCGCGGACGTGGCGGGTCGAGGGCGGGCTCCTGGCGCAGGATCGCCCGCTGCAGCGTCTGCAGTGCCGGCGTCGGGTCGACGCCCACCGACTCCGCCAGCGTGCTGCGCAGGTCGGCGTAGACGGCCAGCGCCTCCTCCTGGTGGCCGCAGCGGTACAGCGCGAGCATGAGCTGGCCTCGCATCCGTTCCCGCATCGGGTGAGCCTGGGCGAGGGCCAGCGCCTCGCTCACCACGCTGGCATGCCGGCCGAGGGCCATTTCCACGTCGATGCGGTCCTCGATCGCCGACAGGCGCAGCTCACGCAGGGCCGCGAGGTCGGGCTGGGTCCGTAGCGTGTCCTCCAGGTCCGGGAAGGCAGCGCCGCGCCACAGCG
>DATFPQ010000190.1:0-16677 GCA_035264765.1 Actinomycetales bacterium | reverse complement strand
TCGCCGATTGTGTTCGCGCCGCGTTGCCTTTCGGGTACGCGCCCAGGTCGATGTTGCCGTAGATCAGCCGCCTTGTCTTGACCGTGACGTGAATGAGCGCTCCGTTCCGGTCGCGCAGCGCCGGTTCGAAAAGCCGGTCGGGCGCAGCCACAATGAGGCCGACTCGGGCAGCATCCCGGGTCCGCAACAGTGCGGACATGGATCTTGGGGCGGTCGCGCAATAGCGACCGGCCGTGTTCGCGGAAGGAGGCGCGGCGCCTGTCCGCGTCGCCCCTCAGCGCGTCGCAGTGAGCCTTGGGCTCACCGCGACAGCGTCACCGACCGCCGCCGCGCTGCTTCGGGGTGGCCGTTTTCGCTGTGGCCTTCTTCGCGGTGGGCCCTTTCGTAGCGGCCTTCTCCTCCTGCTTGAACCGGCGAACCTCCGCCAGGGACTCCGGCCCAGTGACATCAGCGACCGACCGCCGCGAACCCTCCAGGCCGTAGTCACCAGAAGCCTCGCGCCAGCCCGGTGGCCTGACGCCGTACTGTTTCCCCAGGAGGGCGACGAAGATCTTCGACTTCTGCGCGCCGAAGCCGGGCAGCTCGCCGACCCGCTTCAGCAGGGTGCCACCGTCGGCAGCATCGGCCCACAACGCGTCTGCCCGGCCGCCGTAGCGAGCGACGACTAGGCGGCACAGCTCCTGGGTGCGTGCGGCCATCGAGCTTGGGTAGCGGTGCAGCGCCGGCGGTCCCTGAAAGACCTTCCCGAGCCGTTCAGGGTCTGCCTCGGCCAGGCCCTCGGCGGAGAGCGTGTCGACGCCGAGCCGGTCGGCCAGCAGGCGCGGTGCCGCGAAGGCGCGCTCCATCGGGAACTGCTGGTCGAGCAGCATGGCGATGAGCAGGGCGAGCGGGTCACGGCTGAGCAGCTCGTCGGCCGTGGCGTCCTGGGCGATGCGAAGGGTCGGCACCCGCGCATCGTGCCGCGCCGAGCGTTGGGAGCGCCATGTCCCCGTGCTAAGGACCTTCCCTGCGGCAGGCGGGATCTCGCCGTACGCAGCAGCCAGCTAAGCCGCAGGTCTAAGCCCCCTTCCGCTCATCGGCGGACACCGCATGGGATGCGTGCCGGCGGGCCGGATCCTTGGTGGGCGCTCGACGTGCACGTGCGGACGGCAGCTGCGTGTCACCGAGAACATCCCCGTTCTCGGGTGCGTCCGCGGCCGCGGCGTCGGGTCCTGCCGTGGGGCCCACATTCCCAAGCGGTACGTCGGCCCGCAGGTCACGCATTGTGGTCGGCGAGTACGCCGGCCACTCGACGCGGCGAGCCGGGGCGCTCAGTGGGACGCACGAGAGCGGCGGCGCCATCAGGCGCCGCCGCCCCTCATCTTGGCTGACCGGGCGACCGCACGGCGCTCGCCCCGTGGAGGTGGCGGGAATCGAACCCGCGTCCGCTGACGCAGAACCAGGACTTCTCCGGGTGCAGCCTGCTACGGGATTTCTCGGCCCCAGCGATCACGCAGGCAAGTCGCTGCCGGGCTCAGCCGCGTTAGAGTCCCCTCGACCCCCGCGGCAAGGGTCGAGAGCAGTGGCTCCCTAGATGACGCCAGGAACCGGGACAGGAGCAGGCCCGGGCTGACGGACTTCTACGCTCGCTCAGGCGGCGAGGGCGAAGTCGGTGCTCTGAGTATCGGCACCTATGGGTTTGCACGGAGCGTTTCCGAGATAACCGTGCGTCCTCGACCCGCTTCTCCTGGTGGTACGACCAACGTCGAAACCTTTCACCCCCTCTTGAGTTGTGCGAGAAGTGTAGCGCTCCCGGAGGCGGAGGCATTCCCGCCCACAGCACCCCCGCGGAAGGTTCCGCTGACGCCTGCACGGGCCTACGCTGCGGCCTCATGGACGACCCGCACGTCCTCGTGCTGTTCGGCGCGACCGGTGACCTGGCCAAGCGCAAGCTGCTGCCAGGGCTGCTGCACCTGTTCCAGACCGGGCTGCTGCCGCCGGGTCGGATCGTCGGGACCTCGCTGGAGGACCACGACCAGGACTCGTTCGTGGCGTTCACCCGGGAGGCGGTTCGCGAGTTCAGCAAGCGCCCGGTGTCGGACGAGGAGTGGGCCGGCTTCTCCCGCATGCTGCGGTACGTACCAGGCGGTGAGGGCGCTCCGGGCCTGCGCGCCGCCGTCGAGGACGCCGAGGCCGAGCTGACCGCGGAGCTCGACCTGCGCGTCCCGCCCCGCCGGCTGCACTACCTGAGCGTCCCGCCCAAGGCGGCCCTATCGGTCGTCCGGCTGCTCGACGAGGCGAAGCTCGTGGAGCGCAGCCGGGTCGTGATGGAGAAGCCGTTCGGCACCGATCTGGAGTCCGCGAAGGCCCTCAACGCCGCCGTCCACGAGGTCTTCGACGAGTCGCAGGTCTTCCGGATCGACCACTTCCTCGGCAAGGAGGCGGCCCAGAACATCCTGGCGTTCCGGTTCGCCAACGGCCTGTTCGAGCCGATCTGGCACCGAAACAACATCGACCACGTGCAGATCGACGTCCCGGAGAAGCTCGGGATCGAGACCCGCGCCGAGTTCTACGAGGCCACCGGCGCCTACCGCGACATGGTCGTGACCCACCTGTTCCAGGTGCTGGCCTTCGTCGCGATGGAGCCGCCCACGGCCCTGGAGCCGCGCGCGATCAGCGAGGAGAAGAACAAGGTCTTCCGCTCGATGAAGCCGATCGACCCGGCCCACGTCGTCCGCGGGCAGTTCGGCGGCTACCGCGACCTGCCCGGCGTCGCGCCGGAGTCCGAGACCGAGACCTTCATTGCGCTCAAGTGCGAGATCGACAACTGGCGCTGGGCCGGCGTGCCGTTCTACCTGCGCACCGGCAAGCGGATGGCAGAGGGCTCGCGGATCATCTCGATCGCCTTCAAGGAGCCCCCGCGGAGCATGTTCCCGGCCGGGTCCGGCGTCGGGCAGAACGGTCCTGACCACCTGACCTTCGACCTCGCCGACGAGTCCCGGATGTCGTTGTCGTTCTACGGCAAGCGCCCGGGGCCGGGCATGCGGCTGGACAAGCTCAGCATGCAGTTCGCGATGCGCGAGATCAGCTGGGCCGGGTCGGCACTGGAGGCGTACGAGCGGCTGATCCGGGACGCGATGCGCGGCGACCACACGCTGTTCACGACGTCGGAGGGGATCGAGCGGCTGTGGGAGCTGTCCATGCCACTGCTGGACAACCCGCCCGCGGTGCGGCCGTACCCGCAGGAGGCCTGGGGTCCCAACGCCATCCACCAGCTCATCGCGCCGCGCGCCTGGCGGCTGCCGTTCGAGCGGGCCTGGCGCAACCCCAACGAGTTCGGCGGCTGATCGGGACGTCGGTCAGTCGTTCGCCAGGCGCTGCGGGAAGCCGCCGGTCGCCACCGGACCCCACCGGGTCGGCGTGATGCGCAGAAGCGACTTGCCCTGCTTGCGCATGGCCTCCCGGTACTCGTCCCAGTCCGGGTGCTCGCCCGAGATCGACCGGAAGTAGTCGACCAGCGGCTCCAGTGCCTCCGGCAGGTCCAGCACCTCGCAGGTCCCGTCCAGCTGCACCCACGGGCCGTTCCAGTCGTCGGAGAGCACGACGACGCTCACCGCGGGGTCGCGGCGGGCGTTGGAGACCTTGGCGCGCTCCGGGTACGTCGAGATCACCAGCCGGCCGTCGTCGTCCACGCCCCCGGTGACCGGCGAGGCCTGCGGCGTACCGTCCGTTCGGCGCGTCAGCAAGATCATCCGGTGCCGCGGGCGGACGAAGTCCAGCAGGCCCCGAAGGTCGACGCCCGTGTTCGTCGCGATGCTGCGTGCCATGCCGTCATCCTGCCGCGCCGACCGCCGTCCCGCCGCAGCAGCGAACGCTCATCCGCGGGCCCGACCGCGACGCCGCCGGGACGCCATCTCGGGATGGGAGACCCTGATCCTGCTGTCCGGACCCCTCGGTAGGCTCGCCAGGCCTGACCGCCGCCGTCCTCCCGGCGCGGCCCGACTGCACGGAGGTCCCTCGTGTTCCGCAAGGTCCTGGTCGCAAACCGCGGCGAGATCGCCGTTCGGGCGTTCCGCGCCGCCACCGAGCTCGGGGCGCAGACGGTTGCCGTCTTCCCGTACGAGGACCGCCGCAGCGAGCACCGGTCCAAGGCGGACGAGGCGTATCGGATCGGCGAGCGGGGTCACCCCGTCCGTGCGTACCTCGACCCGGCCGAGATCGTCCGGGTGGCCCGCGAGTCTGGGGCGGACGCCGTCTACCCCGGCTATGGCTTCCTGTCCGAGAACCCCGGCCTGGCCGAGGCCTGCGCCGACGCCGGCATCACCTTCGTCGGCCCACCAGCCGGGGTGCTGCACCTGACCGGCAACAAGGCGCGGGCCATCGCCGCCGCGCGCGAGGCGGGGCTGCCGGTGCTGGCCAGCGCGCCGCCCAGCACGGATGTCGAGGAGCTGATCGCGGCCGCCGAGGGCGTCGGCTTCCCGATCTTCGTGAAGGCGGTCGCCGGAGGTGGCGGCCGCGGCATGCGGCGGGTCGAGCGACCGGCCGAGCTGCGCGAGGCTCTCCAGGCCGCCATGCGGGAGGCCGAAAGCGCGTTCGGGGACTCCACCGTCTTCCTCGAGCAGGCCGTCGTGTCACCGCGGCACATCGAGGTGCAGGTGCTCGCGGACGCGCAAGGCGACGTGGTGCACCTCTTCGAGCGCGACTGCTCGGTGCAGCGGCGGCACCAGAAGGTGGTCGAGATCGCGCCGGCCCCCAACCTCGACCCCGACCTGCGCGACCGCATGTGCGCGCACGCGGTCGCGTTCGCGCGGCACATCGGCTACGTCAACGCGGGGACCGTGGAGTTCCTGCTCGCGCCAGACGGCCGCTACGTCTTCATCGAGATGAACCCGCGGATCCAGGTCGAGCACACGGTGACCGAGGAGATCACCGACGTCGACCTGGTGCAGGCGCAGCTCCGGATCGCGAGCGGCGAGACCCTGGCGGACCTTCAGCTCTCGCAGGACACCATCCGGGTCAACGGCGCGGCGCTGCAGTGCCGGATCACGACGGAGGACCCGGCGAACGGCTTCCGCCCCGACACCGGGACCATCACTACCTACCGCTCGGCGGGCGGCGCGGGTGTGCGGCTGGACGGCGGGACGGTCTTCGTCGGGGCCGAGATCGGCGCCCACTTCGACTCCATGCTGGTCAAGCTGACCTGCCGCGGCCGCGACTTCACGACGGCGGTACGCCGGGCCCGTCGCGCCCTCGCGGAGTTCCGGATCCGCGGCGTGTCGACGAACATCCCGTTCCTGCAGTCGCTACTGGAGCAGCCCGACTTCCAGGCCGGCCGGCTCTCGACGTCCTTCATCGACGAGCGCCCGGAGCTGCTCAGCGCGCGCACGCCGGCCGACCGCGGGACCAAGCTGCTCTCCTACCTGGCGCACGTCACGGTCAACCAGCCGCAGGGTCCGCCGCCCGGGCTCGCCGACCCCTCCACCAAGCTGCCGAAGGTCAACCTCGACACGCCGCCGCCCGCCGGCAGCCGCGACCAGCTGGTGCTCCTCGGGCCGGCGGAGTTCTCCCGCCGGCTCCGGGAGCAGACCGCCGTCGCGGTCACCGACACCACGTTCCGGGACGCCCACCAGTCGCTGCTGGCGACGCGGGTTCGGACCCGCGACCTGGTGTCCGCCGCCGGACCGGTGGCCCGGCTGACCCCGCAGCTGTGGAGCGTCGAGGCCTGGGGTGGCGCGACCTACGACGTGGCGCTGCGCTTCCTGTCCGAGGACCCGTGGGACCGGCTCGCCGCGCTGCGCCAGGCGATGCCTAACCTGTGCCTGCAGATGCTGCTGCGCGGACGGAACACGGTCGGGTACACGCCGTACCCCACGCAGGTCACCGACGCCTTCGTGGAGGAGGCCGCCCGCACCGGCATCGACGTCTTCCGGGTCTTCGACGCGCTGAACGACGTGGCGCAGATGCGCCCGGCGATCGACGCCGTCCGCGCCACGGACACCGCGGTCGCCGAGGTGGCGCTCTGCTACACCGGCAACCTCACCGACCCGAACGAACGGCTCTACACGCTGGACTACTACCTGCGGCTGGCCGAGCGGATCGTGGACGCCGGCGCGCACGTCCTCGCGATCAAGGACATGGCCGGGCTGCTGCGAGCGCCTGCGGCCCGCATCCTGGTCAGCGCACTGCGCGAGCGGTTCGACCTGCCCGTGCACCTGCACACCCACGACACCGCGGGCGGCCAGCTGGCCACGCTGCTGTCGGCCATCGACGCGGGTGTGGACGCCGTGGATGCCGCGAGCGCGACCATGGCCGGGACGACCAGCCAGCCGCCGATGTCGGCGCTGGTCGCCGCCACCGACGACACCCCTCGCGCCACCGGGCTGGACCTGCGCGCCGTCGCCGACCTCGAGCCGTACTGGGAGGCCGTGCGCCGGCTGTACGCGCCGTTCGAGTCCGGACTGCCGGGCCCGACCGGGCGCGTGTACGACCACGAGATCCCCGGCGGGCAGCTGTCCAACCTGCGGCAGCAGGCGATCGCGCTCGGCCTCGGCGAGAAGTTCGAGGCGATCGAGGACACCTACGCCGCCGCCAACCGGATCCTCGGCAACGTGGTCAAGGTGACGCCGAGCAGCAAGGTCGTGGGCGACCTCGCGCTGGCGCTCGTCGGACGCGGCGCGGACCCCGCCGACTTCGAGGCCAACCCGCAGGCCTACGACGTCCCGGACTCGGTGATCGGCTTCCTGCAGGGCGAGCTCGGCGACCCGCCCGGCGGCTGGCCGGAGCCGTTCCGCACCAAGGCACTGGAGGGCCGCGGCCGGTCCAAGCCCACCGTGGCGGAGCTGTCCGCCGAGGACGTCGACGGGCTGACCACCCAGCGTCGACCCACGCTGAACCGGCTGCTGTTCCCAGGCCCGAGCAAGGAGTTCGCCGCCTCCCGGGAGCAGTACAGCGACCTCTCGGTCGTCCCCACGGCTCAGTTCCTCTACGGCCTGCGCAGCGGTGAGGAGGTGGAGGTCGAGATCGAGCCGGGCAAGCGGCTGCTCGTCGGCGTGCAGTCGGTGAGCGACGTCGACGACCGCGGGTTGCGCACCGTCATGTGCACGCTGAACGGGCAGCTGCGGCCGGTGGTCACCCGCGACGAGAGCGCGGAGGTCGACGTCCGGGTGGCCGAGAAGGCCGACCCCAGCAAGCCCGGCCACGTGGCCGCGCCGTTCGCCGGCGTGATCTCGCTCGCCGTCGAGGAGGGGGCGTCGGTCGAGGCCGGCGCGACCGTGGCGACCATCGAGGCGATGAAGATGGAGGCCGCGATCACGGCGCCGGTGGCCGGGACGGTGACCCGGCTCGCCATCGGCGGGCAGCAGCAGGTGGAGGGCGGCGACCTGCTCGTGGTGATCGGCTGACGGCGGCGGGGCTCCCCTGGGCCCAGTTACCCCATTCTCGGTTCGTCGCGGGGCGCCCCTACTCCAGTAGGTTCGTCGCGGGGTGACCCCGCGACAGCCAAAATCCGGGGCGCGGCGCTACAGGTGCTCGCGGCGCGCCATCGCCCGCGCCGCCTCTCGTGTGTCCTGCCGCTCGCGCAGCGCCTGGCGCTTGTCGTAGTTCTTCTTGCCTCGCGCCACCGCGATCTCGACCTTGGCTCGGCCGTCGAGGAAGTACAGGGACAGCGGGACGATGGTCAGACCCCGCTCGCGCGTCGCCTCGGCGAGCCTGGCGATCTCTTGCTGGTGCAGCAGCAGCTTGCGCTTGCGACGCGGCTCGTGGTTGTTCCAGGTCCCCTCGGTGTACTCCGGGATGTGCACGCCCTCCAGCCACGCCTCGCCGTGGTCGATGCTGGCGAACCCGTCAACCAGGGAGGCGCGGCCGGCCCGCAGGGACTTCACCTCGGTGCCGGTCAGCACCAGCCCCGCCTCGAGGACGTCCTCGACGTGGTAGTCGTGGCGCGCCTTGCGGTTGCTCGCGACAAGCTTGCGCCCCGTCTCCTTCGCCACGTCCACCCCTCGTCGTCTACCTCTCGTCCCGCCGGTTGCCGGGGGTCGATGCTACCCGGCCACGCGCGGACGGTGCGGCACTGGCCGCGCGACCAGCAGCACGGGCGGTGCCGCGTGGCCGGTGCGCCGCGGCGGCGTCAGGTCCAGCGGCGCGGGTTCACCGGCGCGCCGTCCTCGTACGTCTCGAAATGCAGGTGGCAGCCGGTCGAGGTGCCGGTCGTCCCGGAGTACCCGATCAGCTCCCCGCGGCTGACGTGTCCGCCGTGGGCGACGATCCGGGACAGATGGTTGTACGTCGTCGAGAGACTGACACCGCGCACCAGACCGTGGTTGACGACGATCCGGTTGCCGTAGCCACCGCCCCACCCGGCGCTGATCACCTGGCCGTCGGCGGAGGCATGGACGGGGGTCCCACAGCCGACCCCGTAGTCCATGCCGGCGTGCAGGCGCCAGTAGTGCAGGATCGGGTGGAACCGGCGCCCGAACTCCGAGGAGATGTAGCCGCCGGACACCGGCGCCGACAGGTAGCCGCCGCTGCTCGGGACGGACAGCGCACTGAGGCCGCCCCCGGACGACCTGGCCGCGCTCGACCGGCGGCTCGACTGCGCACGACGCGCCGACCGTGCCCCGTCGCGCGCCCGCTGCTGCGCCCTGTCCTCTGCCCTTTCTCGGGCTCGCACCTCTCGCGCGCGCTCGGCGGCAGCCCGCGCGCGGGCGCGCGCCGCCGCGGCCTCCCGCTGGCGCCGGGCGATCTCAGCGAGCTGGCGCTGCAACGCGTCGGACTCGGCCTGCAGCCGGTCCAGCCGCCTGCGTTCCGCAGCCTTGCGGGACTCGATGGTGGCGACCTCCCGGCGCTGGTCACTTAGCAGCCGCTCCACCTGCGCCTTGGCGGCCGCCGCCTGCTGGCGCAGCTGCCGGGCCCGTTCCAGGTTCGCCTCGGCCTGCGCCTTGAGCAGGGCTATCTGCTGTCGGACGGCGGTGAGCCGGGCCCTCTTTGCACTGGACTCGGCGTGTGCGACGTCGAGGTCGGCGAGGGCGTCCCCCTGGATCCGCATCGCCGTCCCGACGAGCGTCAGCCGGGTGGCGAAGTCGTCCGCGTCCTGCGCTTGTAGCGCGACGGCGAGCTCGCCGACGCCGCCGGTCTGGTACGCCTGGCGCGCGATGTCACCGAGCACGGTGGTCGTGTCCGACGTCGACCGGGCGGTCTGCGCCAGGTCGTCGAGGGCCTTGGCCTCCGAGGCCCGGGCGACGGTGAGCTGCTGCCCGATCTGCCGGTCCCGCGCGGCGGCGTCCGCGAGCTCGCTCTCGGCGTGGCCGAGCGCGGCGCGTGCCCCGGGAAGCCGTCGCTGCACCCCCTGCAGCCGGAGGTAGGCAGCGCTCAGGTCCGCGGACGTCCCCTCCAGGTCGTCGCGCAGGTCCTCGATGGAGGCGTCGACCTGGCGCTTGCGCTGGTCGGGTCCGGCCTGGGCCGTAGGCGCCGGCGTGGCGAGTGTCGTCGCCAGGATGGCGGTCACGCCGACCGCGGGCACGCGGATCATGCGGGGCAATCGCATGAGGCGGACTCCTGGGTGACTGGGCGTCATCGGCCGGGCACGCCAAGGCACCCGGTGCACCATTGGTACCACAAGTCACAGCAACAACACGGTGGCGCGCGCAACCGTGTTTCGCGAGCCCGGATCCGGTCAGACCCGGACGTACCGGTGCATGGTGGCCATCGACGCGATCACCGAGATGGCCAGGCCGGTCAGGAACAGCCACGGGGCCACGCGCAGCACGTCGGCCGTGCTGATGAACCGAATGAACAGCAGCTTCTGGGAGAGGAACTCGGTCAGCCCGAAGTGGACGCCGGCCAGCAGCACGCCGACCGCGATCGCCGCCCCGAGGACGGTCGCCAGGATCGCCTCGAGCACGAACGGCAGCTGGATCAGCCAGCGGGACGCTCCGACCAGCCGCATGATGCCGATCTCCCGCCGCCGGCTGAACGCCGACAGGCGCACGGTCGTCGCGACGAGCAGCAGGGCCGAGATCGTCATGGCGACGGCGAACGCGCCGGAGGCAAGGGTCAGTCCGTTGAGCACGCTGAACAGGTTCTGCAGCAGCTTGCGCTGGTCGAGGACGCTCTCGACGCCGGGTGCACCCTCGAAAGCGCTCGCCACCACGGCGTACTTCTTCGGGTCGGACAGCTTGACCCGGAAGCTCTCCGGCATCTGCTCCGGCCGAACGCTCTGCGAGATCACCGAGTCCTTGAACTGCTCCGTGAAGCGCGCGTACGCCTCCTGCTTGGACTCGAAGAACACCTTCTGCACCAGCGGCTTCAGCGAGTCGAGCTGACTCTGCAGCTGGTCCTTCTGGGCCTGGGTCGCCTCACCGGAGGCGCAGTTGGCCTGCTCGGAGTTCTGCGGGCACAGGAAGATCGACACCTCGACCTTGCCGTACCAGTCGTCCTTCATCGCGTCGACCTGGGCGTTGGACAGCAGCCCGAAGCCGAAGAAGAAGAGCGAGACCATCGTGACAAGGACGACTGAGACCGTCATGGAGATGTTCCGGCGCAGCCCGATGGCCATCTCGCTGAGGACGAACTGCAGGCGCATGACTTCCTTCAGGTTTCTCGGTGTCGGACGACGTCAGCGCCGGGCGTCGTAGGCCCCGACCGGCTCGTCGCGGACGATCCGGCCGTCCTCCAGCTCGACCACCCGCTTGCGGAGCTGGTCGACGATGTCGTCGTCGTGGGTGGCCATCAGGATGGTCGTGCCGGTCCGGTTGATCCGGTCCAGCAGCCGCATGATTTCGATGCTCGTCGTGGGGTCGAGGTTGCCGGTGGGCTCGTCGGCCAGCAGGATCGCCGGCCGGTTGACGAAGGCGCGGGCGATGGCCACGCGCTGCTGCTCGCCGCCGGACAGCTCGTGCGGCAGCCGGTTCTCCTTGCCCTCGAGCCCCACCAGCTGGAGCGTCTCGGGCACGACCTGGGCGACCACGTGCCGCGGCTTGCCGATGACCTGCAGCGCGAAGGCGACGTTCTGCGCGACGGTCTTGTTCGGCAGCAGCCGGAAGTCCTGGAAGACCGCACCGATCTGGCGGCGCAGCTGCGGGACCTTCCAGCTCGACAGCTGGGCGACGTCCCGGCCGGCGACGTGGACCGTGCCCGACGTCGCCTTCTCCTCCTTGAGCACCAGGCGCAGCATCGTGGACTTCCCCGACCCGGACGCGCCGACCACGAAGACGAACTCGCCCCGCTCGATGTCGACGGTCACGTCGTCGAGCGCCGGTCGCTGCCCCAGGGCGTAGACCTTGCTGACCTTGTGGAGCGTGATCATGCGGTGGCGGTCCTCGTCACTGACCGGAGCTGGGACGGAGCGACCGGTCCTGGCCGCACCATCGGGGGGCTGTTCCGCCGCCCAAGGCGATCGTACGTCGGTCCGCCGGTGTCCCGGAGCAGCGTCCGTGAGCGGGCGTTGCGCACTGCCGCCGACCGTGGCGCCCGACGTCACGCGTGGGCGCGGTCCTGGCTGCGCTTCCAGCGGATGCCAGCCTCGAGGAAGCCGTCGATGTCGCCGTCGAACACCGCGGCGGTGTTGCCGACCTCATGCTCGGTGCGCAGGTCCTTGACCATCTGGTACGGATGCAGGACATAGGAACGCATCTGGTTGCCCCAGCTGGACCCCTCGCCCTTGAGTGCGTCCAGTGCGGCGCGCTCCTCCGCCTTGCGGACCTGCAGCAGCCGGGACTGGAGCACCTTCAGCGCGGCGGCGCGGTTCTGGATCTGCGACTTCTCGTTCTGCATCGACACCACGATGCCGGTGGGCAGGTGCGTCATCCGGACCGCGGAGTCGGTCGTGTTGACGCTCTGGCCGCCAGGTCCGGACGAGCGGAACACGTCGACCTTGATCTCGGACTCCGGGATGTCGACGTGGTCGGTGCTCTCGGTGACCGGAAGCACCTCGACGCCGGCGAAGCTCGTCTGCCGTCGTCCCTGGTTGTCGAACGGGGAGATGCGGACCAGCCGGTGCGTGCCCTGCTCGACTTGCAGGGTGCCGTAGGCGTACGGCGCGTGCACCGCGAAGGTGGCGGACTTCAGGCCCGCCTCCTCGGCGTAGGAGGTGTCCAAGACCTCCGTGCCGTAGCCGTGCCGCTCGGCCCAGCGCAGGTACATGCGCAGGAGCATCTCGGCGAAGTCCGCCGCGTCGACGCCGCCCGCCTCCGCGCGCACGGTCACCAGCGCCTCGCGCTCGTCCATCTCGCCGTTCAGCAGCGTGCGGACCTCGAGCTCGCTCACCGTCTTCTTGAGCGCCTGCAGCTCCGCGTCGGCCTCGGCGAGGGTCTCCGCGTCGTCCTCGGCCTGCGCCAGCTCGACCAGCACCTCGAGGTCGTCGACCCGCTGGCCGACCCGCTCCACGCGCTCCAGCTCGGCGGTCAGGTGCGAGAGCCGACTGGTGACCTTCTGCGCCGCCTCGGGGTCGTCCCACAGGTCCGGCGCGCCGGAGGCCTTCTCCAGCTCGGCGATCTCGGCGCGCAGCCGGTCGAGGTCGCTCACCTGCTGGATGGACTCCACGGTCGTGCGCAGGTCGCGGATCTCGGCGGAGTAGTCGACGGCAGCCACGAGAGTCAAGCCTACGTCAGGACGGCGGTGGTCCCGCCGACGCGACGGCTGGTCGGGCGCGACGGGCGTTGCTTCGAGGTCGACCCACGGTGACGGCATCACGCAGCCTGCCCTCACGGCTGCAGCCGCGCCCGAGCAGTCGACTGCACGGTCACGGTGATCCCTCCCGCGAAGCTGGCGACGACCGGGGCCGCGATGGGCAGCCGGACGCGGCCGGACAGCTCGACCACCGCGCTGATTCCGTCCGGGCTGCCGGTGCCACCCGTGAGCCCGACGGCCTCGAGGCGTGACGGCGGCTCGTACCTGCTCAGGTACGTCTCCGCTTGGCTGCGAACCGCCTCGCCGGACAGTGGCACGTCCGGGCCGAGGCCGCCCGCGTACACGCTGCCGGCGTCCACCGCGTCGGCGGCGTCCAGCGCGGCCGCGTCCGCGGCGTCCAGCAGCTGACTGCGGGCCAGGTGCACCGCGGTGGCGTCGACCGCGACCGCGACCAGGGCGAAGGCCACCAGGGTGTAGCCGAGCGCCAGCAGGAGGATCTGGCCGCCGTCGTCGGCGCACCGTAGGCGCGTTCTGCGGCGAGGCGGCCGGCGCGTTCCCTGGGTCATGGTTGGGGTTCCCGGCCAACGTTGCGAGCCGCGTCCCGTCGGACGTCCCGACCGACCTCCGCGTCCGGTCGGCGGCCGACTTCCGGCACCGGGGCCGGTGCGGACACCGATCCGGCGTCTCGGCCCCGGAACCGGTCCACCGTCGACACGTGCCGGGCGGTCAGCTCCAGCCGAGCGGGGATCACCCGGTCAAGCAGGCGCGGAACCCCCGGCAGCACCACCAGGACGCGGGAGCGGGCAACCACCCTCTCGTCCGGCGCCAAGCACGGGGACGCGGTGCACATCACGTCGATGCCGACCAGGGCCGGGTCCTTGAACCCCTGGTCGGCAAAGGCGATCGCGGCTGCGGCGTCCGCCCGCTGCCGCGCCGATCCCTCGTCGTCCGCCGTGACGAAGGCACGGCCTGCCTCTCGAGCGGCACCCTGGGCGGCGAACGCGCCTGCCTGGATCCGGCCCAGGGCAAGGACGAGATACACGACCGGCACCAGCATCACGACGGCCAGCAGGCAGAACTCGACCACCGCCGTGCCGTTCTCCCCGGACGGCCGGCGGCCCTCCCCTGTGCGCTGGTCGCTGCCAATCAACAGCCGCGTGGACTCGCCGACTTGCCTCCCAAAACGTCGCTTCACTGGCGCTCCGCGTAAGCATGTCCGGCCACGGTCAGCAGGCCGCTCGGCCCGGCCATCCCCACCACGGGCAGCGGTGCGGACAGCCGCACCTCGACTGCTCGGGCGCCTCCCCGGTCGACCTCGCCTGCGGTGATCCGGGGACCTACGCGGCCGGCGTAACCGACGGACAGCTCGGACACCACGAGGGCGCGGGTCCGCTCGACAGCGTCGGACGGACTGCGGTCGGCACGGGCGCCGTACCTGGCTCCCTCGGCCGCACAGTCGACCAAGGTGTTGCGCACGTGTACCACCAGCGCCAGCTGTATGACCGACAGAAACACCAGGGTCAGCAGCGCACCAACCAGGGCGAAGTCGACGACCGCGGAGCCACGGTCCCCGGCCGAGTGCCGACCGACGTCCCCCCGTGCCCTGCGGCCAGCAGGCGTCACGGCCCACCAGCGGCGCCCTCGATGGCCCGACGGAACAGGTCGTTCAGCAGGTCGCCGGCAACCGCCCACAGACCAGCCACCAGTCCCGCGGTCATGATCGTGACCAGCACCCACCCGGGTACGTCGCCCCGGTCACTGGCGAGCGCGCTCCAGCACCGCGCCGATACCCCGGCACCCCAACGGTGTCGACGGGCCCTCCTCCTTGCGATCATCGATTCCCCTCCTGCGTGTTGGGCTAGTCGTTCGTACCTGCAGGCATCACAACCCGAGCCGCAGAAAGGCGAACCCGGGGTACACGGCGAACAGCACGGTCACGGGCAGCACCAGAAAGACGACCGGGATCATCATGGCGATCTCCTTCTTGCCCGCGGTGTCCATGAGCGCCCGTTGGCCAGCGTCCCTGACGTCGGCCGCCTGGGCCCGCAGGACGTCGGCCAGGGGCGTGCCTCGCTCGACGGCCACCACGACGCCGTCCACGAACCGAGCCAGCGGCACCAGCCCGGTACGGTCAGCGAGTCCCTGCAGGGCGGTGGGAACGGGAGCACCCGCGCGGGCGTCCGCCAGGGTTCGGCGCAGCTCACCAGACAGCTCGCCGGTGCTGAGCCGGGCCACTCGTTCCAGCGCGGGCAGCGGGCCCTCCCCGGCCGCCACGGCAAGGGCCAGCATCTCGGCCACTGTCGGCAGCTCGGCGAGCATGCGGCGCTCCCGGGACTCGGCTTGCCGACTGAGCCACCAGTCGCGGCCGGCCACTCCCGCGGCGCCCAGCACGAGCACCAGCGCGGCCAGGGCCGGCGGAGGGCTCGAGCGGCCCCAGTGCAAGAGCGCAGCCAGCAGGCCGCCAAGCGCCAGCCCGACGGCTCCCCACAGAACCTGCCCGGCCCGGAAGGCCTCCACGTCAGGCGGCCGGCCGGCGCGCTCCAGCCGCCGCCGTACCGAAGCAGCACCGCCCAGCACCCGCTCCACTGCCCGGGCAGCGTCATGCACCGCCGGGGCCGCCAGGCGCCCCAGCACCGGCAACGGGGACCGAGGCGGATCGGCCAGCAGCCGACTCGGCCGGGCGGTGTCGCGCAGGTAGGGCTCCAGCCGGGCGTCCAGGCTCGTGCGTCGCAGCGGTGGCAGGCCACCCAGTACCAGCACCAGGCCCGTACCGAGAAGGAGGCCAAGCAGCGCACCCACCCACGCGCCCCTCATCTCAGTACCCGCCGCTCCTCCGGCAGCCGGGCTATGCGAATCATCACCCGGTACGCGAGCACGGTGAAGGCACCACCGCACGCCAGGACGAGCGCACCTTCCGGCCGGTCGTAGGCCGCGACGGACTCCGGCCGGGTCGACAGCAGCAGCACGACGACCCAGGGCGCCGCCACCGCCAGCCGCGCCGCGTTGACGGTCCAGCCCTGTCGGGCCTCCAGCTCGGAGCGGGTCCGTGCATCCTGGCGCAGAAATGCGGACAGCGTCCGCAGCAGCCGTCCCAGGTCCGTGCCGCCGACCTCGCGGGCCACCCGCAGGGACTCCACGATGCGGTCGCCGACCGGGTCGGCGAGTCGGTCCTTGAGCTGGTCGAGCGCGTCGCCGAAACGACCGGTGGCACGGTAGTCGCGCGCGAACGCGGCGAACGCGGGCCGCAGCTCCTCGGGACCGCGCACCGACAGCTGCGACAACGCCTCGGGTAGAGACAGGCCCGCCCGCACGCCCGACGCGAGGTTGTCGACGGCGTCCGGCCATAGATCCCGCAAGGAGGCGCGGCGCCTACGCGCTCGCGCACGCACCCACAGCACCGGCGCAACGGTTGCCATCACTGAGAAGCAGACACCGATCGCGACGACCCCCGTGGCGGCCACACCGAGGGCGAGCACCACGGCCCCGAGCACCAGACACGCCCCGACCAGAGCGCCCGGCCGAACCCCGTCGACCCCCGCTTGGCGCAGGTCGTCGGCCAACCGACTGGTCCGGGTGGACCGGCCGGCGCGCGCGGGCCTTCGGTAAGGGTCGGGAGCCCAGCAGGACCACCAGACCAAGAACAGTCCCGCTCCCAGGACGAGGCCGAGCCCGAGGCCGCTCACGCCGGCTCACCGGCTGGCTGCCACGTCGGGCTCAGCAGCTTGGGCAGCTCGACGCCGAGGCGCTCGAACCGCTCGACATGGGGTGGGAAGCCATCCGCGCGCACCAGCTCACCTCGCCGGGTGGTGAAGACGTCGGCGGTCTCGACGACATCGCCCTCTACCCTGCCCGGCACGGCGACGATCTCTCGCACCCTGCGTGTTCCCGCCGTCTCCAGCGCCATGTGGACGACCAGGTCGATGCTGGCCGCCACCGTGGGCACCACGAACCGTGCGCTCACGTTCTCGCCCGCGAGCAGCGGAAGCGTGCACATCTTCGTCAGTGCTTCGCGGGCGCTGTTGGCATGCACCGTGCACATTCCGGGCAGTCCACTGTTCAGCGCCAGGAGCATGT
>DATFPQ010000189.1:0-14043 GCA_035264765.1 Actinomycetales bacterium | reverse complement strand
GGCGGTGACGCTCCTGGGTGGCCGGATATCGGGAGACGCCGCGTCGTTGAGGCGGCAGGGGATCCCGGCAGAGTGCCCGTTTTGAGGTGAAAGCGGAAGGAGCCAACCGCCCTTCCTGCCCAGGCAGTCAGTGGTCGGTGTACCTCCTGGCAGCGTGCTGCCAGATATTCGTCAGTCGATGTCAGGGAGTTAACGCACACCGGCAACCGGAGACGTGGTAGTAGCGCCGCGCCGCAGCGCGTTTCGCGCCACGCCCAGGCCCGGCTGCGGCGATGGTGCGTCAATGAGGGTCAGGGGCGAAGGGGCGCAGGGAGAGGACCGTCTTGATGGACCGCACAGGGGGCTCCAGAGCCGCCGGGGGGCTGGGGCGCACGGCCCCGCGGCCGGACCTCGGGCCTCAGCTGAAGATCGTCCTGTTAGACCTCAATCCGCTGTTCGAGCGCGGTCTTCGCGCGGTGCTGACCGAGGCCGGCTTCGACGTCGGGGACGAGGACCAGATCGACCACTGGACCCGTGAGGGGGGCAGCCGGATGGTGGTGACGGTCGACGACGAGGCGTCGCTGCGCAGGGTCCAGCAGCTGCAGGCTCGGGTTCCCGATGTGCGCTCCGTCGTCCTGCTGCGCGAGGCGAGCGCGACCAGCTACGCCCGTGCGCTGTCCCGGTGCACCGGAGCGGTCGCCCTGGACGCCGAGCTCGAGGACCTGGTGCAGACCTTTGCGGCGGCGGCGCGGGGGTCCGCCGTCCTGCCTTCTGGCGTGGCCCGCCAGCTGGCCGCCGGAGTGATGCCGGACGACGCCGCTCCGGCGCTCAGTGAGCAGCAGGTCGGGTGGCTGCGGGAGCTGGTGAACGGTGCCACGGTGACCAGCCTGGCCAAGTCGGCCGGGTACTCCGAGCGGGAGATGTACCGCCTGCTGTCGGCGCTCTACGGCCGGCTCGGGGTCACGACGCGCACGGAGGCCCTGCTCCGCGCCGACCGGTGGGGGCTGCTGCGGCAGCGCCCGTCGCGAGCCCCCGTGGTGGACCTGGCGGAGTACGAGCGGACCGCCGGCGCAGGGCCGAGACGGTGACAGCGCCCACGGCAGGGCTGCGGCAGGACGGGGCGCCGGACGTCCCGCCGCTGGTATCCGCGGAGTGGCTGGACGAGCACCGCGACGACGTCGTGCTGCTCGAGGTGGACGAGGAGTCGAGCCGGTACTACGAGGGCCACATCTCGGGCGCCTATCCCGTGGACTGGCTCGACGACCTGCACCATCCGGTGCAGCGCTCCTTCGTCGACGCCGAGGCGTTCGGGCGGCTGATGAGCCGGGTCGGTGTGGGCAACGAATGCCACGTCGTGCTCTACGGGGACGCCGCCAACTACTTCGCGGCCAGCGCTTACTGGCTGTTCCGGTACTACGGGCACCAGCGGGTGAGCCTGCTGGACGGCGGTCGGCGCTGGTGGCTGTTGCAAGGCCGAGAGCTCACCGAGGAGCCTTCGACCCGAAGGGCCCGCCCGCCGTACGTCGTCGGAGCAGGCAACCCGCACTTCCGGGCCACGCGGGACGAGATCCTGTCCCGCTACGTCGGCGCACCGCCCGGAACCGCAGTGCTCGACTGCCGATCCACCGAGGAGTACGACGGCAAGGTCGTGGAGATGGTGGACCTGCCGGTCGAGCGACACCGCGTCGCGGGGCACATCCCCGGGGCGGTCCACCTCTCGACCAGCCAGCTGGTCGACCAGGCCACGGGCCGGCTGCTGCCGACCGAGGAGCTGCGCCGCCTGTATGCCGATCGCGGAGTGCGACCAGGCATCGACGTCGTCGTGTACTGCCGCGTCGCGGAGCGCAGCTCGCTGCTGTGGTTCGCGCTGCACGAGGTGCTCCACCACCCGCAGGTTCGCAACTACGACGGCGGGTGGGCCGAGTACGGCAGCCTGATGGACGTTCCCATCGAGCGGTGACCGGGGGCCCCACGCCGAGCCACGTCGCCGCGCCGGCGGGAACGCGAACCAAGATCGACTGGCGAGGGGCGCCGGGAGTCGGCATTGTCACGGTTACGTCGGCAGCCGCAAGACTGGCTGCCGACAACCGGTTTCGCACGACCACGTGACGTCGGCAGCGCGGCGGACGTTCGGCAGGCCTGCGAGCCGGTGGGGGCAGCGAGCAGTACCTCGTCGGGTCCTGGCCGCGGCATGCCCACGTGCGACTGTCGGTTCGTGGAAGGACGCTGTCTTGTCTCAGTCCTCGACGTTGGTCTCACCAGCCTCCAGCAGCCGGCAGTCGACCGGGCTCCCGTGGGGACCGCTGCTGGTCCTGGCCGCCGTGGGCTTCCTGTCGGTCGTCACCGAGCTGCTACCGGCCGGCCTGCTGCCGGAGATCGGCGCGGCGTTCGGGGTCGGGGAGTCGCAGACCGGCCTGCTGATGGCCGGGTACGCGGCAATCATCGTCGTCACCGTCGTCCCCGTGATGGCCGCGACCGCACGCCTCCCACGACGTGCCGTCCTGCTGACGGCGCTGGCTGCGTTCGCGGCGAGCAACCTGCTGGTCGCACTCAGCCCGGCCTTCCCGGTGGCGTTGGGGGCGCGCCTGGTCGGCGGAACCGCCCACGGGATGGTGTGGTCGCTGATCGCGCCGTACGTGGCGCGGCTCGTCCCCGAGGAGAAGGTGGGACGCTCCATGGCAGTCGTCCTCGGCGGCCCGAGCCTGGCCGCCGCCGCCGGGACGCCGCTCGCCACGCTGCTCGGCGGAGCCGTCGGATGGCGGGTCTCCTTCGCCGTCCTGGCCGCGGTGGTCCTCGCGCTGGCGGTCGCGGTCCGGCTCGTCCTCCCGGCCGCCCCCGGCTCGGACGGCTCCGCGCCCGTGTCCGTCGTCGCAGCGCTGCGGCGGCCCGGCCTGCCACTCATCGCGACCGCGTGGCCGCTACTGGCCGTGGCCCACTTCACGCTGCTCACCTACATCGCTCCCGTCCTCCTCGACGCCGGCCTGCCGAGCTCGGCGACGAGCCTGGCGCTGTCCGCGCTGGGCGTGGCGGGGCTCGGCGGCATCTGGGTGGCCGGACGGACGGTGGACAGTTGCCCCCGCAGGTCGCTCCTGGCGACCGTCGCGGTCTGGGTCCTCAGCCTGCTCGGTCTCAGCGTGCTCGCGGGGCACCTGAGCGCCGCGCTGCTGCTGGTCGCCCTCTGGGGCGGGGCCATCACCGCCGGGACGATCTACAACCAGGTCGCGCTGCTCCGGGCGGCGGGTCCGCTGAAGGACCCGGCCACGACGCTGATCGTGCTGGCAACCCAGGTGGGTGTCGGCGTCGGTTCGGTGTACGGCGGCCTCGCCCTGGACGCCGCCGGCTCCGCGGTCGTGCCACTCGCCGCGGCGGTGCCGGCGGCACTTGCCCTCACCATCACGCTCAAGGCGCGCCGAGCGGCCTACCCTCCGGGCCCGATGGAGCGATGAAGGCTGAGCCCACCGTTGGCTCTCGGGCGCTAGGCCGAGTCACTAGGCCGCGAAGCGGTCCAGCCGGAACGGCCCGAGCAGCGCGGACGGCTCGCCGGTAAGGACCTCCTGGGCCAGGAGCTCGCCGGCGACCAGACCCAGGGTCGCGCCACTGTGCGTGAAGGCGACGTGGTATCCGGCGACACCGGCGACCGGGCCGAGGACCGGCTCCCCGTCGCCCGGCACCGGCTTGGGGCCGACGCCGTAGGACGCCGCCGTCAGGCGCGGACCCCCCACGAGCACGGCAGCGGCCTCCTCCAGCAGTCGCCGTACCGTCTCGTCCCGTACGCGGTAGCTCCCGTCGTCGTCCGTGGTCACCTCACGCTCGGACCACCCGGCATCCATGACCAGGCACCCGTCCGGCGTCGGCCGCATCGACACGTGCGGCGTATTGAGCACGGAGCGAAGCGGCGTGGCGACGGGTGTCGTGCGCACCAGGAGCGCCGGAGCCGTTGCGTCGGGCACCGTGATGCCTACGCGGCGCAGGGCCCGCGGGACGTCGGCACCGGTCGCCAGCACGGCTGCGTCGACCTCGAGCCGGTCCCCGGACGCCGTGGTGACGGCGGTGACGCGGTCCCCGCTGACCTCCACCTCGGCCCGGCCGGTGTCGGTGACGATCCGGCCGCCGAGGCCGACCAGCTCATTCGCCAGGTCCGCCACCAGGGACGGCAGGTCGACCCAGCCCTCCGCCGGGCTGAACAGGGCGCCCTCGGCGGGCACGACGGCCGGGTCGACGCCGGGCACGCGTTCGCGGACCTCGTCCGGGAGAAGCCAGGACGACGGGTAGCCCGTCCTGAGGTGGTGCTGGTGCAGGCCGCGCAGGTCGTCCGCCTCGCCGTCGGCTGCCCAGCGCAGGCCTCCGTCCATGCGGAGGTACCCGGCGACTGCGGTGGACCCGCCTCGGTCGGCGAAGGCCCGATAGCGCTCCAGGCCGACCAGGCGCAGCGTGCAGTACGGCTCGGAGTAGGCGGCCGAGCAGTTGAGCCACGACAGCGACCGCCCGGAGGCGCCGCTCGCGAGCTGCGTCTCGGTGACCAGCCGCACGTCGGCGTCGCCTCGCGCAAGGTGGACGGCGGTCGAGACGCCGAGCACCCCGCCGCCCACCACGGCGACCCGGATCGCCCTTCCGGTCTGCGTCATCGCGCCTCCTCGCCGTGACCACGGGCGCGTTCCGGCCCGAACGCCATCCAACCGGACAAAGGCCATCCCACCGAACGAGGCGCCCCGCTCGCGTCGATGAGTTCCCTTCTCGGTGGCGGTCTGCACCGTGACCCACACTTCCGGAGGCCGAGATGGACGAGCAGTTCACCGCAACCCTGCAGCAGAGCCCCGGCAAGGGCGGCTGGACCTACCTGGTCTGGCCAGAGTCCGTCCGGTTCTTCGGCACCCGTGGCCTGGTCAAGGTGCGCGGGACGATCGACGGGCAACCATTCCGGAGCTCGTTCATGGCGCTGGGCGACGGCACCCACAAGCTGCCGGTGCGGGCCGACGTCCGACGCGCCATCGACAAGCAGGCCGGTGACGCGGTCACCGTCCGCCTGCTGGAGCGGATCGATTCCTAGTCGTGCGAAACGCGCCGGCGGTGGCGCTCGGCGGCCAGGGCGTGCGCCTGCCGCAGCAGGGACTCCAGCTCGGACGTGGTCGAGGTCGCGGGGTTGAGGACCGAGACCCAGCCCTGCCCCGCGTAGATCGGGTGCGGTAGCACCTGGTCGAGCGCGGCGTAGTCGTGGTCCGCGTGGTGCTCGACGTGGGCCCCCGGAGGAAATCCGAACATCCCCTCGAAGGCCTTGCTCCCGACGGCGACGTTGACCCGGAACACGCCGGGCCGATCCAGCTCGGACGCGGCGTCGAAGCCCTCGTAGTCGTGGGTCACGATCGTTGCGAAGGGCTGGTGCCGCGTGGTGTCGAGCGTGCCGTCCGGGTCGTAGTAGAAAAACCGGTCGCTCCACCAGGCCTCGGGCGCCCCGTCGGCCTCGGTGGGCGCGACCACGAGCACGCCTGGGAGCCGCCGTACCAGCTCGACAACGTCATCCTCTGTCACGGGCACCATTCTCCGTCGCCGGACCGCGCCTGTCGGCCACGGCGCAGGCGATCCGCAGCGCACACCCGTACCGCCCGTCCGGACGTCGGGCGCCGTGCGCTGCCCGCCGTTCGGTGACCAGCCGGAAGATCAGCGCTCGCAGCAGATGCTGCGCCATCGACGGCACATCGAGTTCGAGGACTTCCTCGCCGGCGTCATGCCACAGCAGCGCGTCCGCGAGGACCACCGCGGAGGCATAGGCCGGAGGACGCCAGTACGGGGAGAGGTCGAGGATCGCCGGCGGCAGCCGCGGATGCACGAGGACGTTGCCGCTGAGGTCGCCGTGGACCACTTGACTGGTCTCGTGAACCGGCAGCAGCCGGCCGGCCAGCGCAAGGATTGCGTCGTCGTCCTCGTACCCCGTCAGCGGCAGCTCCCCCCAGGCGACCCGGTCGGCGACGGCCCAGTGGTCTTGCCGCGTCTCCAGAAAGACGGGACGAGCCAGGTGGCGAAGCGCGGCGTGGAACCTCTCACCGGCGACCAGGATGTCGCGCCAGTGACCGGTCGCAGGCTCGCCCGGGAGGTAAGGGGAAGCGGTCCAGCCGGCGACGGACAGCGACCCGTCGCCGGATCGGAGCGGCGGCGCGACCCGGAAGTCGGTCGCGTTGCTGACCGAGCCGAGGACGTGTGCCTGCCAGTCAAGTGTCTGCTCGCTCATGTCGAGCGGTTTGAGCACCACGTCGCCGGCACGCCACGACGTCCCTTGGCCTCCGGCAAGCGGTGTGGGTTCGGCTGCGACGTCGAACGCGTCCAGGACCTGTCGCGGTGGCGGTCCGGGGGATGCACCCGATGTGCTCACCGGGTGATCCGGAGGAGAACGCGTGGCCTCCTGCCGGACCGGCTCAGCCGCTCGATCGCCATGACCACGCGGTACTCGATCCCGTACTTCCGGCGGATCAGGCCGGTCAGGCGCTCGCGGCTGCCGCTGTCACTGAGCACCTCCGCGGTGCCGGCGACGGGCGGTGCCGCCTCCCGGAGTCGGCCGGTGCGGCTGCACGGCCGCAGCTCGACGCGCGGGGTGTGACGCAGCCGTTTCACCTTGCCGCTGTCCGCGGGGGTGGTGACGACGAGCGCGTCGCCGTCGCTGGCCACCCAGACCGGGGTCGACACCGGCTCCCCAGACCGGCGATAGGTCGTCAGCGAGACGAACCGCTCCGCCCCGAGGGCGGCGAAGGCAATGTCGGCAGACATGAGCGGAGGCTACCCGCCCGGGCCGCGGGGTCGTGCGTCCCCGACCCGGGCGGCTGGCGCCTCAGGGGACCAGCGCGTAGCCGGCCTCGTCGACCCGGCCGCTCGGCAGGTCGACGTCGACCCGATGGACGCCGCGCACGAGGCCGATCTCACGGCTCACGGCGCGCTCGCAGTGGCCGCAGGTCATTCCGATGACCTCGAAGGTACTGCTGCCGACGAAGGTGCGGGGGGTGCTGCTCATCATGGGGTGCTCCTGAGCTCGGCTTTCTCTGACGCTCTCGAGCCTGCCGCCGGGACTCCTCCGGTCGCGCCGGTGATTTCGCCAGGACACCTGCCGCGCCGTCAGCGCAGGGCGTCCCAGAAGGCGGCTCGGACGGCGCTCGCTCCCCAGGCGTTCGGCTCGATGACGTCGCAGTACCAGAGCTCGCGGTCGGCGGGGCGGGAGTCGCTCTGCGTGACGTCCCCCCGCTGGAGGCCGTGGCCGAGGAACCTGCCGTGCACGTCGGCGACCACCGCGGCCTGCTCGCCGGCGGCCGCCCGCAGGGCGGAGTTCAGCTCGGCCAGGACGGCGACGACGTCCGGCCACGGTGGCAGCCCGGCCCGCGCAGCGTCGCCCGTGCCGTCGCTCGGGTCGTAGACCGTGCCGACCACCACCGGCGCGTCCGGTCCCACCAGGTCGCGGATCCGCGCGAGCGCCTGCCCCACTCGC
Source organism: Actinomycetales bacterium (assembly GCA_035264765.1). Classification (GTDB taxonomy): domain Bacteria; phylum Actinomycetota; class Actinomycetes; order Actinomycetales; family Angustibacteraceae; genus DATFPQ01. Next base: position 6,599 of record DATFPQ010000189.1, on the reverse strand, counting down.
GACCGCACCATCCCCACCACGGCCAGGGCGGCGCGGGTGTCACCGTAGGCACCGAGCAGGTCGTTGCCGCCGATGGTGAGCGTGACCAGACGCGCCGGGACTCCGGAGGCCTCCAGCGCGGGCAGCTGGACGTCGAGGAGCGTGCGGGTCGTTCCGCCGTCGACCGCCAGCAGCCAGAAGCCGAGCTCCGGCCCGGTGGCGCCGAGGTCCTTCCCGCTCCAGGCGGGGAAGTCCTCGTCCCGGTTGCGGAAGAGCAGGCTCGAGGCGCCGCGGCCGGGACCGCCGGCGTACTCGTCGATCGAGATGGAGTCCCCGAGGGCGACGTACAAGCCGCTCACGTCGTCCCGGCCGATCTCACGTGCCACGGCAGACCCCCCGCGCTCCGACCTCACAGCCGCTCCCGGGGCGGGCGCCGACGCGACGGACCCGCCAGACCCGCAGGCTAGCGTCCGGTCACGGAGAAGTGCTGGTAGTCCTTGGGCTTGCGCCAGCTACCGCCCCACCGCCAGCCAATGCTGCCGAACGCTTTCACCGTGGCGTCCCCGGCGTGGATCATGCCGCGGTCCCGCCTCGAGCGGTCGGCGTACCGCGCCGCCTCCCGTGGGAGCACGGTGCTGCCTGACACGTAAGGGTTCTCGAACGGGTTGATGTCGACGGCCCAGCCATACGAGTGCTGCGACCACACGCCAGGCCGGCCAGTCACCGCACGGCAGTTGAACGCCGAGGTGTTGTCGTCGGACATGGACCTGTCGTCGCTCCCCCCGTACTCGTCGACCAACCGGATCCGCCGGATCGGGAAGCGGGCGTCGTACAGCTGGTGGAACACCCCCGCCAGCCGATCCGCCTGGGCGCGGTGGACGACGAGCTCCCCTCGGTGCACGAGGCGGTCGAACCCGACGTGGGTCACCGTGAGCAGGCGCAGGTCGCGGATGGGCACCGGGCAGCCGGCCCGCCAGGACGAGCGCATGCGCGCCGCAGGAGCCGCCGTCACGACGGCATGGAAGGGTGCGGCGACCGTTGAGGGCGTAGCGACGCGCACCGGCACGTCACCCGAGCGACCCCAGGTGACGCTGGGGAGGCCGCGGACGAACCAGGTTCCGGTGGTTGGGCGCCAGACGGCGATGTCGGTCGTGCTGTTGCCGTCGTAGTCGGCGGGGACGGGTTGGTCGCCGCGGCGGCCGAAGGTGGCGTCGGGGAGGCCGCGCAGCAGCCAGGTTCCGGTGGTGGGGCGCCAGACGGCGATGTCGGTGCGGCCGTCGCCGTTGTAGTCGGCGGGGACGGGTTGGTCGCCGCGGCGGCCGAAGGTCGCGCCCGGCAGGCCCCGCAGCGCCCACGCTCCAGTCGTCGGCCGGAACACGGCCGGCACCGTCCGTTGCACGAGTGTGTTGGCCGGCACCCGCGCGGGGGCGGCGGCCGCCGGCTCCGCGGTCCGCGCAAGGAACGGCGAGAACAGCGCAAACCCCAGCAGGAAGGGCACTGGACCGGCCAGCGTCCTTGCGTTGCAACGCCTCATGGCGCGCCTCCTCGCCGGATCACCGGCCGTGCCAGCATCCGCCCCCGGGGGGGCAAGGTGCAAGCATCGGCCGGACTGGTCCCCGGACGCACTCGCCCGCCGAGGATCGTCGTCGCGCCACGGCAGTGCTGATCTTGGGTGGACACGCCGCGGCTGTGCGGCGTTCAGCGTCCCGCCGCCGTCCTGACCGGGGTGCGGCCCGGTGGGTCGATGCGTCACCTCGAGTCAGCCGAAGTCGTTGGTCTGTGCCTCGACGAACGGAGCCGCCGCCCGCCACTGCGCCTCGGTAAGCGGGCGGGTCTGCCGGGCGAGGCAGCCGAGCGCCGCCACGGCGGCGTCGTCCAGGCTGCGGCCGCTGTACCCGACGTAGGCGACGACGCCGGGTTCGGGTGACCAGGCCAGCGTGGCGTTGCCCCCCATGACCGTCGACAGGACAGCTGGGTGGCCGTGGACGACGCCGGCGGACCGCGGCTGCCCGGCGTACAGCTGGTCCTCGAAGCCGCCGCCCCGCAGCACCCCGGTGTAGACGAAGCCGAGCGTGGCGCCGGCCGCGCCGAGGACCCGGTTGTCCGTGTAGCGCACCTCATGCACCACACGCGGCCGGTACGGCGCCGACGCGACCACCTCGAACCCGTCCGGCGGCCGGACCACAGGTCGACGGTCGACGAGGGTGGTCCCCTCGGCGATGGCCAGGAGCGCGGCCCCCCCGACGTCCCCCCGCACGCGCGCGAAGGTGCCGCCGAGCGCCCAGACCACCGACCCTTCGCCCCGGGCGACGGCGCCGGCCATGTTCTCCGGCCGGCTGGAGTCTGCCGGTACCGGGAACGTGACCACGGCACCGTGCCGGCCGAGCGAGCCGTCGGCACGGCGGACCACGACCGTCCACGGTCCCTGCCGGGCGGTCGTGTCCAGCCGGGTGAGGGTGGTCGCCTGGCCGGACGTGCCGATCACCAGGGCCGATACCTCGAGTGCCCTCTTGGGTCGGGGCATCCCGCTGCTGGGCATGGTGTCGGTCGGGCAGGTCGTGGACGCCGCCGGCTGGCGGGAGGCGCTCGGTTCGACGCCGGCCGCCGGGCGCGGTGTGGGTTGGCGCCCGTCCAGGATCGATGCGACCGCTAGGCCGCCGGCCAGGAGCACGGCGCCGAGGACGAGGCCGACCACCAGCCACCGCGGCCGTGGCCGGCGAGGCCGGTCCGGACCGGCGTCGAGGACCTCCTCCATCCCGTCAGTGTGCTGTGGGATCGCGCGGAGTGTCGCCTGCCGGAAGGATTGCCGGGTGACCTACAACAACGTGTTGGTGACCGGCGCGACCGGTCGAGTGGCGGGGCAGCTCCTGCCGGAGTTCGAGGGGAGCAGCGGACTGCGGCTGCTCGACCGTGAGGCGGGACCGGAGGCGGACGGCGCCCGATGGTTCGTCGGCGAGCTCACGGACCGCGAGGTGCTCGACGCTGCGCTCGACGAGGTGGACGCGGTCGTCCATCTCGCCGGCAACCCGGATCCCGAGGCGGACTGGCAGGAGCTCGAGGAGCCCAACGTCGAGGGTTTCGTCGCGCTGCTCGCGGCGGCAGAGCGGCACGGTGTGCGCCGCGTCGTCTTCGCCAGCTCGGTGCACGCCATGGGCGCGCACGAGGGAGCGCGCACGTGGCCGATCGACCCTGGCTGGCCGGCGGCGCCGTGTTGCGCGTACGGGGCCACGAAGGCGTTCGACGAGGCGCTGGCCCGCGCTTACGCCTACCGGACCGACCTGTCCCTGGTGGGGCTGCGGCTCGGGCTCTGCGCCGAAGAGGCGTCGCCCGAGGAAGCGCGGGCCGGCTGGCTCGGTCCTCGGGACCTGCGACGGATCGTGGGTCGGGCCGTGGTCGCGGACGTGCGATTCGGCGTGTACAGCGCCGTCTCGTGGAGCAGCCGGCAGCGCTGGGACCTGCGGTCGGCGATGGACGAGCTCGGCTACGAGCCGGTGCGGGGAGAGGACGACGCCGAGCCGGCCGAGGACGACGGTGGCTCCGCGGAGGACCACCTGATCACCTGTACGCCGTGAAGACCATGACGATCACCGACGTCGAGGTCCTCACCATCCCGGACCGCGGCGACTCGATGATGCTTGTCGTCGTCGAAACCGACGAGGGACTGTACGGACTCGGCGAGGTAGGGATCCGCACCCGGCAGGAGGCGGTCAGGGGTGCGCTGCTGCACCTGCGGGACGTGGTGGTGGGCGAGGACGCCACGCGCATCGAGCACCTCTGGCAGCTGATGAGCCGGTCGGGGTTCTTCCCGACCGAGCGGCTGCTCGGGGCGGCCGTCTCGGCCATCGACCTGGCGCTGTGGGACCTGCAGGGCAAGGCACTCGGCGTCCCGGTGTACCGGCTGCTCGGCGGCAAGGTGCGTGACTGGGTTCCGTGCTACGCGCATGTTCCCGGCGAGGACGGGCCTCTCGAGGACTTCCTGGACAGCTGCCGCACGCTCGTGCAGGAGGGATGGCGGCACTTGCGGTTCGCCCTTCCGACTCCGGACAGCCCGGTGCTCGAGCCGCGACAGTCGATCCGCGCGGCGGTCCAGCGGTGCTACGCCGCCCGCGAGGCCGTCGGGGACGACGTCGAGCTGCTCCTCGACGTCCACACCAGGCTGGACCCACCGGACGCCGTTCGGCTGTGCCAGGAGCTGGAGGACGCCACCCTCTTCTTCGTCGAGGACCCGTTGCGCATCGAGAGCCCGGAGGCCTACCGCCAGCTGCGCGCCCGCACCCGGGTGCCGCTGGCGGCGGGCGAGCAGCTCGGCAGCAAGTGGGCGTTCCGGCCGCTGCTCGACGAGGACCTCGTCGACTTCGTCCGGCCGGATCTGGGGATCGTCGGGGGGATCACCGAGGCGCGCAAGCTCGCCGGCTGGGCGGAGGGCCACTACGTGCGGCTCGCCACGCACAACCCGCTCGGCCCGGTGATGACGGCGGCCTGCACGCACTTCAACACCGCCTGCGCCAGCTTCGGGATCCAGGAGCAGTACGACCACGGGCCCCGGCCGGACCTCGACGGGGTGTTCACGGCCCGCCCCGAGGTGACCGGGGGACGGGCGGTTGCCGCTGAGGAGCCCGGGCTGGGTGTGGACATCGACCGGGATGTCGCGCGTGAGCTCACCGCGCGGGCGCTGGAGCGTCCCCACCTCACTCGCCGGGACGGGTCCTTCACCAACTGGTGACGTGTGGGGCGGTGCCGCGTGGGGACGGTGCCGCGTGGGGACGGTGCCGCCTGGGGACCGGCTACGCCAGGTTCCACCTTTCCGGATGAACCCGATAGGACGCGATCCGTTTCTCTGTAGAGGCATGGTCCACAGGAATGGAGATCGGCGATGTCCGGATTCAGCCCGACCCCGTCACGTCGGACCGCGGAGGCCACTCAGGCGGTGAACGGACGGCTGCTGCGGTACGCCGGGGTGGTGGCACTGGTCATCTCCGCGGTGGTGCACGGGGCGCTCGCGGGATCCTACGGCGCCGGGGTATCAGGCATCACGCTCGGGAAGCTCTTCGTCGTTCAAGCCGTGGTGACGTTCGCGGTGGCGGTCTGGCTGCTGCTGCGCGACGTCACTCTCGCTTGGCTCGCCGGCGCGGCGATCATGGGCGGCACGGCCCTGGCCCTGGTGCTGGCCCACACCGGATCTGGGCTGCCGCAGCTCGGGCCGATTCCGGGCCTGAAGGAGGAAAGCTACGACGCGGCACAGCTCGTCACGCTGGCCGCGGAGGCGGCGTACCTGGTGCTTGCCGCCGTCCGCCTGCTCCTGCCGTCTCGATCTCGGTAGAGCCGTCGCGCATCGCGGTCACGGCCATCCACATCCGGGGTCGTGACGATGGTTTTAGCCTGACAAGGCTGCCATGATCGCGCGCATGACCGCCGCTCCTGCGCTCGATAACCCCGACGGCATCACGGCGAGCACGGCACGGCCGCCGGCCACGGCGCGGAGGAGGGCGGTGAGGGCCACGGTCGTCGCGGTGCTAGTCATCGCCGCGTCGGCGCTCACGCTGGTCATTGCCTACCGACCGCTCGAGCACGTCGACGGAGTCGTGTGGGACGGGCAGCTCACCGGCGGGACAGCCGAGTTCGGCTACGGGACCCCCGCCAGGGACCTGCGGAACGCGTTCGGCTCGGAGCTGGTGGTCGGGGGAATGCCGAATGGCGGGCGCTTCGGTCTCGTCATCGATCTGCGGAACCGCAGCCCGCTTCCGGTCACGGTCGTCGGCGTCGAGCCGCTCCTGCTGGAGGAGTACTCGCGCGGTACTCGGCTGTACGTCGGTGCCGAAGACCGCGATGCGATGGGCATCCTGCGGCCCGCGAGCACCTTCACGGTGCCGGCGCACGGTTATTGCACGGTGGGCCTCGCGGTGGACATTCGCACGGACTGCAAGCCAGGAGTGTCCGGGAACACGGTCACCACGCGAGAGGTCAGGGTGCGATACCGCTTTGGCGGCATCCCGCGCACCAGGTCGATCGAGCTGAACGAGCTGGCCGTGTCGCTGGACGCGCCGCCCGTGTGCTTCTCGTAGGCCCGTGCTTTCGTCGGCCCGCGCCCGTGGGCCCGCGCTTTCGTAGGCCCACCCGCTTGGTGGACCCGCGCTGTTCGTAGGCCGCGCTCTTCTAGGCCCGCGCTCGTGTTGGGGCGCGCGTCCTCATGGGCCCGCGCTCGTGTTGGGGCGCGCGTCCTCATGGGCCCGCGCTCGTGTTGGGGCCCGCGCTGTCTTGGGCCCGCGCTGTCCTGGACCGCGCTGTCCTGGGCCGCGCTCTCCTGGCCCGCGACCTCCTAGGCCGAGCGCGCTTCGTAGGCCCGGCGCTCTTGATGAAGCCGGGGCCTGGGCCGCCGACTCAGGCGGCTTGGGGATCGGTGGGTCCGCGGGGTGACCTGGTCGGGTCCAGCCACGCGGGCGGCATGAACACGGGTCGGCCGTCGGTTATCGTGACGCTCCATTGGCCGTGGTGAATCACGTCGTGGTGGAAGTCGCAGAGCAGCACCAGGTTCACCAGGGACGTCGGCCCGCCGTCGGACCAGTGCTGGATGTGGTGGGCGTCGCACCAGCGCGGTGGTCGCCGGCAGCCGGGAAAGGCGC
>DATFPQ010000188.1:0-7461 GCA_035264765.1 Actinomycetales bacterium | reverse complement strand
CACCCCGGTTCCGGCTGCAGGAGCGGGTACTCGCGGACGGCGGTGTGGCGCCGGTTGGAGCCCACCGCGAAGGCCACCGCCTTGACTGCGGTGGTCCCGACGTCGAGGCCGATCACCACGTCGGTTGTCGTCTGGGTCATGATCGGAGCAGCTCCTCGGTGTGGTTTGTGGTCGCTGGGGCGGCGGCGCTCACAGCTCGAACGTCCTTCGCGGGTTTCCTGCCACGAGCTCCACCGCGGTCTCCACACCGCGTGGTACAGCCGACGTGCGATCCGCCGACACCGACGTCTGCGGGGAGCAGCCGGTCCGGGTGCAGGGTCAGGGTCTCTCCGGAGCTGGCATGCGACTCATCGTGAGCGGCGCTCCGCCGTTTCGGCAACCGGTTGCCATCTGTTGCCGGCGCGCCTCTCCGAGGTACGAGCACGGCGAGCGGTGCCGTCGAAAGGTTCCGTTGGCCACCAGGATCCCGGCGGAGTCGTCCGCCGCGCGCCTTCGGCTACCTCGCCCCTGCAGAGGTCCTTCTGGCCGACTTCGAGGCCGGCCCGGAGACCGTCGTGGTGCCCCAGGTCGGCGCGGTCCTCTTCCGGCTGCGCTGAGCCGTCGAGGCACGGACCACGAGCCGAGTGGGCAGCACGACGGCCTTGCCGGTCGTCGAGGACGCACCCCCCACCAGCGCCAGCAAGTTTTTGACCGCCGTCGTCCCCTGCACCCGCAGCGGGGCGGCGATGGTCGTCAGTCCGGGCGTGACCAGGTCCGAACCGAAGATGTTGTCGAAGCCGACCACGCTGACGTCTTCGGGCACCCGGGCGCCCATCGAGGCCAGGCCCCGCATCAGCCCGATGGCCAGCTGGTCGTTGTAGGCGATGACCGCGGACGTCGGGTGCTTGCTGAGCTCTTGCGCCGCGCGGACTCCGCCGCGAACGGTCGGCGGGAATGGGCCGATCCGCCGCACCTTCAACCCCAGCTCCAGCTCGACCTCCCGCAGGGCGCGCCACCGCATCCCGTCCGCCCAGGAGGCCTCGGGGCCTGCGACGTAGGTGATGACCTCGTGACCGAGCCCGCCCAGGTGCTCCGCGGCGCGGCGGGCACCTCGGGGGTTGTCGGTCACGACGCTCGGCACGTCGACCACCGCACGGTTCAGGACGACCAGCGGCTTCTGCTTGGCCGCCATCCTGATCGCCGAGTCGGACATGCGGCTGCTGGCCAGCACGATCCCTTCGACCAACGGCATCGCGCGCTCGACCGACTCCCGCTCCCGGGGGCCAGACCCCTGGGTGTCGGCCAGCAGCATGGTGTAGCCGGCGTCGGCCGCTGCGATCTGGGCGCCGCGCATGATCTCGGCGTAGACGGGGTTGGTGATGTCCGCGATCACCAACCCGATCGTCATCGTCCGGGCGGTCGAGAGGCCGCGCGCGAGCGGGTTGGTTCGGTAGCCGAGGTCGGCGGCGACGTCCCGGATCCGTTGTGCCGTCTCGGAGTTCACTCGCCCGGGTCGGGAGAAGGCGCGTGACACCGTCGACGGCGCGACCCCGGCAGCCTCGGCGACGTCGTAGATCGTCGGCAGCTTCGCCACGCCATGACCGTAGCCCCGCACGACAACACATGGCAACCGCTTGCCACCCCGGATCCTCCCCTGTCTCAATAGAGAGAGCGACCCCACTAGACCCGCCACCGCCGGAGGACCCGATGCTTCGCCCCCAGGACACCAGCACCCGCGAACGGAAGTCACTGAACGGCCTGTGGTCGTTCCGACTGGACGCCGACAGCGTCGGCGTGGACGACGGCTGGTTCCGCGGGCCGCTCCCCCGGGCACGGGAGATGGCCGTGCCGGCCAGCTTCAACGACATCGTCGCCGATCCGGCGGTACGCGACTACTTCGGGGACATCTGGTACCAGACGACGGTGCGCGTCCCCCGCGGCTGGGCCGGCGAGCGCGTCGTCCTGCATTTCGAGTCGGCCACGCACCGAGCACGCGTCTGGGTCGGCGACGTCGAGGTGATGCAGCACGAGGGCGGCTACACGCCGTTCGAGGCGGACGTCACCGAGCACGTGCGGCCGGGCGAGGAGGTGCGGGTGACCGCGCTGGTCAACAACACCCTGAGCTTCCAGTCCATCCCTCCGGGCGTGGTCGAGGACACCCCGGCCGGCCCTCGGCAGCGGTACTGGCACGACTTCTTCAACTACGCAGGCCTGCACCGCACGGTGTGGCTGTACTCCACCCCGGCGGCCTACGTGGCCGACCTCACCGTGACGACGGGCCTCGAGGGCTCAACCGGCACGGTGCAGTACGACGTGACCGCGCTCGGCAGCGACGGCCACGAGGTCACGGTGCTGCTCCGCGACGCCGACGGGCGCGAGGCCGCGACCGGCACCGGCTCCCAGGGCGCGCTCACCATCGACGACGTCCACCCGTGGGCGCCCGGCGACGGGTACCTCTACGACCTCGAGGTGTCGCTGGTGCGGGACGGGCGGACGGTCGACACCTACCACCAGAGGGTGGGTGTGCGGACGGTGTCTGTGAGCGGCACGCAGTTCCTCATCAACGGCGAGCCCTTCTACTTCACCGGCTTCGGCAAGCACGAGGACCTCACCGTGATCGGGAAGGGCCACAACGACGCGTTCCTGGTGCGCGACTTCGAGCTGCTGCGGTGGGTCGGGGCCAACTCGTTCCGGACGTCCCACTACCCGTACTCCGAGGACGTGCTCGACTACGCCGACCGGCAGGGCATCGTGCTGATCGACGAGACCGCCGCGGTGGGCCTCAACATGGGGCTCGGTGGCGGCATCTTCGGCGGTCAGGGGTACACGACCTTCTCCCCGGAAACCATCAACGCCACGACCCAGCAGGTGCACGCGCAAGCCATCCGTGAGCTCATCGCCCGAGACAAGAACCACCCGAGCGTCGTGCTGTGGAGCATCGCCAACGAGCCCGAGTCCGACACCGAGGCCGCGGAGGAGTACTTCCGGCCGCTGTTCGACGTCGCCCGCGAGGCCGACCCCACCCGGCCGGTGGGGTTCGTCAACGTGATGCTTGCGCCGCACGGCAAGTGCCGCGTGTCGCAGTTCGCGGACGTCCTGATGCTGAACCGGTACTACGGCTGGTACGTCAACACGGGCGACCTGCCCGCGGCCGAGCTCGCCTGGGAGCAGGAGCTGCGCGAGTGGGCGACCGACGGCAAGCCGATCCTGATCACGGAGTACGGCGCCGACACCTACCCCGGCCTGCACTCGCTGGGTTCCGAGCCATGGTCGGAGGAGTACCAGGTCGACTACCTGGACATGAACCACCGGGTGTTCGACCGCGTCGACGCGGTGGTCGGTGAGCAGGTCTGGAACTTCGCCGACTTCGCCACGACCTCCGGAATCATGCGCGTCGGCGGCAACAAGAAGGGCGTATTCACGCGGGACCGGCAGCCCAAGGCGGCCGCCTATGCCCTCCGCAGGCGGTGGCGCAAGGACGTCTGACCCGTTGTCCGGCCAAGGCCCCGACCCCGCACTGCGGGGTCGGGGCCTTCGTTATGTCCGACGTCCCGGCAGCCTGCGGGCAACTGGTGGCAACCGATTGCCACAGACAGGCCTCCGGTGGGCTAATGGTTCTCAGAAGGCAACGGCGAACCGAATCCGCCGGCCTCCCCCCGTTCGAAGACCTCACCTTCCAAGGACTCATCATGAAGCTACGGCCCCTCCAGGTCATCGGCTACAGCGCCGGTGACGCCGCGAACAACCTGGCGTTCTCCATCACCTCGTTCTTCCTTCTCGTCTACTACACCGACGTTGCCGGCCTCAGTGCCGCGGCCGTCGGGACGATGTTCCTCGTGGTCCGGCTGTGGGACGCCTTCGCCGACGTGTTCGCCGGACGCGTCGTCGACCGGACCAAGACCCGGTGGGGCAAGTTCCGGCCGTTCCTGCTCTTCGGGTCCCTGCCGCTCCTCGTGCTGAGCTTCCTGACGTTCCACGTCCCGGACTGGTCGCCCAGCGGCAAGCTGCTGTACGCCTACGTCACATACGCCCTTTTGGGGCTCGCGTACAGCCTGGTCAACATCCCCTACGGCTCGCTCGCGACCGCCATGACGCAGGTACCCAAGGAGCGCGCCAAGCTCGCCGGAGCCCGAGGCGTGGGCGCCGCCGTGGTGATCATGATGCTGGTCCTGGTGATCTCGCCGTCCCTGGCGGGGAGCAGCGCGGACCTGCAGAGCACCTTCACGCTCGTCACCGGAGGCTTCGTCGTCCTCGGTCTCGGGCTGTACCTGTTCACCTTCTTCACGGCCAAGGAGACCGTGCCCCGCGACGTGGCCCAGGTGACCTTCCGGCAGACCGTTCACGCGCTGCGCCACAACGGTCCGCTGTTCCGGCTCTGCCTCAGCACCCTGAGCTACCTCACCGGCATGTTCGCCTTCAACACGATCGGCGCCTACTACGCCCGCGACGTCCTCGGCAGCCCGAGCCTGTTCATCACCCTCACCCTGCTCAGCACCGCGGCCATCTTCGTCGTCGCTCCCGTGACGCCGCGCATCGTGGCCCGGTTCGGCAAGCGCGCCGGCTACCTCGCCGCGGCGACGCTGTCGATCGTCGGCGGACTCGGCATCTTCCTGGCACCGGCGTCCGTGCCCGCCGTCGCGATCGTGTTCTGGGTCGTCGCCGGACTTGGCCTGGCGCTGGTCAACACGCTGATGTGGGCGCTCGAGGCGGACACCGTCGAGTACGGCGAGTGGCAGAGCGGCGTGCGCACGGAGGGTGCGACGTACGCGATCTTCTCCTTCACCCGCAAGGCCGGGCAGGCGCTGGGCGGCGCGGCTGGCGCCTACGCCCTTTCGCTCGGGGGCTACGTCGCCAGGGCGCCCGAGCAGAGCGACGGCGCGCTGACCGCGATCCGTGCGGCCGCCGGACTGGTCCCCGCCGGGTTCGCGCTCCTCGCGGCGCTGATCATGTTCACCTACCCGCTCACCGAGTCCCGCTTCGCGCAGATCGTCCGCGAGGTGCGGGCGCGCCGGGAGCCGACGAATATCGTGGCTGTCGCCGCAGCGAAGGTGGACGCGTGAGCACCATCACTAGGGAGACCGCCATGACCGCGCAGGACCAGAGCACCACTACCGAGCAGACGGACGCCGGCGCCACCGCCGACATTGGGGTCATGGGTCTGGCGGTGATGGGCGCCAACCTCTCGCGAAACCTGGCCCGGCACGGGCACACGGTGTCGCTGTTCAACCGGACGTTCGCACGGACCGAGGCGCTGGTCAGGGCTCACGGGGACGAGGGCAGCTTCGTCCCGGCGGCCTCGGTGGAGGACTTCGTCCGGAGCCTCCGGCGGCCGCGCCGGGTGATCATCATGGTGCAGGCCGGGGCCGCGACGGACGCGGTGATCGACTCGCTGGTGCCGCACCTGGAGCCCGGGGACATCGTCGTCGATGGCGGCAACGCCCACTTCGAGGACACCCGCCGGCGAGAGGCGTCCCTGCGGGAGGCCGGACTGCACTTCGTGGGCGCAGGCATCTCCGGCGGCGAGGAGGGAGCCCTGCTCGGCCCCAGCATCATGCCGGGCGGGTCCGAGGAGTCCTACGCCGCGCTCGGGCCGATCCTGGAGTCCATCGCCGCCAAGGTCGACGGCGAGCCGTGCTGCGCGTACATGGGTTCCGACGGCGCCGGCCACTTCGTGAAGATGGTGCACAACGGCATCGAGTACGCCGACATGCAGTTCATCTCCGAGGCCTACGACCTGCTCCGTGGTGCGGGCCTGGAGCCGGCCGCCATCGCGGAAGTGTTCCGCGAGTGGAACACCGGTGACCTGGACTCGTTCCTGATCGAGATCACGGCCGAGGTCCTCGGACACGTCGACGCCGGCACGGGCAAGCCTCTTGTCGACGTCATCGTCGACTCGGCCGGGCAGAAGGGCACGGGTCGCTGGACGGTGATGTCCGCGCTGGAGCTCGGTGTGCCGGTGAACGCGATCGCCGAGTCCGTGTTCGCCCGGTCCGCCTCGGGCCACGACCGGCTCCGCGCGGCGGCGCGCGAAACGCTGGCGGGGCCGCAGGGCGGCTCGGTGCCGGACGTCCCCGCACTGGTGGACGACGTCCGGGCGGCGCTATGGGCGTCCAAGGTGGTGGCCTACGCACAGGGGCTGGACCAGATCCGCGCGGCGAGCGAGCTCTACTCGTGGAACGTGGACATCGCGACGGTGGCCAAGATCTGGCGCGGCGGCTGCATCATCCGGGCCCGCCTGCTGGAGCGAATCCGCCAGGCGTACTCGGACGCGGACCTCACCACGCTCCTCGTGTCGCCGGATGTCGCGCAGGGCCTGGCCGACGCCCAGGACGGCTGGCGCCGGGTGGTCGGCCAGGCGGCGTCCCTCGGCGTGCCGGTTCCCGGCTTCGCCTCCGCGCTGGCCTACTACGACACGGTCCGGCGAGACCGGTTGCCGGCCGCGCTGGTGCAGGGACTGCGGGACTTCTTCGGTGCGCACACCTACGCCCGGATCGACCGGGATGGCATCTTCCACACCGACTGGTCCGGCAATCGGGCCGAGGTGGAGATCTCGACCTGAAAAGCGGTGCCACACGTCAGGGCCGGCGAGCGGTAGCGCGGCCCTGACGTGCGGGCGCGTTTAGGCAGGCCAGAGGCGCTCTCGCGCAGCGACTCGAGGGCGACTGCGGCTCGACCGCACGCGTGAGGACGAGTCCCCGATGCAGCACCACCGCGCCCTCGCCGGCTGACTGTCGGACGACGGTGCCGCCACGCCCGCCCTAACAGTGACCGGGCCACGACTGCCGTGCGCACACCGGAACGGGCCGCCGGGCCGCGTGCCGCGTCCCGCATCGGGGTGCATCTCGCGGACCTCGTCTTGCGCGCCCGCAGTCTTCGGACCCCCGGTCTCCTCCAGGATGGAGACTTCTTCCCGCCTGGCGGGAACAAGTCTCCATCCTGACGCCCTGGCCCGCGGGCGATACCACATGTGCGGCTTGTCGTGCTGTCACTATCCACAGCGCGCCTTGTGTCCCAACGGGTTTTGGCCCGGTGGGGTGCCGGTCCAGGGCGGGGCGGACTGTCGGTGGTGCCCGCTAGGTTCGTTGGCATGAAGAAGCAGCGGCCGTCGGGCGCCGGCTCGGGCGCCGTGCCGGCGCACGCATCGGGCGCGGCTACTTCCGGCATGGCCGTCCCGCGGAGCACTGCCGTCCCGGACGCTGCCGACGTTCTGGACGCCGCAACCGCGGATCCGATGGGCGCGTGGGCGGCGCTGAGTGCGACCGCGAGGGCGGTGGCCGACGCGCCGCTGTGGCGGTGCTCCGACGAGCATCTGGTGGACCTGCTGCGGACCCTGGTCGGAGACCTCGCTCGTATCGACGCCGCCCGCCTGGCGCTGATCCGCGAGTTGGACACCCGCGGCTGGGCCGCCGCGGTCGGGGCGACCTCGACCCAGGCCTGGTTGGCGCAGGCGCTGCGGGTCGACCCGCGCACTGCGGCCGCCGA
>DATFPQ010000187.1:0-10126 GCA_035264765.1 Actinomycetales bacterium | reverse complement strand
ACGCGTCGGTGACGAGCGTGGACGAGCGTCAGGACCGCGGCCGCGATGCCGGCGCCGACGTGCAGCTGCATCGATGTCAGAGGAGACCCGGCCACCAGCACCCCACCGAGGTGCGCCACGCCCGTGACGAGGGCCAGGACGACCACGGCCGCGAGCGCCAGCGACGTCGTCAGGCGCGCGCCCCGGGCGCGCTTCAGCCCGCGCCGCACGACCACCGACTTCCACGGGACCAGGACCACGACGGCGAGGCCGACGAGCCCGTGCAGCACGGCGACCGCCAGCACCGGTCCGCTGCCGAGGAGGAACATGCCCAGGCCGGACGCCGCGGCGAGAGGGACCACCACCAGCAGCGCGACGTTGGCCAGCCGACCGGTCATCCGTCCACGGTAGTTCCGGACGTGGTCACGACGTGCCTGCTGCTCGTTGGGTGGCAATTCATGCCGTGCCCTTGTCGACGGGGGACCTCGAGCTCGACGGCGAGTGCCATAGCCCCCAGCGGCTGAGCCCTGGCTCCGGATGTCCCGCCCACGCCGTCCTGTCGCCGCCTCTATCCCCGCCGTCAGTCCGTGCCCCGGGCGATCCGGGCCACCGTGCACACCCAGAAGCGGCCTGGGCATAACGTTGCGTCCATCTGCACGCGTGCTGGGTGTCGAACCGAATCTTGTCCCAGGACTAGGGGGAGGTCACGCTGTCGGGTAACACCGGCCACGAACGGAGGCGCAGATGAGCTCTGCGGACCAGTCGCACGCCGTCTGTCGACCTGCGCGACTCCGACCTCGACGGCCAGCAGGGTGAGGACCGCCTCCACCAGGTCGGCATCACGGTCAACCGCAACGCCGTCCCGTTCGACCCGCGGCCGCCGATAGTGAGCTCCGGCATCCGCATCGGCACACCTGCACTGGCCACCCGCGGGTTCGGCAATGCGGAGTTGCTGTACCCGACTCATGAGGGGCTCCGATCATGACCACGACGATCGGTACCCCAGGTGCCGACCTGCCGGACCACCCAGACTTCCTCTGGAGAAACCCCGATCCGAAGCCGTCCTACGACGTCGTGATCGTCGGCGGTGGCGGTCACGGCCTGGCAACCGCGTACTACCTGGCGAAGAACCACGGCATCAGGAACGTCGCGGTCCTCGAGAAGGGCTGGCTGGCCGGCGGCAACATGGCTCGCAACACGACAATCATTCGATCCAACTACCTGTGGGACGAGAGCTCCGGAATCTACGAGCACTCGCTCAAGCTGTGGGAGACCCTGGAGGACGGGCTCGGGTACCCGATCCTGTTCAGCCAGCGTGGGGTCCTCAACCTCGCGCACAGCCTGCAGGACGTGCGGGACTCGATGCGCCGGGTCAACGCCAACCGGCTCAACGGCATCGACGCCGAGTGGCTCGACCCGCAGCAGGTCAAAGAGGTCTGCCCGATCGTCAACATCGATCCCGATGTCCGCTATCCGGTGCACGGCGCCACCTACCAGCCGCGCGCGGGCATCGCCAAGCACGACTACGTCGCGTGGGGCTACGCGCGCGCCGCGAATGCGATGGGCGTCGACCTGATCCAGGACTGCGAGGTGCAGGGGCTGGACGTCGTCGACGGCCGGATCGCCGCCGTCCGCACCAGCCGCGGCACCATCCGCGCCGGCAAGGTAGCCCTGGCCGCAGCCGGACACAGCAGCGTCCTCGCCGAGATGGTCGGCCTGCGCCTGCCGATCCAGTCACATCCCCTCCAGGCCCTGGTATCCGAGCTCCTCGAACCGGTCCACCCGACGGTCGTGATGTCCAACGCCGTCCACGTCTACGTCTCACAGGCGCACAAGGGCGAGCTCGTCATGGGCGCCGGGATCGACAGCTACATCGGTTACGGCCAGCGCGGCGCCTTCTCCATCATCGAGCGCCAGATGGCCGCGGCCCTCGAGCTCTTCCCCGTCTTCGCCCGGGCCCACCTTCTGCGCAGCTGGGGCGGCATCGTCGACACCACGCCGGACGCCTCCCCGATCGTCGGCCTGACCCCCGTCGACGGGCTCTACCTCAACTGCGGCTGGGGCACTGGAGGTTTCAAGGCCACCCCCGGAGTCGGCTGGTGCTTCGCGCACACGGTGGCGAGCGACGCCCCGCACCCCTACAACGCACCCTTCACCCTCGAGCGCTTCGTCTCCGGCGCCCTCGTCGACGAGCACGGCGCCGCAGCCGTCGCCCACTAGAACACCGAGGAGTTCGCATGCAGCTCATCGAGTGCCCCTACTGCGGGCCACGCGAGGAGGTCGAGTACCACTACGGCGGTCAGGCGCACGTCGCCTACCCTCCTGAGCCGGCTTCGCTGTCCGACGCCGAGTGGGCCGAGTTCCTGTTCTTCCGGGACAACCCGAAGGGTCCGTTCGCGGAACGCTGGCTCCACTCCGCGGGCTGCCGCCGGTGGTTCAACGCCGTCCGCGACACCGCCACCCACCAGGTGCTCGCCGTCTACCGCCTCAACGAGCCAAGGCCGGTGACGTCGTGAGCGCCTCCTTCCGGCTGCCCGCCGGGGGCCGCGTCGACCGCGGGAACGAGGTGTCGTTCACGTTCGACGGACACACCTACCAGGGACTGCAGGGGGACACATTGGCCTCCGCCCTGCTCGCCAACGGCGTCCACCAGGTCACGACCAGCATCAAGCTCGGCCGGCCGCGCGGCATCATGGCCGCCGGATCCGAGGACCCCAATGCGCTGGTGCAGGTCGAGACCCCGTTTCCCGAGCCGATGCTCACCGCCACCACGGTCGAGCTGTACGACGGGCTCGTCGCGCGCGGTCTCGTCGGCCAGGGGCGGCTCGCCGACCGCCCCGACCCCGCCCGCTATGACGCGGTGCACGCGCACTGCGACGTCCTCGTCGTCGGCGCCGGACCGGCCGGCCTGACCGCCGCGCTGACTGCGGCCCGTAGCGGTGCTCGCGTCGTCGTTGTCGACGAGCAGTCAGAGGCCGGGGGCTCCCTCCTCGGTACCCGGGACGAGATCGACGGCGCCCCTGCCCTCGAGTGGGTCGCGGCCGCGGTAGCCGAGCTGCGCAGCCTCCCCGACGTCACCGTCCTGCAGCGGACTACCGCCTTCGGCTACTACGACGACGGCTTCGTCCTCGCCCTTGAGAAGCGCACCGACCACCTCGGAGCCAACGCGCCGGCACACCTGTCGCGCCAACGGATCTGGCGCATCCGGTCGCGCCACGTGGTGGTCGCCACCGGTGCGCACGAGCGCCCGATCGTGTTCGCCGGCAACGACCGACCGGGCATTATGCTCGCCGCGTCCGCGCGCACCTACCTGCACCGCTACGGGGTCCTGGTTGGCCGCGAGGTGGTGGTCTTCACCACCGACGACAGCGCCTACGCCGCGGCGATCGACCTCGCGGACGCGGGCGCCCGGGTGCGCGCGGTCGTCGACGCCCGCCCGGACGTCCCGGCTGACTGGGCGACGGCGTCCGCCGACCGCGGGATCGAGGTCCGCGCGGGTTCCGTCGTCACCGGCACGAGCGGCACCACGCGGGTCACCCGTGCCCATGTCGCCCCATACGCCGCGGGCGATCTGGGTGCGCGCGACGGCATCGCCTGCGACGTGCTCCTTGTATGCGGCGGGTGGAACCCCGCCGTCCACCTGTTCAGCCAGGCGCGGGGAAAGCTCCAATACGACGCGTCACTCGGTGCCTTCGTCCCCGGTTCGGCGATCCCCGGGGCGAGCGTCGCCGGGGCGGCGACGGGAGACTTCACGCTGCGTCGGGCCCTCGGCGGAGGTGCGGCCGCTGCCGAGCGGGCTCTGGCGGACCTCGGCCCGCCCGGCGCTGCGGCCCAGGCGCTGCCGTGGTCGCCGGACCAGCCGGCCGGCCGACCGACGATGGTGCTCTGGTCGGTGCCGGAGCCCGACCCCGGCGCCCCCTGCACGAGCTTCGTCGACCTGCAGCGCGACGCGACCGTCGCCGACGTCCTGCGGGCAACCGGTGCCGGGCTGCGGTCTGTGGAGCACGTCAAGCGCTACACGACGATCGGCACCGCTCACGACCAGGGCAAGACGTCCGGCGTCATCGCCTCCGGCATAGTCGCCGAAGCGCTCGGTGCCGACGTGGCCGAGCTCGGAACGACAACCTTCCGGCCGCCCTACACGCCGGTCGCCTTCGCCGCGCTCGCCGGCCGTGACCGCGGGAGGCTGCACGACCCGGTCCGGGTCACCGCACTCCACGACTGGCACGTGATGCACGGCGCCGCGTTCGAGGACGTGGGGCAGTGGAAGCGGCCGTGGTACTACCCCCGGGAGGGGGAGGACATCGAGCAGGCCGTGCTGCGTGAGTGCGCGGCGGTGCGGAGCTCCGTGGGCCTGATGGACGGGTCGACGCTGGGCAAGATCGACGTCCGTGGCGCCGACGCCGGCGAGCTGCTCGACCGGCTCTACACCAACCTCATGAGCAGCCTCAGGATCGGCTCGGCGCGCTACGGCGTCATGTGCGGCGCCGACGGCATGGTGATCGACGACGGCACGGTGATCCGCGTGGCCCAGGAGCACTTCCTGCTCACGACCACCACCGGCAACGCGGCCAAGATCCTCGACTGGATGGAGGAGTGGCTCCAGACGGAGTGGCCCGACCTGCGGGTCCACCTCACCTCCGTCACCGAGCAGTGGGCGACCATCCCGCTCGTCGGCCCCCACTCTCGAGACGTCCTCGCGGCGGTGGCGCCCGACCTCGACGTGTCCAACGACGGATTTCCGTTCATGACCTGGCGCGACGCCACGGTGGCGGGCCTTGCCGCCCGGGTGGCCCGGATCAGCTTCTCCGGTGAGCTCGCCTACGAGGTCAACGTCAGCGCGTGGGACGCCCTCGCGGCCTGGCAGGCTCTCATGGCCGCCGGGGAGCAGTACGGCATCACGCCGTACGGCACGGAGACGATGCACGTCCTGCGCGCCGAGAAGGGCTACCCCATCATCGGCCAGGAGACCGACGCCACCGTCACGCCGCAGGACCTCGGGATGGCGTGGGTCGTCTCGAAGAAGAAGCTGGACTTCATCGGCAAGCGGTCGTTCAGCCGGCCGGAGAACCAGCGACCGGACCGCAAGCATCTGGTCGGGCTGCTGCCCGTCGACCCCGGCGTGCTCCTCCCCGAAGGCGGGCAGGTGGTCGAGTGCGAGCAGCTCCCGGCGCCGCCCGTGCCGATGCTCGGGCACGTGACGTCCAGCTATCGCAGCGCAGCCCTGGGCCGCACCTTTGCCCTGGCCCTCGTCCGGTCGGGACGCGAGCGGATCGGCCAGACCCTGTACGTACCCATCGAGGACGACCTCGTGCCGGTCACCGTCACCGACAGCGTCCTGTTCGACAAGGAGGGCAGCCGTCGTGACGGTTGAGACGATGTCGCGATCCGAGCGCCGGAGCCCGCTGGCTTCCTCGGCGGCGCAGCTGGCGGCCCTGCCCGCCGCGGTGCGGGTACGCGAGCTACCGCTGCTGGTGCAGCTCGACCTCCGCCTCGACCCCGCCGGCCCGGCGGCGACAGCCGTGGCCGAGGTCCTCGGTGTCGCGGTGCCGCAGACCGCCTGCACCGCCGTGACAGCGGGGGACGTCACGGTCCTGTGGCTGGGGCCGGACGAGTGGCTGGTCGTGGCACCGGCCGGGCGCACCGACCTGCTTAAGTCCCTCGATGCCGCGGTGGGCGGTCGTGGAGCCGTCGTCGACGTCTCCGCACAACGGACGACGATCTCGCTCAGCGGTCCTCGTGCGCGGGACCTGCTCGCACATGGCTGCGCCATCGACCTGCACCCGCGGGTGGCGCCGCGAGGCACGTGCGTGCAGACCCTCCTCGCGCTCGCCGGCGTGGTCCTCGTGGTGCGCGACGACACGGCGTCGGACTTCTGGGTCATGGTCCGCTCGTCCTTCGCCCGCTACCTCGCCGACTGGATCGTCGACGCGTGCACCGAGTACCACGAGGACCCTTCATGGCACTGAGCGTCTTCGACCTCTTCACCGTCGGGATCGGGCCATCGAGCTCGCACATCCGACCCGCGGCACGAGCGGATGGCCGCTGCGCGGCTGAGGCGGATGGCCGCTGGGCCAGCAGAGGATGCTCCTAGGGCTCATCCGGAAAGCACGCCGGTGGGCACAAGTGCGGGCGTGGAGGTTCGGGTCGAGCCAACGACTCGGAGAAACAAGACGAGGCGATAACGCCGCATGCGGAGTGCTGAACTAAGGTCACAGCCGTAACGGACCTGGGGGCTTCGTCGTCCCGGTACCCACTGCAGGGGTGCCGTGCCAAGGTTCGGTCATGACGTCGCTCACCCGCCAGGAGGCGGAGGACCGGTCGCGCCTGCTGCACGTCACCCGCTATGAGGTCCACCTTGACCTCAGTGACCTGGAGCGCGGCTCCACCCTGCGCAGCTCGACGACGATCAGGTTCGGCTGCCACGGGCCCGGGGCGTCGACGTTCGTCGAGGCGGTTGCGGAAGACCTGGTCGAGGCCCGGCTCAACGGCGACGAGCTCGATCCCGCGGCCTGGGACGGCGAGCGGCTGTGCCTGAGTGGTCTGCGCGCTGACAACGTCCTCGAGATCGTCACGACGACGACACGGACCCGAGAGCGCCAAGGCCTCCACCGGGCCGTGGACCCGGCGGACGGCCAGGTGTACGTGTGGACGACCTTTGAGCCTGACGACGCTCGGCGGGTGTTCGCCTGCTTCGACCAGCCGGACCTCAAGGCAGTGTTCGCGTTCACGGTCACCGCACCGGCCGGCTGGACCGTCGTGAGCAACAGCGACCCGCAGACGGTGGAGGAGGCGGACCAGAGCACGCGCGTGTGGCGGTTCGCCGACACCCCGCCGCTGTCGACCTACGTCGCTGTGGTCTGCGCCGGACCCTTCGTCGAGGTCCGCCGACACCAGGACGGTCGCGAGCTGGGCGTTCTGGCCCGGCGGTCCCTCGAGCCGCAGCTGCGTGAGCAGGCGGACGAGTTCCTCGACCTCACCGCGGAGGGTCTGCGGTTCTTCGGCGAGCACTTCGGCCTGCCCTACCCGGGGTCGACCTACCTGCAGGTCTTCTGCCCGGACTACGTCGGGGCGATGGAGAACTACGGCTGCGTCGTCTGGACCGACGAGCTGCTCTTCCGGGCGACGCCCACGGCCGCGGACGTCGCTCTGCGCGAGCGGATCCTGCTGCACGAGATGGCCCACATGTGGTTCGGCGACCTGGTGACCATGCGCTGGTGGGACGACCTGTGGCTCAACGAGTCCTTCGCGGAGTGGGCCGCCGTGTGGGCCAGCCACAGCCTGCACCCCCAGACCGGCGCCCTGGAGGCGTTCATCGGGTCCACCGCCTACGGCGTCCTCGCCGACCGGGCGCCCACGACGCATCCTCTCTACCAGCCGGTGCGAGACGTGGACGCCGCGCAGGCGGCCTTCGACCAGGTGACCTATGCCAAGGGCGCTGCGGTGCTGCGCCAGCTCGCCGCCTTTGTGTCGCAGGAGCGGTTTCTCGCCGGGCTGGCCGAGCACTTCACCGCTCACCTGTGGGGCAACGCGACCATCGATGACCTCATGGAGGCGCTGGACCGCGCATCGGGCGGCGCACTGGCGGGCTGGAAGGACGAGTGGGTGCTCACGGCCGGTGTCAACGGGCTCAACGTGCGCGCCGAGACCACGGCGGGCGGCCGCTACGCCCAGGTCACGGTCGAGCAGCAGCCGCCGGAGCGTTCCCCGGCGCTGCGTCGGCACCGGCTCGCGCTTGGCGCGTACGACCTGAGCGACGGGCATCTGCAGCGGCGCGACCTGCTCCAGCTCCGCGTCCGCGGTCGCTTGACCGGAATCGACGACCTGGCCGGCCACCGCGCCGCCGACCTCCTCCTGCTCAACGAGGGCCACCTGTCCTTCGCCGACGTCCGGTTGGACGAGCTCTCGCTCGCGACCGCCCTCGCCGCCGGCGAGACGTTGCCCTCCTCGGACGCACGGGCGCTGCTGCGTGTGCTGCTGTGGCGGGAGGTCGACGCCGGAGCGCTTCTGCCGGCCGACGTCATTCGGTACGCCCTCCGGGCCTTGGACGGCGAGACGTCCGGGGTGGTCAGGGACGGCTTGCTCCAGATGGCGGTCGACGGCGCGCGGCGGTGGGCCTCGCCGACGGTCAGGGACCGCTTGTGCGCCGAGGTCGCGCAGTTCTGCCTCGCGCAGGCGGCCACGAGGGAGGGGCCTGACCGGCGAGCCGTGCTGAAGGCCGCCTCGGCGACCGCACTGCCGGACCAGCTGGACGCCCTTACGGCGGCCGTCGGGGACGACGTCGACCTGGCGTGGGGGGCGCTCACCCGTCGCTGCGCGTGGGGTCAGGACGTCGCCGACGTCGCGCAGCGACTGGTGGCCCGCGACAGCGACCCGGACGCGCCCTCACGCGCCGCCGCCGTCGCCGCGGCGGCGCCGGATGCCGAGGCCAAGCGGGCGGCCTGGCGGGCGACGGTGCTGGACGGGACCTTGCCGGTCACGGCGTGGCGCGAGGCCGCAGCGGCCTTCTGGCAGCCGCACCAGGACGACCTCCTCCGTCCGTACGCGCAGGACTTCCTCCGGCTCCTTCCCCGGCTGTGGGACCGCGGCATGCTGGCCACGATGGCGACGGTCGGTGCGTTCTTCCCCGAGTACGGCGTCGACGAGGACTACCCCAGGCTGGCTGTCGCGGCAGCCGGCGCGCCCGATGTCCCGCCGCTCGTCGCGGCGCAGGTCGCCCTGCGAGCCGACGTCCTCACGCGGGTGCTGCGCGCCCGTGCCCTCGGCTGACCACACGTTCCCTCGCAAACCGAGCCGCATCCCGGATCGGCGGCGCGGTGAGCCGAGGCCGGGGGCAACGCCGTCACCCCTCTATGCGCCAGCCCTGAGTGGAGCCGGCGGCCGAGCGTACGCTTCGAGTGTCGTCTCTCCTTCGAACGCCCGGGATGGTGGGGCATGGACGTCGTCCTCGTCTCAGACGGTGGTGGCGAGGTCCTGGCCGGCCCGAATCGGATCCGCATCCTGGAGGACGGCTCGAACACCGGGCACCGGATCGGCTTCCTCGAGGCGCGTCTGCCACCAGGCAGCGGCGGCCCACCCCAGCACATCCACCGGGCGCACTCCGAGACGTTCTACGTCGTGTCGGGGACGATGCGATTCGCCAGCGCCGACACGGACGTCGACGTTTCCGCCGGCGGGCTGGTTACGGCGCCGGTCGGCGCGCCGCACACCTTCTCGAACCCGGACCCGGACGAATGGGCGATCTTCATCTGCACGGTCGCTCCGGACCTCTACATCGGCTACTTCCGGGAGATGACCGCTCTGGCGGCGCGGGATGGCCGCGTGGACGAGGACGCGGCCCTCGCCGTGATGGCTCGCTACGCGACCGACCCGTACCACCCGACAGCCCATAGGTCGATCGGCCAAGGACCAAGGTGTGGACCCTGACGAGCTCGCCTGTCCGCCTCACGCTCGCGCCCGAGAGCCCGACGAAGTCTCACTTTCGTCCCCGCAGTTCTCGGCCGGCCTGACACTGGCCATCGGCACGCCGCCGCAGCACGGCAGCTGAGGACACTCGTGGCGTTTGGAGCCGGGCACCGATGTGGAGCGGACCCGAGTATCCGTGTCAGTATCGGCCGCCCTGTACCTCTCAACGACGCTCTGGGGTTCCGGGGACCAGATCTCGGATCGCACACACGCCTGGCCCCTCAGCTGCCGCAGGCCGCCTGATATACCCGCCTAGCCATTGAGGACCCGGATTCCGGCGGCATAGCCGAGGAGGACCTGGACCCGGCGCCCTTTTCGGGTCTCATAGAGGGCTGAACCGAGGTGGGGGTGCTCGCGGTCCCGGGCCCCGATTGGAATGCCCCACTTGGCCCACTGCGGGTAGAACTCCCACGGGCAGAGTCATCTATGGCCCAGGCGTAGCGCACGACCGTCCGCCCACCCCGCTCCGGCGCTCTGAAGCGTTGGCTCTCCGAGGTGCTCCCGAGGATCGACGGGAACCGCATGGCCGAACCGCGGCATGTGCGGAGAGCCCCCGCCGTGCGGAGCAGGCCGCGTCATCGGCGCCCGCCCACGGCGACCGGCCGTGGGCTCTCCGCGAGACGGATTATGCTGACCGCTATGTTCCGCGAGCCTCGCGTCCGCGCAGCGGCCCTTATCGCCA
>DATFPQ010000186.1:0-10453 GCA_035264765.1 Actinomycetales bacterium | reverse complement strand
GGCGGCGCCGGGACCGCACCGGGGCGCCCGGGCGCAGTCCACGCGCACTGGCCGCGGCACGCGCCCGGGCCAGCGCAGCCCGCGCGGCTTCGGCCGCTCGCTCCTGCTCGTCGTCGGGGAGTTCCTGGACCGGCGATCCCGGGATCGGTGCGTCCATGGCGTCCAGCGCCCTGTCGTCCGCGAGCTCGCCGTCCGGAAGGGCCACCGGGACGTCACCGGACACGCGCCACCTCGCCAGCCATCACGTCGACCCGGGCCCCCAGCAGCGCCTCGGGGACGTCCTGCGGCACCGCGGCCGTCACCAGCACCTGCTCGGCGCCGGCGACCAGCCCGGCCAGCCGGTCCCGGCGTCCGGCGTCGAGCTCGGCGAACACGTCGTCGAGCACGAGCACGGGGTCGCCGCCGCCCTCGTGGCGGAGCAGCTCGTACGCCGCCAGCCGCAGCGCCAGCGCGAACGACCACGACTCGCCGTGGCTGGCGTACCCCTTCGCCGGCAACGGCCCGAGCGAGAGCACCAGGTCGTCGCGGTGCGGTCCCACGAGGCACACGCCGCGCTCCAGCTCGGTCGCCCGCATCCGACCGGTCGCATCGAGCAGCCGAGCCTGCAGGAGCTCGCGGCCCCCGCCGGGAACGCCTGCGAGCTCCGCGAGCAGGTCCTCGCCGAGCGAGGACTTGTACGCCATCGCTGCGTCGCCCTGGCCCTGGCTGACCTGTTCGTAAGCCCGGCCCACGTGCGGTCGCAGGTCGGCGACCAGGCGGAGCCGAGCGGCGAGCAGCTCGGCGCCCGTGGTGGCCAGGTGGCTGTCCCAGACGTCCAGCGTCCGGACGTCACCGTGACCGCGCCGGATGGCCGCACCGGCGGACTTCAGCAGCGCGCTGCGCTGCTTCAGGACGCGCTCGTAGTCGGCCCGCACGCCGGCGAAGCGCGGCGCCCGCGCCACCAGCAGCTCGTCCAGGAAGCGCCGGCGCTCGCTCGGGTCACCCTTCACCAGCGCCAGGTCCTCGGGCGCGAACAGGACCGAGCGGAGCACCCCGAGCACCTCGCGGGCTCGCGGCACGGGCCCGCGGTTGATCCGAGCCCGGTTGGCCCGCCCGGGGTTGACCTCGATCTCGACCAGGGTCGCACGACCGTCCCGAACCACCTGGGTGCGGACGAGGGCACGCTCCGCGCCGAGCCGGACCAGCGGCGCGTCGGACGACACGCGGTGGCTGCCCAGCGTCGCGACGTAGCCCACCGCCTCGACCAGGTTGGTCTTGCCCTGGCCGTTCGGGCCGATCAGCGCCATCACGCCCGGCTCCAGGGCCAGCTCGAGGCCGGCGTAGCTGCGGAAGTCCGTCAGCGACAGGTGCGCGACGTGCACGTAGGTCGGGGTCGGTCAGCTCACCGAGCCGGTGCCGGACGTCGGCCCCGCCTCGGTGGCGTCCCGGGCGTCGGTCCTCGGCACGGCGCCGGTGCCGGACGACGGCCCCGCGCCCAGGACGGCGTGGCCACCGAACTGGTTCCGCAGCGCCGCGACGGCCTTCATCGCCGGGGAGTCGTCCTGGCGCGAGGCGAAGCGGGTGAACAGCGACGCGGCTAGCGCCGGCATCGGCACCGCGTTGGCGATGCCCTCCTCCAGGGTCCAGCGACCCTCCCCTGAGTCCTGGACGTAGCCGGTGATGGCCTTGAGGTCCTGGTCCTCCTCGAGCGCCTTGACCAGCAGGTCCAGCAGCCAGGAGCGAACCACGGTGCCACGGGTCCAGGCCTTGAAGGCGCCGTGGACGTCCGTCACCAGCTCCTTGGCGGCGAGCAGCTCGTAGCCCTCGGCGTAGGCCTGCATCAGGCCGTACTCGATGCCGTTGTGGACCATCTTCGCGTAGTGCCCGGCGCCGACGTCACCGGCGTGGACGAAGCCCTCGTCGCGCGGCCCCTCGGGACGCAGCGCGTCGAAGATCGGCATCGCCCGCTCGACGTTCTCGCTGCTACCGCCCACCATCAGGCCATAGCCGTTCTCCCGGCCCCACACCCCGCCGGAGACGCCGCAGTCGACGTAGCCGACGCCCCTCGCACCGAGGAGCTCGGCGTGCAACGTGTCGTCGGTCCAGCGGGAGTTGCCCCCCTCGATCACCAGGTCACCGGACTCCAGCAGGGCGCCGACCTCCTCGACCGTGGCGCGGGTCGGTGCACCGGAGGGCACCATGACCCAGACCACGCGTGGGGCCGCCAGGGCCTTGACCAGGCCTTCGATGCTGTCGACGTCGCTGACGCCGGGGTTGCGGTCGTACCCGACCACCTCCTGACCGGCCGCACGCAACCGATCGCGCATGTTGCCGCCCATCTTGCCCAGACCGATCAGTCCCAGCTGCATCGTCGGTCCCTCGTCTCTCCTGCGTCGGTGCCGGTGGTGGCGGGCGGGACGTGCTCAGCCGGCGAGCCGGACCGGCATCAGCACGTACTGGAAGCTGTCGTCGTGCTCGGCCTCGGGCTCGACCTGCCCGGTGAGCAGGGCCGGCTTGGTCGGCTGGGTGAACGCCAGCCTGGCCCACGGCTGGTGCAGCGCGTTCAGCCCGTCCAGCAGGTACTGGTGGTTGAACGCGATCTCGATCTCGTCGCCGGTCAGCGTGGCCTCGATGCTCTCGCTCGCCTGGGCGTCGTCGCCCTGTCCCGCCTCGATGGTGACCTGTCCCTCGCTGAACCGCAGCCGGACGGGCGTGTTCCGCTCGGCCACGAGGGCGACGCGCTTGACCGCCTCGACCAGCGTCGCCGTCTCCACCACGGCCTGCACGTTCGTAGTCGTGGGGAAGATCGCCGTGACCTTGGGGTACTCACCGTCCAGCAGGCGCGACGTCGTCCGGCGCGAGCCGGCCTCGAAACCCACCAGCCCGTCGCCGGCACCAGTGCGTCCGAGCGCGAGGTCGACCGAGGCGCTAGCACCCAGCGCGCGGGCGGTGTCGGCGAGCGTGCGGGCCGGTACCAGCGCGACGGCCGCGGCGTCGGCGCCCTCAGGGGACCAGTCCAGGGTCCGCATGGCGAGCCGGTAGCGGTCCGTCGCCAGCATGGTGATCCGGCTGCCGTCGATCTCCAGCCGGACGCCGGTCAGGATCGGCAGCGTGTCGTCCCGGCCCGCCGCGACGGTCACCTGCCCGACGGCGAGGGTGAACACGTCGCCGGACACGGATCCGGACGCCTGCGGCATCTGCGGCAGCGTGGGGTAGTCGTCCACCGGCATCGTCAGCAGGGAGAACCGGGACGAGCCGCAGGTCACGGCCACCTTCGGGCCCTCCGCGATGACGTCGACCGGCTTGTTCGGCAGGTTCCGCGAGATGTCGGCGAGCAGTCGCCCGGACACCAGCACCGTGCCGCCGTCGCTCACGTCGGCCGCGACCGTCACGCGCGCGCTGACCTCGTAGTCGAACGCCGACAGGGTCAGCGTCCCCTCGGGGTCCGCCTCGACCAGCACACCGGCGAGCACCGGGACGGGCGGCCTGGTCGGCAGTCCGCGGGCGGCCCACGTCACCGCCTCCGCGAGCACGTCGCGCTCCACGCGGAACTTCACCGGCCACCGTCCCTCTCGCTGGTCAGCTGCGCGTCTCTCGCGCGGTCTGAAGATGTTCGGACGCCGGCTCCCCCGGCGTCAGCACTGGAGGCAGACCTTAGTCCCGGGCGTGGGCGGGCGGAACCGGCAGGGGGCAGGCGGGGGAGCGAGTCGCGGGAGCCTTGGGCAGTTCGGCGGAACTCTTCGGAACTGGGCGGAACGCCTGGCACCCGGGCTTCCACAGCCGGGCGGATTCCTGTCGTTCGCGGGGCATCGTCCAGCTGAGGAGTCCCGTACTCGTCATCAGTGCTGTGGATCCTGTGGACGAGGAGCGACGGTCCAGGTCACCGCCCGGCCGAGGCTGGGGACGCCGTGTGCAGACAGCACCCCGGGCCTTGTGGGGAGCTGGGGACGATGCGCCGGAGGCCCACCGACGTCCACCACTGTCCACAGCCCGTCCCTGCGGCCGTCCCCGGATGTTTCCCAGCGGCTGTCGACGTCGTCCGGGGAGCCCAGCGGCGTCGGGCAAAGCTCCGCGGGCCGACAGGATGCCCCAATAGATAGGCATCCACAGAGTTACCCACAGGGTGTGGAGGCCCGACACGCAGAGCCGGCGTCAGCGGGTCTGCTGCTTGATCCGGTTGGTCAGCTCGGTGACCTGGTTGAAGATGCTGCGCCGCTCCGCCATCAGCTGACGGATCTTGCGGTCCGCGTGCATCACGGTGGTGTGGTCGCGGTTGCCGAACTGCTGGCCGATCTTCGGCAGCGACAGCTCGGTAAGCTCACGACACAGGTACATGGCGATCTGCCGGGCGTTGACCAGTACTCGGGAGCGGGAGGAACCCTGCAGGTCGTCGATCGTCAGGCCGAAGTACGCGGCCGTCTGACCGATGATCTCGGCCGCGGTGATCTCCGGACCCCCCTCGCTGGGGATGAGGTCCTTCAGCACGATCTCCGCGAGTGGCAGGTCGACCGACTGCCGGTTCAGGCTGGCGAAGGCGGTCACCCGGATGAGCGCGCCCTCCAGCTCGCGGATGTTGGTGGAGATGCGGCTGGCGATGTACTCGAGCACGTCGTCCGGCGCGATCATCCGCTCCTGGGCGGCCTTCTTGCGCAGGATCGCGATCCGGGTCTCGAGGTCCGGGGGCTGCACGTCGGTGATCAGGCCCCACTCGAAGCGGCTGCGCATCCGCTCCTCGAAGCCGCCGAGCTGCTTGGGCGGTAGGTCGGAGGTGATCACCACCTGCTTGTTCGCGTTGTGCAGGGTGTTGAAGGTGTGGAAGAACTCCTCCTGCGTCTGGGTCTTGCCCTGCAGGAACTGGATGTCGTCGATCAGCAGGATGTCGACGTCGCGGTGCCGCCGCTGGAAGGCCTGCGCCTTGTCGTCGCGGATGGAGTTGATGAAGTCGTTGGTGAACTCCTCCGAGTTCACGTAGCGCACCCGGACGCCGTAGAGGTTTCTGGCGTAGTGGCCGATGGCGTGCAGCAGGTGCGTCTTGCCCAGTCCGGACTCCCCGTAGACGAAGAGCGGGTTGTAGGCCTTGGCCGGCGCCTCGGCGACCGCGACCGCAGCCGCGTGGGCGAACCGGTTGCTGGAGCCGATGACGAAGGACTCGAACACGTACTTGGGGTTCAGCCGCGAGGACTCGGCGCTGGGGGTCGGCGTCGACGGCACTCCCCGGACCACCCGGTCGTCCGGGCGGAGGTCGGCGCCGAGGTCGCGTCGCCCACCCTCGCCGAGGGTGCGGCCCACCGATGCGCCCACGCCCCGGCCGGCGAGCTCGGTGCCGCCATCTCCGGAGCTGCCGTCGGAGATGCCGCCGGAGTTCCCGTTGGTGGGAGCGCCGGCCAGAGGCGCCGTCGGCTCAGGGGACAGCTCCTCACCGGCCAGGGACGGGTCGACCGTGACGGCCAGGCGAACCTCGCGGTCGAGCTGGGAGCCGAGCGCGTCTGCGACCTGAGCGCGCAGCCGCTGCTCCAGCACGTCCTTGGTGTAGTCGTTCGGCACCGCCACGAGTGCGGTGTTGTCGATCAAGCCGACCAGCCGGGCCAACCGCAGGAACGCCCGCTGCTGGGCGGTCAGACCGGCGTCTCCCAGGGTCGACACCGTGCCCTGCCATACGCGGGAGAGGTCCGGCTCGCTCACGGGTGCGCCCACCGTTCTCTCGGGTTCGTCCTACCCCCCGGGCCGAGCTCAGACACCGGCGGTGAGCCGAGACCCGCTCGGCACCACGCACACGGTACGCGTCCGATCCACACCTTCATCCACAGGCTGTGAACAACCCGGGACGAGCGTGGCCGGAGGCGCGAGCGGCGACGCTACACGACCCGCGACGCCGGGAACAGGTCCGGCGGCGTGTCGTGCGCTCGTTCGGACGACGAACCGCGACGATGAGTGATTCGGTGCTCACGGCCGCCCGCTGTGCTCGGCCGTCCGGCGGTTTGACCCTCCGTCGGGACCGGCCGTACCGTAGGCAGGTCCCTCCTGCGACGTGCGCTGTCGCCTGCCCTCGCGGCCACCGGACCGCCGTCGTACAGGTTCCGGTGCCGAGTGCGGGCGATCGATGCCGGTCGCACCCCTTCCCGAGGGACGCCGAGGAACCCAGGAGACCGAAGTGAGCAAGCGTACCTTCCAGCCGAACAACCGTCGGCGCGCCAAGACGCACGGCTTCCGCCTGCGTATGCGCACGCGTGCGGGTCGCGCCATCCTGGCCGCCCGGCGGCGCAAGGGCCGCGAGTCGCTGTCCGCCTGAGGGCCACGGGTGCTGCCTGCCCCCGCCCGGATGCGGCGACGCGAGGACTTCGCGCTCACCGTCCGACGCGGGCGACGGGCCGGTAGCCGCACCCTGGTGGTGCACCTCCTGCTGCCGGACCCCGTGCCGGCGGCCCCAAGCCCGACCGGGACGGACCCCGTGCCGACATCGACACCGCACAGACCGACGCCCGCTCCAGCGCGCGTCGGTCTCGTCGTGTCCCGGGCCGTGGGCTCGGCCGTGGTACGCAACCAGGTCAAGCGGCGGCTGCGGGCGCTGGCCCGCGAGCGCCTCGGGCTGCTGCCGGCCGGGGCCCAGGTCGTCGTCCGGGCCAACCCGGGGGCGGCTGCGGCGTCGTCGGAAGAGCTCGGGCGTGAGCTCGACCGGGCGCTGGAGCGGCTGCTACGCCAGCCGGTGCGCCGGGCGGTGCCCGCATGAGCCGGCTCGGGGCGGCGTGGCCGCTGCTGGTGCGGCTGGGTCGGTTCCTGCTGCGAGTCCCCGTCCTGGTGCTCACCCTGCTGGTGCGTGGCTACCAGCTCTTCGTCTCACCCCTGCTGGGTCCGCGCTGCCGCTTCTACCCGTCCTGCTCGGCGTACGCCCTCACGGCGTTGCACCGGCATGGAGCCGTCCGCGGCACCTGGCTGGCCGTGTGCCGCCTGGCCCGCTGCCACCCCTGGAACCCCGGTGGCGTGGATCACGTTCCTCCTGCGGCGGCGCGCCGTGCCGGCGACCCGGCGTCCCAGCCGCCCTCCTCCGTTCTCCCGCCCGTGGCGCCCGCCGCGGGTCACCACCCCGCTGACGACCCGGCCCTGCCCGGCCGGACCGTCGCCTGAACCTCCGCGAGGTCCCTCCGCATGGGTCAGCTCCTGTACCCCCTCGAGTACGCCGTGGCCTGGATCATGGTCAACTTCCACGGCCTGCTCACCGCCGTCGGGCTGCCCAGCGCGTCCGGGTGGACCTGGGCGCTGTCCATCGTGGGGCTGGTCGTCGTCATCCGGATCATCCTGATCCCGCTCTTCGTCAAGCAGATCAAGGCCTCGCGCGGGCTGCAGCTGATCCAGCCCGAGATGCAGAAGATCCAGAAGAAGTACAAGGGCAAGACCGATCCCGAGTCCCGCCAGGCCATGACGCAGGAGACCATGGCGCTGTACAAGGAGTCGGGGACGAACCCGCTGGCGTCCTGCCTGCCGATCCTGCTGCAGGCCCCCGTGTTCTTCGCGCTGTTCCGGGTCCTCAACGAGTACGTCCGCAACTCCAAGCCGATCGGTCCGCTGACCTCCCAGCTCGCGGCCGAGGCGGACAACTCGAGCATCTTCGGCGCCACGCTGTCGTCGACGTTCATGTCGTCCGGTAGCAACATCAACGTCAAGATCATCACGGTTGTCCTGATCATCCTGATGTCGGCGTCGACGTTCACCACCCAGCGCCAGCTGATGATGAAGAACATGCCGGCCAGCGCGCTGGACAACCCGTTCGCCAAGCAGCAGAAGCTCCTCCTCTACATCCTTCCGCTGGTCTTCGCGGTGTCCGGAGTGAACTTCCCGATCGGTGTGCTCCTGTACTGGTTGACCACCAACGTCTGGTCGATGGGCCAGCAGTTCTACGTGATCCGGCGGATGCCTGCCCCTGGGTCGCCGGCCGAGCAGGCGCTGATGGAGCGCAGGCGGCGCAAGGGCAAGATCCCGGCGTCCGAGGACGTCGTCGCCGGCGAGGTGACCAGCGCACCGGAACCCGAGCAGCCGACCACGCCTGTCTCCGGGCAGCGACAGCAGCCGCGGCGGCAGAACCGCAGCAAGCGCACGACCCGGCCGGCCGGTGGAGCCACGCCGAAGCCGGGGGGCAAGCCCGCGTCCAAGCCGTCCGGCAAGCCGGCCAACCCGGGGTCATCCACCCCGCCCGGCCGCTGACCGCCGGCAGAACGGCCGGCAGGACGGCCGGCATCGCGCCAGACCTCGCATTTCCCGTTCCGGGCCACGAGAGCCCACCCGGTTACCCGCCGGACGTCCCCGAGGAGCACGTAGATGACCGACACGACGGAACCCAGCTCGCCCGAGGCCGACGTCGAGGCGACGGCCTCGTCGCAGTCAGAGGACTCGGCGCAGCCGGCGGAATCCTCCAGTAGCTCGCGGACCCGGCGCCCGGCCGCGGAGCGGCTGGAGCGCGAGGGTGAGATCGCCGCCGACTACCTGGAGACACTGCTGGACGTGGCGGACCTGGACGGGGACCTCGACGTCGATGTGGACGGAGACCGTGCGGCGGTGTCCATCGTCGACTCCGAGGACGGTCGGGTGCCACGGCGTCTGGTGGGCCGAGACGGTGAGGTGCTGGAGGCGCTTCAGGAGCTGGCACGGCTGGCGGTCCTCGCGCAGACCGGGGAGCGGAGCCGGCTGATGCTGGACGTCGCGGGCCACCGCTCCGCCCGCCGGCAGGCGCTGGTGGCCCGGGCCCGCGACGCGGTGGCTCAGGTGCGCGAGAGCGGCCAGCGGCTTGCCCTCGAACCGATGTCGCCCTTCGAGCGCAAGGTGGTCCACGACGCCGTCGCGGCGCTGGGCTTCGGCACCGAGTCCGAGGGCGTCGAGCCGAACCGCCACGTCGTCGTGCTGCCCGCCTGAGCACTCGTTCCACGTGGAACACGACGGCGGGCGGCCAGCAAGGACACCCCCACCGCCTCCGGCACCCCCCGCCGCAGCGGACGTCTTCGGGTCCGCCCTGCCGACGGCGGAGCGGTTCGTGGAGCACCTGTCCAGCACCGGCATCTCCTGGGGCCTGGTCGGGCCCCGGGAGGTACCCCGCCTGTGGGACCGGCACGTCCTCAACTGCGCGGTCGTATCCGACCTGCTGTCCCCGGACGCACGGGTCATCGACATCGGGTCTGGCGCCGGGCTGCCCGGCCTGACGATCGCGCTGCGCCGTCCAGACCTGCGGGTGCTGCTCGTTGAGCCCCTCCTGCGCCGCGCCACCTGGCTGGAGCAGATCGTGGCCGACCTCGAGCTCGGCAACGTCACGGTGCGAAGGGCGCGCGCCGAGGAGCTGCACGGTGGCGAGCGCGGAGACTACGTGACCGCGCGGGCGGTGGCCTCGCTGGACCGACTGGCCGGCTGGGCTCTGCCCCTCCTGCGGCCGGGTGGTCAGCTGCTGGCGCTCAAGGGCCGTAGCGCCGAGGAGGAAGTCGCCCGGACGGCCGCGGCTGTGGAGGCAGCCGGCGGGGTGGCCACCGAGGTGGTTAGCGTGGGTCAGGGGCTGGTGGATCCGCCTGTGACGGTGGTCCGAGTGACGGCGGGCAGCCGGCCACTCCGGTCCACGTCGGGGAGTTCGGCCGCGTCCCCCGCGCGTCGGCGCCGACGTCCTCGCCCCGCCCGGCGGCCTCCGGCAGGATGACCCGGTAGCGCTGACGGCAGTAGGCGACCCCGGCGAGGGTCCGAGAGGAGCACCCGCGTGACGGCCCAGGACGTGGCTTCCCCGGTACGAGACGCGGGGCGACGAGCACCACTCGGAGCACTCCGCAGCACCGGGCTCGGATGGCCGGTGGCTCCCCGCCGGGGTTCGGAGGTCGCCGGGCGTACGTCGCCCCTGGGCTGGCCGTCACGTCACGTGATGCGGCCGACCGACCCCGAGGTTTCGCGTGAAACAGCTCCGGAGAGCGGCTCGGTGTCGGCACAAGACGCTGGCTCTCCTGAGGGCGAGCCCTCCGACCGCCTGACGTCGCCGGGGAACGACGCCGCGCGGGAGCCGTGCGAGGCTACTGCTCCCGCAGGGGATGAGGGGGGCAGTCCGGATGGCGGCACGATGGAGTCTTCGCAACGCTCACCCGTCTCTGGGGGGGACGCGGCGTCCGACGCGGCACGGCCCGCCGATCCATCGAGTCCCGCATCGTCTGCGGCAGCCGCAGCCTCCGCACCCTTGACGGATGCTGGGTCTTCGCGTGACTCGGCGGGGGGTGGACATGCGGCTGCCGAGACCTTCGCAGCCCGCCCCACTGTCGCGCCGGTCCCCACGCCACCAGTAGAGACTGCGCCGCTGTCGCCGCTGTCGCCGCTGTCGGCGCTGTCGCCGTCGCCGTCTCCGTCGCGGCCAGGGACGGCTGATGGCTCGCAGTTCGGTGCGGAGCTCTCGAATGGGGACCGAGACGACGCCGCGTCAGCCGGTGCCTCCGTGCGGCCCGCTCCGGGTCCATTCCAGGTGGCC
>DATFPQ010000185.1:0-3075 GCA_035264765.1 Actinomycetales bacterium | reverse complement strand
CGAGGGCCGCGATGCTGGTGGAGGTCGCCGACCTGGCGCGGTCGGTCACCTGGTCCACCGTGCCCGGTACGCCGGCTGACTCCCGGCGGGGCTCGCGGTCGCCGCCCAGCTCGCCGCGGTCACCGTGCCACTGCTCGTCGGGCGGGCCCGGCTCGTCGCGGTCGTCCACCCGATCCTGCGTGCCGGGTAGATCCTGTTCGCTCGGCGTGCTGGCGCGGTCGCGGCGCCGGTCGGTGGCGGACCGCTCGTCGGCCAGGCCGTATTGACGGCGGAGCTCGTCCTCGTCATCGGGGCTGATCGCGGCGTCCGGGTCGTGGTGCGGCGCGGCCTTGAGCGCCTTGAACGGCACGGTGAGCGTGGCGCCGTCCCAGTCGGCCTGCGCCAGCGGCACCAGCGCGACGTACCCGCCGAACAGCCCGGTCTTCACCGCGGCCCACGCCGGCGCGTCGGTGTCGTCGTCGAAGTAGACCGTGTCGACCTTGCCGAGCTTCTCCCCGTCGCGGCCCTGGACGGGGGCACCGGTGAGCCGGCTCTGCCAGGTGGGCGCCGATCGGCTGCCGCCGTTGCTCCGCGTCGTCACCGACGGCCGGTTTGCTGGCTGGGTCATGGCGCTCCTTCGTCGTTCGAATCCGTACCCCGGCAGAACGCCGAGGGCCCCCGTGGCGCGATGACCTAGCGACCCAACTACGATACGCTGTATACGTTACGCGTATAGCTACATCGTTACAAGCCACGAGAGTCACCAACCCCGGGAACCTTGATGATCAGCGACGCCGATCACGCCCGCCCTGCCGGAACGCAGCCGCCCGGCCGGCGCCCCGCGCTGACCCGCGAGCAAATTCTCACCGCCGCCCTGCAGATCATCGACGAGGACGGTGTCGAGGCACTGACGATGCGCCGGCTCGGGCAGTCCCTCGCCCGCAACCCGATGGCGATCTATCGACACGCCGCGGACAAGGACGCCCTGCTCGACGGCGTCGTCGAACACGTCGCCGCCGAGCTCGTCGCGCTTCAACGACCCGACCGACACGGGCACGGGTACGGACACGGGGCCGGGGACGTCAGCGGGGAGGGGGACCACGAGTGGGAAACGGTCCTGCGCCGTATCGCGCACACCTTCCGACGAGTCGCCCTGGCCCACCCCCACGTGGTGCCCCTGCTGCTGACCCGACCACTGTCCGGTCCGCTGGCCCTGCGCCCCCTGGGCACGCTGCGACAACTTGAGGAGCTGCTCGAGCTGTTCGTCACCGCCGGCTTCGACCCGCAGGGCGCGCTACACGCCGCCCGACTATTCACCGGATTTCTCTACGGCCACGTCCTGCACGAACTACAAGACCAGATCGACAACCCCGACGAGACCGACGACCTGCTCCGCCTCGGGCTACACCGGCTACCGCTGACCCAGTTCCCCCGGCTCCGCTCCCTGGCCGCCGTGCTGGCCACCTACGACGGCGCCACCGAACTCGACGAGGGACTGAGCATCGTGCTCGCCGGCCTGCGCAGCCAACTGCACACCTGACCACCCCACCCCACATCCGGCACGACCCGACGGCGCCACCGCACTCCGGCCTGTGCCCCATCGAGTCTCGCCCCGCGGGCGGCCCGTCCACCTCGGAACGCCGCGGGTCATGCAGAGCGATGCCTGGCCCTGCGACGCTGCTGGGGCAGCGTCGTGGCGCAGGTGCGGGTCGCGCCGCAGTGGAGCTCGGCCGCGGCGACTGATCAGACCCGGCGTGAACCGCCGACGTGGGTTAGCGTGCTTAACGTTGCCCCGGCCCCCGGTGGCGCGAGTGGTCAAACGAGGACGCGCCTACCAGGGAGTTTCATGTCTGTCAGCTCGCGGGCTCTATCGTCCGAGTTGGTCCGTGCCGACCAGGTTGGCGTCGCCGTTCAGGACCGTCGGGTCTGCGTGGACGGGGTGGTGCTGCAGTACCTGGAGGCCGGGTCCGGCCCGCCGTTGTTGCTGCTGCACGGCCACGAGCAGAGCGCGACCAGCTGGCGGTGGGTGCTGCCCATCCTCGCCCGGACGCATCGGGTGCTGGCCCTGAGCCTGCCCGGCCACGGCGACAGCGCCCCCGCGGTCGGCGGCTACGCCCCGGGCACCGACCTGGCCCCGCTCGTGGCCGACTTCCTCGACACCGTCGGCGTCGGCTCGCTGCACGTGGTCGGGAACTCGGTGGGCGGTGCGGTCGCCCTGCGCCTGGCCCTGGCCGACCCGGCTCGGGTGCAGACCCTGACCCTGGTCGACAGCGCCGGCCTGGGCCGTGCCGTGAACCCGCTGCTCGCCCTGGCCACCCTGCCCGTGATCGGCGAGCTGGCCGTCATGATCAGCCGCCTGCCCGGCGGAGCGATGCAGCGCACGTCGATGTCCGCAGCGATGCTGTTCGCCCAGCCGTTGCGGGTACCCAAGGAGTTCTTCACCGAGCAGCACGCCCTGGGACAGCGACCGGGCCAGCTCGAGGCCTCCACCGCCATGGCCCGTGCCCTGTTCGACGCCACCGGACAACGCGAGGTCCTGCTCGACCAACTCCCCACCCTGACGATGCCCACCCTGGTCATCTGGGGCGGATGCGACTACCTACTCCCCGCCTCGCAGGCCCAGGCCGCCGTGGACCGGCTGCCCCACGGGCGGCTCGCCCTGTTCGCCGAGTGCGGGCACCTACCCCACGTCGAGTGCCCCGACCGGTTCGCCACCGTACTGAGCGAATGGCTCGCCGAGCACGCCGACCCGTCCTGAGGACCCCTCATCGCGCAGCCAGGCGTCCCGGCCGTCCACGCGGCCGGTCCTCGAGATGTGTGCAGAACGACAAGGCGGACAGGACCGCCGAGGCATCCGCGGCCCGGTGGCGGCTACTGCGTGCGGATACGAGCGGTGCCCGCAGGAGTACGACCAGCACGACCGTTCGCGGCGTTCTCGTCAAGATGCGGCGCGGTTGAGCTCGACCACGCCGTCAGCCCGCCGCCCCCCTTCGCCTCGGCCTGGGCGGCGGCCTCGTCCGTCATCTTGGCGTCCAGCAGCGGGTCGGGAAGATCGGGCGCCGGGCGCCCGGGTGGGAACGGGCACTGTCTACCCAA
>DATFPQ010000184.1:0-4901 GCA_035264765.1 Actinomycetales bacterium | reverse complement strand
GGGGAGGACGACTTCGGGGTCGAGGTCGTGTTACCGATCACGATCGCCGCGCCGGGCAAGCACCGGATCACCGCCACCGTCGTCCACTATGCGGTTGACGGCAAGGCGTACCGGTTCACACAGCCCACCGATGTGGTGGGTCAGCGGGGGGAGAGGACCCGGTAGCTGGACGCTCCGGTGCCAAAGCGGTTCGCGGCGCTCACCCGCACTCGGTAGCCCTGCGCGGACGTCAGCCCCTTGACGGTGAGCGAGCGCGCGCTCGCCGGCAGCCGGCGCTCGGCGATCTTCAGCCAGGTGCCGCGGGGGCCCTGGCGGTCGGTCCACACTCGGTACCCGGTCACCCCGCCGACGCCGGTCGCGGTGACAGGCGGCGACCAGTGCAGGGTGGCCTGGCGCGCCTTCCGGTTGACGTCCACGGTGACACCCGCGGGCACGCGTGGCTTGCGAACCGTCCCCACCCGCAGGCTGATCGGCCCGCCGCTGACGGGCGCGGCGTCGTAGTAGCGGTCGACGAAGACGTGGACGCCGATCAGGTAGGTGTGTCCTGCGTGCAGGACGAGCGGGGTGTCGCAGTCCTCCGGATCGGGCCGGGGGGCGGGCACCGGGCCGCTGGGGGTGAGCTCGGCGACGACCGCGCGGGGGTTGAAGCCGGGACTGGGGTCGAAGCCGCCCCAGGGGGTCCGCAGGTCCACCGCCAGGGACGGCGCCGGGCCCGTCCTCGTGGGCTTGTACCGCCACCACACGGTGCCCAGCTGAGCCGGGTCGATGGCCGACCGCAGGCAGTGCTCGTAGTCGAAGACCGGGCCGCCGTCGTCGTCCGCGGTGCTGGTGTCGACCGTGGCGGTGAAGGGCAGCGACCGGATCGTCGGTGCCTTCTGCCAGTGGTCGTTGCCCGGCGCCTTGGCCGGGACCGCAGCGACGTACAGGCGCAGCGACCCTTCGTGGCACCACTGATCCGGCGTGCACTGGACCAGCGGCTCCGCGTAGTACGCCACCACGGCGACCTGACGTCGGGCTGACACGTTCACCGGTCGGGTGCCGCAGGCGAGGACCCGCCCGGACGCCACCTCGACGAACGCCACACCGGTGGGGTTCTGGTCGACCCCGTGCGGGTAGTACGGCGCGTCGACCCGGGCGGCCACCCGCCCGAGCGTCGCGGCCGGAAGGGCGTACCACTGCTGCCCGCTGATCGGCGTCCCCCGGTTGCACGCCGTGGCGACTGCCGCATTCGCCGCCGGGGTGCCCCGCGTCCCCGTGCCGGCACCGTTGACGTCGCCCGAGCCGTAGAACGGCAGGCTGCTGATGGGCGCACCCGTGAGGGTGGCACCGGCCACGGAATCCGGCTGCGAGTCCACCGCGGCGGCTGAGGCTGCTGGAACGGTCAGCAGACCGGCCACCGCGCCGACCAGCAGCGAGGCCCGGAACGTGGACAGAGTGGTACGCATCGAAAAGCCCCCAAGTTGGACCGCCGAGGCCTCGGGCCGCGATGAGACCCGAGCTCCTTCGCCTGACGTCAGTTGTGACGCTACTCCAGCACGAAGTGACGGAAAGCCCGAACGGTCCAATCGGCGTTGGTCCGAACGGGTGAACGCGATTACCCCAGGTGGCGGACCGTTTCGCCGTAAACCAGTGTCATCCTGCATGAATCGCCCCGTCGCAGGCCGATAGTTGAAAGCAGGCAAGAGACCCGAGGTGACTTCGTCCGAACGAGGGGTGCCCGGAACGTGCGGCGCCCGGACGCGCCGAAAACCACCGCAGTTGGCACAGTGACCCCATGACTCACGACGACACCAGCAGGGACGACTCGGCCGGCCCTCTCGACGCTTCCCAGGACGACCCCACCCTGCGGGAGAACCTCGGTGCCGGACCGGCCACCACAGCCGACCGCGAGGACGCCGGCACTCCCGACCCCGGCGCGGACGACATCCCCCGGGCACCCGCCGGGCCGGGTGCGACGCCGGAGGACCCGGACCAGCCGCTCAACCCGGCGTAGCACCGCCCTGCAAGGGCGCGGCCAGGGCTCAGTAGTGGGCGATGATCCTGCGTCCGGGCCCGTCCACCGTCAGGGTGCCGCCGTAGGGCAGCACCCACTGCGGGTCGGTGTGGCCGATGTCCACGCCGAAGACGATCATCGCCTCGGGGTTGTAGCGGTCGAAGGCCCGTAGCACGGCCGCGCGCTGGGCGTCGCGGTACGCCCGGCGCTCGTCGTCGCCGGCTGGACGTCCGAACAGCGCCGCCTTCGCGGTGCCGACCACGACCGCCGGGAACTGCTCCAGCAGCCCTCGCTCGCCGGCGTTACGGAGCATCCGGAACACCTCCTCGTCGCTCGGCATCTCCTCGGAGGTCTCGAGCAGCAGGACGCAGCCGGCATAGTCCTCGACCGGCCGGATCCAGCGGCCGGCCGCCAGGTTCCAGTGCAGGATCTCCAGGTTGCCGCCCCAGGTCGGGGCGCTCACCACCCGGTCCGGTTGGTGCCACGTCCGGCCCGGGCTGGGTCGAGTCGCGGGCGGCTGGCCGAGCAGGGTGGGGTCGGCCCAGTCCAGCTCGTCCTCGGTGAAGTCCGGCACCTCGTGCAGCTCCACGTCACCGCCGGTCAGCAGCGCCGCGCTCAGCGACCGGAGGGACACGGGATGCAGCTCGCGGGAGCGCCCGAGGTGCATCATCGTGGAGCCCCCGTGGTAGCCGGCGATGCCTAGGTTCCACAGCCAGTTCAGCAGATTGGTGTTGTCGCTGAACCCGGCGAACGGCTTGGGGTCGGCAGCGACGACGTCCGGATCGAGGTACGGGAGCACGGTCAGCTGGTCGTCTCCGCCGATCGTCGCCAGCACCGCCCGTACCGTGGGGTCCGCGAACGCCGCCATCAGGTCGTCGGCGCGCTCCTGCGGGGACGCCCCCAGCCGTCGCGTCGTCGGGTACTCCACGGGGACCAGGCCGACGTCCTCGCGCAGCCGCCGCATGGCCAGCTCGTGCACGTGCGGGAAGGCACCGGGAGCAGCGAAGGACGCGGACACGACGGCAACCCGGTCGCCCGGTCGTGGTCGCGGGGGGACGGTCAGGTCCGGTCGCATCGGGTCATCCCACCGCTCGGCCACCCGCCATGGCAACCCGTGACACGACACCTGCAGACAGCAGCCAGGACTGGTCTCACGCCGGCTGGTGCTCGAGCTCCCGGGCGCGCGACCTGGCCAGCCGCTCGCGCTCGGCCCGCGCCCGCCGCTTGTTCTCGTACATGGCAGTGTCGGCCTCGTGCAGCAGGTTCTCCGCCGTGGACGTCGGGGTGCTCGTCGCGACGCCGATGCTCACCCGCAGCGGGTACGGGCGGCCGCCGATGACGACGGTCCGATGCAGCGCGGCCGACACCCGGTCGACGATCTGCTGGGCGGCCTCGGCGTCCGAGACCTCGGACAGGATGACGAACTCGTCGCCGCCCAGGCGCGCCACCGTGTCGGCGTCCCGCACGACCGTCTGCAGCAGCTGCGCGGTCTCGCGAAGCACGCGGTCGCCCTGCTCGTGGCCGGCGAAGTCGTTGACCTGCTTGAACCCATCCAGGTCAAGGTAGTGGACCGCCACCGGGCGACCGCTGCACTGGACCACGGGGAACGCGTGCCGCAGCCGATCCAGCAGCAGCATCCGGTTCGGGAGGTTGGTCAGCGGGTCGTGCAGCGCCAGCTGCGTCAGCCGGTCGTGCGCGAGTCGGCGCTCGGTGACGTCGACCATCTGGACCGACAGGACCGGCTGCGGCAGGTCCGCGCCGGTGGGCGCGATCGCGGCCTCGATCCAGCGCTCCTGGCCGTCCACCAGCATGCGGAGCTCGCCGTGCCAGCCGGCGCTGATGCCGGCCACGACACCGAGGACGCCGGCCTCGAACTCCTCGCGGTCGCTCGGGTGGATGGACCGGCACCAGGCCGACCCGATCAGCTGGCGGGACGACGTACCCAGCAGCCGCGCCGCGACCTCGTTGCCCTGCAGCACTGGAAGCACCGAACTGTCGTAGCGGACCAGTAGCATGCCGAGCAGCGCCTGGTCGAAGCCACCGCGGAACAGCGCCTCCTGGTCGGCCACCTGCTCGGCGGCCACGCCGCGCTGGTGGATGCCGACGGACAGGACGAGCAGCACGCACCCGTACACCAGCAGGAAGAGCTGGGCGAGCGCGACCGTGACCCCGGCCGGCAGGTCCGCGGCCTGGGCGGCGAACGGGCCGCCGCCGACGACGGTCAGCACCGTCGACAGGACCCCCACCGAGGCCATCTGACGGGCCGTCGTGCGCGGCCCGAGCCGGACGGCCCCCCACACCAGGAACGGCATGGGCAGGAAGGTCAACGGCAGC
Source organism: Actinomycetales bacterium (assembly GCA_035264765.1). Lineage (GTDB taxonomy): Bacteria > Actinomycetota > Actinomycetes > Actinomycetales > Angustibacteraceae > DATFPQ01. Next base: position 574 of record DATFPQ010000184.1, on the reverse strand, counting down.
GACTGCCCCGGCGCGAACACCGCAACCGTGACGGCCAGGGTCGCGAACCACTGCAGGGCCACCTCAGCCCGTCGCAGCGGAGTCTCGGAGGGCTGGTGCGCCACCAGCACCAGCGGCGTGACGAGCAGGATCGCGGCGGCGTGCGCGACGGTCCCGGTGCGGGCGGCCGTCAGCGGCGACTCGCCGAGCACCAGCCACACGGACGCCGCGATCCCCACCCCGGTCACCAGACTGCCCAGCAGAACCGCCACGAGGAAGCGGACCACGTCGCCCACCCGGCGCAGGTGCCGCGTGGCGCCCGGGGAGCGGGTCATCCACCCGCAGACGACGACCACCTCCAGGGCGTTCAGGACGCCGAAGGCCGCGGCGAGCGCGACCGGGCGACCGCCGACCATGTTGGCCGCGCCGCTGGCGAGGGCCACGGCGATGAGCAGCACGCCGTGGGGCGACCTTCACCCCTTCGCCGCTAGACCGACAGCCAGACCGCCGTGTCCGCCGGCAGCCGTCCGCTCGGGTCGAGTGGTCCGCTCGCGAGCAGGGGCCTCGCGCCGTCCGGCACGGGAAGCGGTGACGC
>DATFPQ010000183.1:0-15259 GCA_035264765.1 Actinomycetales bacterium | reverse complement strand
CCTCCCGGCGGTGATCGTTCCCGGCGCGGCCGGCGCCTTCGGGGTGTTCTTCCTGCGCCAGTTCTTCCTGCAGCTTCCTCGTGAGCTCGAGGAGGCCGCGGTGCTGGACGGCGCCAACAGGTGGCAGACGTTCCTCAAGGTCATCCTGCCCCTGTCCAAGCCCGCGCTCGTCACGCTGGCTCTGCTGGCGTTCCTGACCAACTGGAACGACTTCCTGTGGCCTGTGTACGTGCTCTTCAGCCCGGAGTCCCAGACGCTTCCCGCCGGTCTGTCCACGCTGCAGTCCGCGAACAGCGTGCGGTACGACCTGCTCATGGCCGGCGCGGTCATCGCCAGCGTGCCGGTGCTGGCGATGTACGTCTTCGCGCAACGGTTCATCATCGAGGGAGTCAGCCGCTCCGGTGTCAAGGGGTGACCGCCTGTCCCACGTGCCGGGCCGGCACCGCACCGCCGGCCCGGCACGCGGGCGTTCGGACGCGGCCATCATCGCGGTTCTGCGGACTCGGACCGTGAGGCGGAGGCGTTCGACGACCAGCCCGGGGACGGTGTCAGGCGTCACGGCGGACCACGCTCGCAGCCTGCCGCCCGTAGTCCGGGACCACGGCCGCCGGGACGTGCGCCACCCGCCATCCGCTGCCGTCTCGCTCAGCGAGGCCGAGCAGCGCCAGTCTTCCGAGCGCCGCCTGCAGGCTGGGCGGGTCGAGCCCGGCCGTGGCACACAGGCGGTCGACGGGGCGTCCCGTGCGCTTCGGCAACGCGTCCAGCACGCGCCCGGCCAGCTCGTCCAGGCCGTCGGTCACCCGCCGCTCCCCTGGCTTGGGCTCCGCGGCGTCCGACCCCATGGCGCCCATCAGCTCCGCCACCTCGTCGGCGTCCGTGACCACCACGGCCGCCCCGGACCGGACCAAGGCATGGCAGCCCGCCGAGGCGGCGGAGGTCACCGGACCGGGGACGGCGCCGACCGGACGGCCCAGCCGCTCGGCGGTCCGGGCGGTGTTCAGCGACCCGCTACGCAGGGCGGCCTCGACCACGACGGTGCCCGACGTGCACGCCGCAATCAGACGGTTGCGCTGTAGGAACCGTCCCTTCGTCGGCGCGGAGCCGGGCGGTACCTCGCTGACAACCGCGCCCTCCTCCGCCAGCCGGCGCAGGAGCAGGTCATGCGCCGCCGGGTAGGCACGGTCGAGGCCACCCGCCACGACGCCCACTGACACGCCACCACCCGCCAGCGCCCCGCGGTGGGCTGCGGCGTCGATCCCGAAGGCCATCCCGGACACCACCGCGAAGCCTCGCTCGACCAGTCCACAGGAAAGGTCAGCGGCCACGTGCTCTCCGTAAGCGGTCGCCGCCCGTGCGCCCACCACGGCCACCGAACGAGCCGCCACCTCGTCCAGCCGCGCGGGTCCGCGAACCCACAGGCACGGAGGCGGAGCCCGCAGCAGGCGCAGGGCGTCCGGCCACTCCGCGTCGATCGGTCGGACCACCCGCCCGCCGAGCCGTTCGACGCCGAGCAGGTCCCGCTCCGGGTCGAGCTGGGCCACCCGAGGCCGGTAGCGCGCCATCCACTCGACGTCCCGGTCGAGCAGCGCGCGCAGCGCCTCCCCCGGCCCCACCTCGCCGATCAGCGCTGCCGCCCGCCAGTCACCGGGCTCCACCAACCGGCTCCAGGCGACCCGGGACAGCAGGTCGTCGCCGACCAGTGCCCGCAGGTGCTCGCGGCGTCCGGCAACCGCGCCCTCGACCGTGGTCATGCCGCCACCTGACCCTGGTGCCGCAGCGCGTACGCGGTCGCGACGTCGTCTGCGCCCGGACTGCTGCGGCCTTGGAGATCGGCCAGGGTCCACGCCGTCCGCAGCACGCGGTCGTAACCACGCACGCTCAGCGTGCCGCGTTCGACGCCCCGCTCGAGCGGGGCGGTGGCGGACGGGTGGCAGCGCCAGCGGCCGCGGCGCAGCACCGGCCCTGGGGCCTGGGCGTTGAGCTGCCACCCGGTCCCGGCCCAACGCCGAGCCTGCGCGGTGCGCGCCTGGCGCACCCGGGCTGCGACCACCGCGGTCGGCTCCGGTGCCACGTCGGGGTCCAGCGCGGCGCGCGTGACCGGCAGGACCTGCACCTGTAGGTCGACCCGGTCGAGCAGCGGACCGGAGAGCCGGTGCAGGTAGCGTCGGCGCGCCATGGGCGTGCACGTGCACTCGGTGCCCTTGCCGGACGCACGACCGCAAGGGCAAGGGTTGGCGGCGAGGACCAGCTGGAACCTCGCGGGGTAACGCGCCGCACCCCTGGACCGGTGAATCACCAGCTCGCCCTCCTCGAGCGGCTGGCGCAGCGACTCCAGCACCCGGGCGTCGAACTCCGGAGCCTCGTCGAGGAAGAGCACTCCGCGGTGCGCGCGCGAGGCCGCGCCCGGCCGTGGCACGCCCGTGCCTCCGCCGACGATCGCGGCGGGAGATGCCGTGTGGTGCGGGTCGACGAACGGTGGCCGGACGACGAGGCCCGCTCCGGGCGGCAGGACGCCGGCCAGCGATTGCACTGCGGTGACCTCGAGCGCCGCCTCGGGTTCGAGGTCGGGCAGCAGCCCGGGCAGCCGGCGGGCCAGCATCGTCTTGCCAGCGCCCGGCGGTCCGAGCAGCAGCAGGTGGTGCCCGCCGGCCGCAGCCACCTCCAGGCTGGTCCGCGCCTCCTGCTGCCCGACGACGTCGGCCAGGTCAGGGGTGACGGGTGCCTGCGGCTCGGGCGACGCGTCGTCGTCGTCACCGGCGGTCTCCGCATCCGGCGGTGGCTCGCCGCGGTAGGCGGCCACCAGTCCGCCCAGCGTGCGCGTGCTGTGCACCCGTACGCCGGGGACCAGGGCGGCCTCCCCCGCGTTGCCCGCCGGGACCACGACGCGGTCTACACCGGCCCGCGCGGCGGCCAGCACGGCTGGCAGCACCCCGGCGACCCTGCGGACCCGCCCGTCCAGTCCCAGCTCACCCAGATGCACGACGCCGGCCGCCGCGGTCTGCGGCAACGTCCTGGCGGCCACCAGCACCGCGACGGCGATCGCGAGGTCGAAGGCGGTGCCGGCCTTGGGCAGGGACGCCGGCGAGAGGTTGACGGTGACCCGGCGCATCGGCACCGGCGCGCCGGAGTTGGCGGTCGCCGCTCGCACCCGATCGCGCGCCTGACCCAGTGCGGTGTCCGGCAGCCCGGTGATGGTGAACGCCGGCAGGCCGGACGCGACGTCCGCCTCGACCTCGACCAGGTGGCCGTCGATCCCGACGAGCGCCACGCACAGCGTGCGCCCCAGCGACATCAGGCCACCGCTCGCAGGTGCTCGACAACGGCCGCCCCCTGCGGTGGTCGCATTACCGAGATCACGTCGATGCGCACGTCTGGCGGGTGCAGGCCGGACTCCGCCAGCCACCGCGCCGCGAGCCGGCGAAGGCGGGCAGCCTTGCGCGGCGTGACCGCCTCGACCGGGTACCCGCAGGTTGACGAGCGGCGGGTCTTGACCTCGCACACCACCAGGCAGCCGCCGTCACGCGCGACGATGTCGATCTCGCCGAGCTCACAGCGCCAGTTGCGCTCCAACACCACGAGCCCCTGCTCGGCCAGGTGCCGGGCCGCGACGTCCTCGCCGTAGCGCCCCACCGTGTCCTTCGCCGCCACCGCGACCACCTCCACGACGAGCGTGCCCACGTGGCCTCGGCCGGTGCAGGGCAGTAGCCGCATCTGTGGACGATGGGACAAACCGTTCTCCTGTGGACGGCTGAGTCGCGTCATCGGACGTTCCCTGTGGACAACCCTTGCCCGAGCAGGCCGGGGCTAGGCCAGGAGCCACCCGTGGTCCGACGCGATCCGGACCGCCTCGGCCCGGGTACGGGCGCCGGTCTTGCCGATGGCGGCCGACAGGTGGTTGCGCACCGTTCCCTCGGACAGGTGCTGCGCCGAGGCGATGTCGGCCACGGTGCCGCCGTCCCGGGCAGCGAGCAGCACCTCATGCTCGCGTCGGGTCAGCGGACTGTCACCCACGGCAAGCGTCTCGGCCGCCAACGAGGGGTCGACCACGCGCAGCCCGGCATGGACGCGAGGGACCGCATCGGCGAGCTGGCGGGCGTGTCCTTGACGACGAACCCGCTGGCGCCGGCCTCCATCGCCCGGCGTACCTGCTCCGCGCGGCCGTTCCCTCGTGCCGGGTGTTGATGGTGACGACGTTCGGCCGCCCCGGCTACCTGCCCTGGAACCGACGTCACGTCGTCCCCATGACAGGTGTCATGGGTTCCGGGCAGGCGCGCTCAGCAGCCGGGCAGACGCGCCGAGAGGTAGGCCTCCACCTGGTCCAGCGACACCCGGTCCTGCGCCATCGAGTCCCGCTCGCGGACCGTGACCGCCTGGTCGTCGAGGGTCTCGAAGTCGACGGTGAGGCAGTACGGCGTGCCGATCTCGTCCTGGCGGCGGTAGCGGCGGCCGATGGCTCCGGAGTCGTCGAAGTCGATGTTCCAGAACCGCCGCAGGGACGCCGCGAGGTCACGCGCCTTAGGCGACAGGTCGGCGTGCCGCGACAGCGGAAGCACGGCGGCCTTCACCGGCGCCAGCCGCTTGTCCAGCCGCAGGACCACGCGCTTGTCGACCCCGCCCTTGGCATTCGGGGCCTCGTCCTCGGCGTACGCGTCGAGCAGGAACGCCATCATCGACCGGCCGACGCCGGCGGCCGGCTCGATGACGTACGGCGTCCAGCGCTCGTTCTTGCCCTGGTCGAAGTACGACAGGTCGACGCCGGAGTGCTTGGCGTGCGTGGACAGGTCGAAGTCGGTGCGGTTCGCGATGCCCTCGAGCTCGCCCCACTCCGAGCCGCTGAAGCCGAAGCGGTACTCGATGTCGACCGTGCGCTTGGAGTAGTGCGACAGCTTGTCGACCGGGTGCTCGAAGTGCCGCAGGTTCTCACGGTTGATGCCCAGGTCGACGTACCAGTTGGTGCGGGTGTCGATCCAGCGCTGGTGCCAGTCCTCGTCCGTGCCTGGCTCGACGAAGAACTCCATCTCCATCTGCTCGAACTCGCGGGTGCGGAAGATGAAGTTTCCCGGCGTGATCTCGTTGCGGAAGCTCTTGCCCTGCTGGGCGATGCCGAACGGCGGCTTCTTGCGGGCGGAGTTCATCACGTTGAGGAAGTTCAGGAAGATGCCCTGCGCGGTCTCAGGGCGCAGGTAGGCCTTGCCGGAGTCGTCCTCCACCGGGCCGAGGTAGGTCTTCATCAGGCCGCTGAACGCGCGCGGCTCGGTCCAGGCGCCACGGGTGCCGCAGTTGGGGCAGGGGACCTCGGCCAGACCGCCCTCGGGGGCGCGCCCCTTCTTCTCCTCGAACTCCTCGACCAGCTGGTCGGCGCGGAACCGGTGGTGGCAGCTCTGGCACTCGGTGAGCGGGTCGGTGAAGGTCGCGACGTGGCCGGAAGCCTCCCAGGTCCGCGGCGGAAGGATCACCGAGGAGTCCAGGCCGACGACGTCGTCCCGGCTGGTCACGGTCGAGCGCCACCACTGCCGCTTGACGTTCTCCTTCAGCTCGACGCCCAGCGGTCCGTAGTCCCACGCCGACCGGGTTCCGCCGTAGATCTCCCCGCTGGCGAACACGAAGCCGCGGCGCTTGGCCAGGCTGACGACGGTGTCGATGCGGGACTCGGGCTTGGCGGCCACGGGCGGATCACTCTCTCGCAAGGGACGGCGCGCGGCGGGCGCCGCGGCAGACAGCCCAGGCTACCGGCCGCCGACCACGGCGTGTCGCGCGCCAGGGACGCCCGGGCCCCGGCCCAGGACGAACAGCAGGGCGAGCCTCAGGGGCGGCCGGGCGCCGCCGTCCCGGCACCGGGCGCGAGGTCGCTCTCGGAGTCGACGAGTCCGGACGCCGACCCCTCCACCAGGGCTTCGTACGCCGTGGGCTCGTCGACCGCGTGGTACATGACCGGCACGGCCCGCACCTTGACGTCGTACGACGACAGCGCGCGTCGGTAGGCCCCGGCCGTGTCCCACTCGGTTTGCAGCAGCCACCGGGTCGGGTCGTCCATCGACCGCCCGACGTGCCCGCGCCGGCACCCGGGTTGGCTGCACAAAGCGTCCAGCGCCTCGCGGGCGCGCTTCCGGAAGGCCGGACCCTCATCCTCGGGGACGACGTACCGCGTCACCACCACCAGTGCCACGAGCCACCTCCGACGACGGCGCCGGCCGCACGCCGGGCGAGTGCTGCGAGGATTGCACGTCGTCCTCGCCACTACCCGGGAGCGTCCCGTGACCCCATCCGCCGGCCCGACCCCGCCGCCGCCTGGTCCGGCCCGGGCGGCACTGGAACGAGTCAGCCTGCCCCTGCTCGCCCGGGCCGCCCGGCTGCCCCGGGCCGTGCCCTTCCTGGTGCTCCTTGCGCTGGTCGTGGCGGGCGTCCTGGTCGGCGGACCGCTCGGGGCGGTCCTGGTCGGCCTGGTCGCCGTGGCGGTGGCCTGGCTGCTCGCTCTCGCGTGGCCGGCGCTCACCGGCGTGGAGCGGCTCGGGCGGGTCGCCGTCCTGCTGCTCGCGGTCGCCCTGGCCGTGGTGCAGCTGCGCCCCCGAGGCTGACCCTTTTGACAACGATTCTCATGCTCGGTGAGAATCAGTCTCATGTCACTGCGATGCCGCCTCGCCCTGCCGGGGTGGCTGGTGGCGGCGCTGGTGCTCGTCGCGTGCGGGTCCGGTCCGACCTCGGGCGCGGGGGGCGTGGAGCGACCCGGCAGCGGTCCCGGCGGCCGGATCGCCGTCGCCGTCAGCTTCTACCCGCTGCAGTTCGTGGCCCAGCGCGTGGGCGGCTCGCACGTCACGGTCCTCAGCCTCACCAAGCCCGGCGTCGAGCCGCACGACCTCGAGCTCACCCCGCGGAATGTCGCCGCGCTGAGCCGGTCGGACGTCGCCTTCTACGTCAAGGGCTTCCAGCCCGCCGTCGACCGAGCCATCGCGGCGAACGGACCGCCGGTCGTCCTCGACGCCGCACCCGCGGCCCACCTCGACCTGAGTTACACCCCGCTGGAGGAGGTCCGCGCGGCCCCCAGCCCCGACCCGCACTTCTGGCTCGACCCCACCCGGCTCGCGTCGGTCGCCGTGGCCCTGGCGCAGCGGCTGGAGCAGGTGGACCCGGCGCACGCGCCGTTCTACCGCATCAACCTCGACTCCCTGACCCGCGACCTGACGGCTCTGGACGGCCTGATGCGAGCCGGGCTCGCGGACTGCGCAGGGAGCGAGCTGGTGACCAGCCACAACGCGTTCGGCTACCTGGCCCGGCGCTACGGGATGCGGCAGGTCGGCATCACCGGCCTGTCGCCGGACACCGAGCCGGATCCCGGCGAGCTGGCGCGCACGGCGGCCTTCGTCCGCGAGCACCGGGTGGCCACCATCTACTACGAGACGCTGGTGAGCCCCGCCGTCGCGCGCACCGTCGCCGCTGAGACCGGCGCGCGCGTCGACGTCCTGGACCCTCTCGAAGGCGTGGACGACTCCTCCGCCGGTGCGGACTACCTCGAGGTCATGCGCTCCAACCTGTCCACCCTGCGAAGGGGGCAGCCATGCACGTGACGAGCCGACCGCCGGTGGTGCGGCTGTCCGGGGTCAGCATCGGGTACGGCGAGCGTGCGGTCGTCCGCGACGCCGACCTCACCGTTGTCGACGGCGAGGTGGTGGCGATCATGGGCCCCAACGGCTCCGGAAAGACCACGCTCGTACGGGGGCTGCTCGGGCTCGCGACGGTGCTCGGCGGGGAGGTCGAGCTCCTCGGCCGCCCGCTGCGGACCCGCCAGGACCGCGCCCGGGTCGGCTACGTCCCGCAGCGGCACACGGTCGGCGGGACGGTCGCCTCGACGGTCCGCGAGGTCGTCGCGTCGGGCCGCCTCCCCCGGTTGGGCTGGCACGGCCGGCTTCGGGCGCACGACCGCGAGGTCGTCGAGAAGGCGATCGAGGCCGTGGACCTCGCTCCCCTGGCGGGTAACGACATCGCCGAGCTCTCGGGCGGCCAGCAGCGACGAGCGCTCATCGCCCGCGCGCTGGCCGCGGAACCGGAGGTGCTGGTCATGGATGAACCGACCGCCGGAGTCGACCTGGCCAGCCAGCAGGCCCTCGCCCGCACCGTCGGACGGCTCACCGCTCGCGGCGTGACCATGCTGATCGTCACCCACGAGGTGGGGCCGTTGGTCGACGTAGTCACCCGGGCCCTCGTGGTCAACGACGGGCGGATCACCTACGACGGCCCGCTCGCCGCAGCCCCGGGCGGCTACGAGCACGCGGGCGGTCATCACCTGCACGAGGCCGGCGACTGCGCCGACCCGCACGCCGACGTCGACCAGGGTGTGGGGCCGGGGGCAGGGCGCGGCCCGTGGCTCGGCTCACCGGTGGAGGACCGATGACCTCGGCACTGGAGCTGCTGCAGTACGACTTCATGCGCCGGGCGCTGCTGGCCGGGCTGCTCGTGGGGCTGGCCGCGCCCGTCGTCGGCATCTTCCTGCTGCAACGCCGCCTGGCGCTGATCGGGGACGGCATGGGACACGTGGCCCTGGCCGGGGTGGCGGCCGGCGTGCTGACCGGCCGGGCCCCGGTGTGGACGGCGCTGGCCGCCGCCGTGGTGGGCGCCGTGGCGATCGAGCTCATCCGTGCGCGCGGGCGCACCAGTGGCGACGTCGCCCTCGCAGTGCTCTTCTACGGCGGCATCGCCGGCGGCGTGGTGCTGATCTCGCTGTCACCGGAGGGCACGCCCGCCAACCTGAACGCCTACCTGTTCGGCGCCATTACGACGACCAGCGGGTCCGACGTGGCGACCTTCGCGGTGCTGGCGCTTCTGGTGCTGGGCGTGACAGTGGTGCTCGCCCCCCGGCTGTTCGCCGTGGCGAACGACCCGGAGTACGCGCGCGCCGTCGGGTTGCCCGTGCTGGCGCTCAACCTGACGCTGGCGGTGCTCACCGCAGTGACCGTCGTGGTGTCGATGCGGGTCGTCGGCCTGCTGCTGATCAGCGCGCTGATGATCCTGCCGAACGCCATCGCCCAGCAGCTGTGTTCCAGCTTCCGGACCAGCCTGGCGGTCGCGGTGCTGGTCGGCGTACTGGTCAGCGTCACCGGGATCGGCACCAGCTTCTACGCCGGCACCCCGTCCGGTGGCACGATCGTCGTCCTCGCCGTGGCGGTGTTCGTGGCTGCCTCGGTGCTGTCCGGGCTGCGCCGGCGGACCGCGCGGCGCCGGCACCAGGTGGCGGAGGGGCACCAGGCGCACGAGCACGCCGAGGGCTGCGGCCATCTGGCCGTGGTGCACGGGGACCACATCGACTACGTGCACGAGGGCCACCGGCACGCGATGCACGGCGGCCACTACGACGAGCACTGAGGAGGTCCCGCGATGACCGAGACCCCACGCCGCACCGGCCGGCAGCGCGAGGCGGTGGCCGCCTTCCTCGAGGGTGAGACGTCGTTCCGCAGCGCCCAGTCGATCCACGGGGAGCTGCGCCAGCAGGGCAGCGGCATCGGGCTGGCGACCGTGTACCGCGCGTTGCAGGGCCTGGTGGACGACCAGCAGGTCGACGCGCTGCGCACCGACGACGGAGAGGTCGTGTACCGCCGGTGCAGCGGGGGGCACCACCACCACCTGGTCTGCCGGGAGTGCGGGCGCACGGTCGAGGTCGAGGGCCCCGCGGTGGAGCGCTGGGCCACCCGGGTCGCGGACGAGCACGGGTTCCGGGACGTCAGCCACACCCTGGAGATCTTCGGGACCTGCGACCGGCACTAGTCCCCCGAACGGGCGCTCAGGGGGCGGGCGGCGCCGCGTTCACCGCATCGACGGCGCCGCCGTACCGGCGCTCGCGCCGCGCGTACGTCTCGATCGCGGCCCACAGGTTCCGCCGGTCGACGTCCGGCCACAGGACGTCGTCGAACACCATCTCGGCGTACGCCGACTGCCAGAGCAGGAAGTTCGACGTCCGCTGCTCGCCGGACGAGCGCCAGAACAGGTCGACGTCAGGCAGGTCGGGCTCGTCGAGGTACCGCCCGAGCACGCGCTCGTCCACGTGCTCGGGGTCGACGCGACCGGCCGCAACGTCCCGCGCCAGCTCGCGCGCGGCGTCCGCGATCTCCGCCCGTCCGCCGTAGTTGACGCACATCGTCAGGGTGAGGACGTCATTGTCCCGGGTGAGCTCCTCGGCTGCCTCGAGCTCGGTCACGACGCTGCGCCATAGCCGCGGGCGTCGGCCGGCCCACCGCACCCGGATGCCCCACGCGTGCATCTCGTCGCGCCGGCGGCGGATCACGTCGCGGTTGAAGCCCATCAGGAAGCGCACCTCCTCGGGTGAGCGCTTCCAGTTCTCGGTGGAGAACGCGTACGCCGACAGGTGCGTGACGCCAACCTCGATGGCGCCGGCGACGACGTCCAGCAGGGACGCCTCCCCCGCGGCGTGGCCCTGCGTGCGGGTCAGGCCGCGCTGGTTGGCCCACCGCCCGTTGCCGTCCATGACGACCGCCACGTGCTTGGGTACCAGGTCGGGCGGCAGCTCGGGCGGGCGTGCGCCGGATGGGTGCGGCGGCGGCGCGACGACGGCCGCGCGCGGCACCGAGCGTGCACGGCGGACCCTCACGAGCGCTCCACCAGCCGCAGGGCGCGGACCCCTTGTTCGAGGTGCCACTGCAGGTACGCCGCGACGATGCCGCTCCCCTCCCGCCGGTGCCGTGGCTCGCTGGCGTCCGCGGCGCCCCAGTCGCCCGCGAGCAGGGCAGCGAGCAGCTCCAGCGTCGCGGGCGCCGGCGAGGCGGAGCCGCTGGGCCGGCAGGCCGGGCACACCGCCCCGCCCGCCGCCACCGCGAAGGCGCGGTGCGGTCCGGATGCGCCGCAGCGCGAGCAGTCCAGGAAGCTCGGGGCCCAGCCCGCGACCGCGAGGGAGCGCAGCAGGTAGGCGTCCAGCACCAGGGAGGAGTCGTGCTCGCCGCGCGTCAGCGTGCGCAGTCCGCCGACCAGGAGCAGGAACTGCTGAACCGCCGGCTCGCCCTCCTCGGTCAGCCGCTCGGCCGTCTCCAGCATGGCGTGTCCCGCGGTGTACCTCGGGTAGTCCCCGACCAGCCGCTCGCCGTACGGCGCCAGCGTCTCGGCCTGGGTGACGATGTCGAGGGAGCGACCGCGGTGGAGCTGGACGTCCACCATCGAGAACGGCTCCAGCCGTGCGCCGAAGCGCGACGTCGTCCGCCGGACGCCCTTGGCGACCGCCCGCACCCGTCCGTTCTCCCGCGTGAGGAGGGTGACGATGCGGTCGGCCTCACCCAGCTTGTGGGTGCGCAGGACGACGGCCTCGTCGCGGTACAGGCTCACGCCACCATTGTCCTACGGCCCGGCCTTGGGGCGGCCGGCGCCACGCATCAGGCCGCGGCGCGCTGAGCCCGGTTGACGGCGGACACGACAGCCTTGAGGGACGCCGTGACGATGTTCGGGTCGATCCCGACCCCCCACAGCACCCGGCCGTCGACGGCGCACTCGACGTACGAGGCGGCCGTCGCGTCGCCACCGGCGCTCATCGCGTGCTCGTGGTAGTCGAGCACCCGGACGTCGACCCCCCGGTCGGCCAGGGCCGCCGTGAACGCCGCGATCGGCCCGTTGCCCTCACCCTCGAGCCGCACCAGCTCCCCGGCGTCGAGCAGGTCGACGGAGAGCCGGTCCAGGCCCTCCGCGGACGTCGCGCGCTGCGTGCCGGCGAGTGAGAACCGCCCCCAGGCGTGGTCGGGGTCGGGCAGGTACTCGTCCCGGAACGCCCGCCACAGGTCCGCGGCCGACACCTCGCCGCCCTCGTCGTCGGTGTGCCGCTGGACCACGCCGCTGAACTCGATCTGCAGCCGGCGCGGCAGGTCCAGGTGGTGCTCGGCCTTCATCAGGTACGCCACGCCGCCCTTGCCGGACTGGCTGTTCACCCGGATCACGGCCTCGTACGAGCGCCCCACGTCGCGGGGGTCGATCGGCAGGTAGGGCACCGCCCACACCAGCTCGTCGACCTCCTTGCCGGCGTCCGCCGCGTCCTTCTCCAGGTGCTCCAGGCCCTTCTTGATGGCGTCCTGGTGCGAGCCGCTGAAGGCGGTGTAGACGAGGTCGCCGCCGTACGGGTGCCGCTCCCCGACCGGCAGCTGGTTGCAGTACTCGACGGTCCGGCGGATGTCGTCGATGTTGCTGAAGTCGATCTGCGGGTCGATCCCCTGGCTGAACAGGTTGAGCCCCAGCGTGACCAGGCACACGTTGCCGGTGCGCTCGCCGTTGCCGAACAGGCAGCCCTCGATCCGGTCCGCGCCGGCGAGGTAGCCGAGCTCGGCGGCCGCCACGCCGGTGCCCCGGTCGTTGTGCGGGTGCAGGCTGAGCACGATCGACTCACGCCGAGGCAGGTGCCGGTTCATCCACTCGATCGAGTCGGCGTAGACGTTCGGCGTCGCCATCTCGACGGTCGCGGGCAGGTTGATGATCAGCGGCCGGGCCGGCGTGGGGTCGATGACGTCGATCACCGCGCTGCAGACCTCGACCGCGTACTCCAGCTCGGTGCCGGTGTAGGACTCTGGCGAGTACTCGTAGAGGATCTCGGTGTCCGGCGTGATGATCTCGGCGTACTTCAGCGCCAGGCGCGCGCCCTGCGTGGCGATGTCGGTGATGCCGTCGCGGTCGAGGCCGAACACCACGCGACGCTGCAGGGTCGACGTCGAGTTGTAGAAGTGCACGATGGCGCGCTTGGACCCGCGCAGGGACTCGAAGGTCCGCTCGATCAGGTGCTCGCGGCACTGGGTCAGCACCTGGATCACCACGTCGTCCGGGATGTGGTTGCCCTCGATCAACTGCCGCACGAAGTCGTAGTCGGTCTGGCTCGCCGAGGGGAAGCCGACCTCGATCTCCTTGTAGCCCATGCGCACCAGCAGCTGGAACATCGCCAGCTTGCGCGCCGGGCTCATCGGGTCGATCAGCGCCTGGTTGCCGTCCCGCAGATCGACGGCGCACCAGCGCGGCGCCCGGTCGATCACGCGGTCGGGCCAGGTGCGGTCCGGGAGGTCGACCGAGAAGGTCTTCTGGTACGGCCGGTACTTGTGCACCGGCATGGCGGACGGCGCCTGCGCCGTGTCCTTCCAGAAGCTGTCGTGCGAACGGCCCTGCAGCTGGTCCTGAGTCATCTCTCGCCCTGTGCGTCGTGGGTGCGGCCGGCACGCCAGAGGGTCCCGCGACGAGGGGCCGGCCTGTTAGAGGGCCCCGTCGCGGCGGCGAAGAAGAAGGAGCGCCGTGTGCACGCGCTCACGCTACGCGCCTGGCTGCGACGTCGTCCACGCGGGGCTCAGAACCGCCGCGCGAGCAGCTCCTCGGCAATCTGCACGGCGTTCAGCGCGGCGCCCTTGCGCAGGTTGTCGCCCACGACGAACATCGACAGCCCGCGGCCGCCGTCGACCGTCGGGTCGGTGCGCACGCGGCCGACGTAGCTCGGGTCGCGCCCCGCGGCGTCCAGCGGCGTCGGGACGTCCAAGAGCTCGACACCGGGCGCGGTGCGGAGCAGGTCCAGCGCCTGCTCGGGCGACAGTGGCTCGGCGAACTCGGCGTGAATCGCCATGCTGTGCCCGGTGAACACCGGAACCCGCACGCAGGTGGCGGCCACCGCGAGGTCCGGGATGTGCAGGATCTTGCGGCTCTCGTTGCGGAGCTTCTGCTCCTCGTCGGTCTCGCCGCTGCCGTCGTCGACGATCGAGCCGGCGAGCGGCAGGACGTTGTAGGCGATCGGCTTGACGTACGTCGACGGCGCCGGCAGCTGCACGGCCCGGCCGTCGAAGGCGAGGGCAGCAGCCTCGTCGGCGACCTTGCGGACCTGCTGGTCGAGCTCGGCGACGCCCTTGCCGCCGCTGCCCGAGACCGCCTGGTACGACGACACGTGCAGCCGCACGAGCCTGGCCTGGGCGTGCAGCGGGGCGAGCACCGGCATCGCGGCCATCGTGGTGCAGTTCGGGTTGGCAACGATGCCCTTGGGGGTCTCGGCGAGGTCGTCGCCGTTCACCTCGCTGACGACGAGCGGCACCTGGGGGTCCATGCGCCAGGCCGAGGAGTTGTCGACGACGATCGCACCGGCCGCCGCCGCTCGCGGCGCGAAGGCCTTGGAGGCCTCCTTGCCGTTGCTGAACAGCGCGATGTCGATGCCGGACAGGTCCGCGGTCTCGGAGTCCTCGACCGTCACCTCACCGCCGGCCCAGGGAAGCGTCGTGCCCGCCGACCGGGCCGACGCGAAGAACCGCACGTCGTCCAGGGGGAAGGAACGCTCCGCCAGCAGGGTCCGCATGACCCCGCCGACCTGACCAGTGGCACCGAAGACTCCCACGCGCATGCGTCCAGGATATCCCGGCTTGCGACATGCCCGGCCGCTCGAGGCCGGGCGACCCTCAGAAGCCCAGGCGCTGCAGCTGCTTGGGATCGCGCTGCCAGTCCTTGGCGATCTTCACGTGCAGGTCCAGGAACACCCGCTGCCCCAGCAGCGCCTCGATGCCGCGCCGGGCGTTGGTGCCGACCTCCTTGAGCCGCGACCCGCCCCGGCCGATGACGATCGCCTTCTGGCTGGGCCGCTCGACGAAGAGGTTGACCCGGACCTCCAGCATCGGGTCGTCGGCGGGGCGCCCCTCGCGCGGCAGCATCTCCTCGACGACGACCGCCAGGCTGTGCGGCAGCTCGTCCCGGACGCCCTCCAGCGCCGCCTCGCGGACGAGCTCGGCGACCATGACCGCCTCCGGCTCGTCGGTGAGCTCCCCGCCCGGATACAGCGGCGGTCCCGGAGGCAGGTGCGAGACCAGCACGTCGGCCACGACGTCGACCTGCTCGCCGCGCACGGCGGACGTGGGGACGATGTCGTCCCAGGAGCCGAGCTGGTCGACGGCCAGCAGGTGCTCGGCCAGCCGAGCCCGGTCGACCGTGTCGGTCTTGGTGACGATCGCGACGACCGGCGTGCCACGCCCCTCGCGCCGGATCGCCGCGAGCTCGGTGGCGATGAACCGGTCACCGGGACCGACCTTCTGGTCGGCGGGCAGGCAGAACCCGACGACGTCGACCTCGGTGAGGGTCTCGCGGACCACGTCGTTCAGCCGCTGCCCGAGCAGGGTCCGCGGCCGGTGCAGGCCAGGGGTGTCGACGAGGACGAGCTGGGCGTCCGGGCGGGTGACGATGCCGCGGATCGCGTGGCGGGTGGTCTGCGGCCGGTTGCTGACGATGCCGACCTTCTCGCCGACCAGCGCGTTGGTCAGCGTCGTCTTGCCGGCGT
>DATFPQ010000182.1:0-4832 GCA_035264765.1 Actinomycetales bacterium | reverse complement strand
CGTCGGGCCGCGTTGGTCGACGTCGGCGCAGTGGGCACGCCAGTGACCGGGACCGCCCCGTGCCCGCCCTCCGCCTGGAGCTCGGGCCGCCCGTCCGCAGCACCGGGCCGTTCGGTGCTGAATTGTGGTGCAGCGCGCTGTGCGGTGCTGGGTTCTGTAGCAGGGCGTTGTTCGGTGCTGGCTTCTGGTGCAGCGCGCTGTGCGGTGCTGGGTTCTGCAGCAGGGCGCTGTTCGGTGCTGAGTTCTGCAGCACTGCTGTGCTGGGTAGGGCCTTCGGTCACGCCACTGCTCCCGCGCTCCGTACGGCCTGCTTGGCCGCGTAGGCGGTTGCCGCCTCGCGCACCCACCCGCCCTCCCGGTGGGCGCTGGTACGCCGCTCGATCCGCTCCGCGTTGCAAGGTCCGTTGCCCTTCAGCACCTCGTAGAACTCGTCCCAGTCGATGGCGCCGAACCGCCAGTGCTCGCCGCCCCAGTGCAGGCCGGGGTCCGGCAGCGTGAGGCCGAGCACCTCGGCCTGCGGCACGGTCATGTCGACGAACCGCTGGCGCAGGTCGTCGTTGCTGTGCCGCTTGATGCCCCAGGCCATGGACTGCGCGGAGTTGGGCGACTGGTCGTCCGGCGGGCCGAACATCATCAGGCTCGGCCACCACCACCGGTCCACCGCGTCCTGCGCCATCGCGTGCTGCTCGGGTGTGCCGTGCGAGAGCGTGTTCAACAGCTCGAAGCCCTGCCGCTGGTGGAAGGACTCCTCCTTGCAGATCCGAACCATGGCCCTGGCGTAGGGGCCGTACGAGCAGCGGCAGATCGGTACCTGGTTCACGATTGCCGCGCCGTCCACCAACCAGCCGATGGCCCCGACGTCGGCCCAGGTCAGCGTGGGGTAGTTGAAGATCGAGGAGTACTTCTGTCGTCCCGCGTGCAGCAGGTCGAGCAGCTCCGCGCGGTCGACGCCGAGTGTCTCGGCAGCGGAGTACAGGTACAGCCCGTGCCCCGCCTCGTCCTGCACCTTGGCGAGCAGGATGGCCTTGCGCCGCAGGCTCGGCGCGCGGGTGATCCAGGCGCCCTCGGGCTGCATGCCGATGATCTCGGAATGGGCATGCTGGGCGATCTGCCGGATCAGTGTCTTGCGATACCCGGCGGGCATCCAGTCCCGTGGCTCTATCCGCTCGTCGTCCGCCAGCAGCGCATCGAACCGCGCCCCGGCCTCCCGGTCGTCGATGTCCACGGGTCCTCCAGCACTCCAACCGACCGAACGTTCGGTTTAGCCTCCTGTCATGGTGCCGTCACGGCGTCCGGCGGTCAAGGCGGTGCCCGTGGGTCGAAGGGGCCCGCAGACGTGCCGCCCGCCCGGTTCGTCCGGAGGACGGCGCGGGGCTCGCGGAGGTCAGACGCAGCCGCGTCTGACGGGCAGCCCCCGGCGCGGGGAGATCGGACGTGGCTGCGCGGGACGGACAGCCCCGGCGCGGGGGGTTGGATACTGGCCGACACTGGGGCGGCACCAGGCGGGGCCGGAGGGACTAGGCGCGCAGACCGTCGAACGCCAGTCGGACTACGGCGTCGGCGAGGGCGTCCGCCGTCACAGTGCCGCTGGACGCCGTCACGGCGCCGCTGGATCCCTGGGTCGCTGCGCGAGTGCCGGCGCCGACGCGGGTGGCGCGGGCGCGGCCAGTGGTTGAGGTCGTCCCTTGGGCGACTGCTGTGCCACCCGGGTCCTCTTCGGGGTGCGGGTCGTACCACTCCACCAGAGAGTTGATCATGCCGAACAACAGCCGGGTGACGACGGATGCGTCGACGTCGGTGCGCACGTCGCCGTCCGAGGCTGCCTGGGCGACCAAGCCAGTGACGAACCGGTCGAAGCGCCGGCGCTGGTCCAGTGCCCAGCGTTCCGTCTCGGTGTTGCCGTGCACCCGGAGCAGCAGCGTCACGTAGGGGAGCTGCTCGGTGAGCACCTGGACCTCGCGGTACACCACGTACTGCAGACGCCCGATCGCCGGTCCTTGCCCCGCCGCGGGCTCCTGGATCACGGCGAAGAGCGGCTCGACCGCGCGCTCGAGGGCAAGTCGCAGCAGCTGCTCCTTGCCTTCGACGTGGTGGTAGATGGACGACTTCGACAGCCCTGATGCGGCCGCGATATCACCCATGCTCGTGCCGTCGTATCCCCGCTCGTTGAACACCCGCACCGCGACCGCGAGCAGCGAGTCGAGGTCGTGACGGCGCCTGCCGAGCTCGGCGGTCGGCACCGCAGATGCAGCGATCGCGTCGCCGGTTCTGCCCGGCGTGACATCGGCCGCAGCGACCGTGTCGCGCGTTCTGCGGGGGGTGGCGTTGGCCGTGTTGACCGTGGCGCGCGTTCTCCGCGGGGTGGCATTAGCCGCAGCGATCGTGTCGCGTGTTGCGCCGGGGGCGACATCGGCCGCAGTCGCCGTGTCGTCAGGTCTGCCCGGATCGACGTGGGCCGCAGAAGCCGTGTCGCCGCTTGCGCCTGGCGTGACGTGCGCTGGCGTGGCCATGGGCCCTCCGCGGGGCGTTGTCTGTGCTGCGTCGGGGGTTGTGTTCGCTCTCGGCAGGAGGGCAGCATATGACCGAACGTTCGGTCGGGCAAGGATGCCTGCGCCTGCTGAGAGGAGGCCACGTGGAGGACCTCACGCCGGCGCCGGACGACCTCGAGCCCATCGAGACCGCGTCCAAGGACGAGCTCCAGGCCCTGCAGCTGCGGCGGCTGCAGTGGTCACTGCGGCACGCGTACGACAACGTGCCGCACTACCGGCGGGCGTTCGATGCGGCGGGCCTGCATCCCGAGGACTGCACCGCATTGCAGGACCTCGCCAGGTTCCCGTTCACCGCGAAGCAGGATCTGCGCGACAACTATCCGTTCGGCATGTTCGCCGTTCCGCGGGAGCAGGTGTCACGGCTGCACGCATCCTCGGGCACGACCGGCAAGCCCACCGTCGTCGGCTACACCGCCAACGACATCCAGACCTGGGCCAGGGTGATGGCACGTTCCATCCGGGCCAGTGGCGGTCGCCCCGGCCACACGGTGCACGTCGCGTACGGGTACGGCCTTTTCACCGGCGGGCTTGGGGCTCACTACGGCGCTGAGGCGCTGGGCTGCACGGTCGTGCCGGTGTCGGGTGGCATGACCGAGCGCCAGGTGATGCTGATCCAGGACTTCCGGCCGGACGTCATCATGGTGACGCCCTCCTACATGCTTGCCATCGTCGACGAGATGGAGCGGCAGGGGATCGACCCGCGCTCGACCTCGTTGAAGGTCGGCATCTTCGGTGCCGAGCCGTGGACCAACGAGATGCGCACCGAGATGGAGCAGCGGCTGGACATGCACGCCGTCGACATCTACGGGCTGTCCGAGGTGATGGGCCCGGGCGTAGCTAACGAGTGCGTGGAGACAAAGGACGGCCTGCACGTCTGGGAGGACCACTTCTACCCCGAGGTCATCGACCCGCTCACCGGCGAGGTTCTCCCGGACGGCGAGAAGGGTGAGCTGGTCTTCACCTCGCTCACCAAGGTGGCCATGCCGGTCATCCGGTACCGCACCCGCGACCTAACCCGGCTGTTGCCGGGAACCGCGCGGACCATGCGCCGGATGGAGAAGGTCACCGGTCGCACTGACGACATGATGATCGTGCGTGGGGTCAACGTATTTCCGACGCAGATCGAGGAGATCATCCTGCGGACGCCGGCGCTGTCGCCGCACTTCCAGTGCGTGCTGACGAGAGATGGCCGGTTGGATGACATGTGCGTGCGCGTCGAAAGACGCCCGGACGCCACGCCCGAGGATGCGGAGGCGTCAGGCCGGACCCTCGTGGCTCTGGTCAAGGACCTGGTGGGCGTCACGGTCAGCGTCGACGTCCTCGACCCGAACCGGATCGAACGTTCGGTCGGCAAGATGCGCCGGATCGTGGATCAGCGGATTCGCGCCTGAACCGGCCCGACATCGCCTAACTTGGGCGGATGCAGCGTCAAGATCTCGGGCTCGCCGTCGGCGGTGTGGTGGTCACCACCGTCGTCGCGCTGGTCCTCACCTCCACGCCAGATGGGCTTGTGGCGGACGCCTCAGGTCCGGTCTTGCCCGCCGCGCCGCGGCGGGTGCAGGCCGGCCCCGGTACGAGCGCCGCGGTCAGCCCGGCCGCGCCGAGGCACACCGGCGAGGTCGCGGTGTTGCACCCGCTCGCCGTGTCGGCCCTGGTGCAACGCCAGCCGGCTCCTCGCCCGGCGCAGGCGGTCGAGGCCGTCGACGGCGCCGCGGGGCTGGCAAAGCCCCCGACCGAGACCTCGGCCGACGGCGTGCGAGGGTCCACCGAGCTCGTGGAACCGGCCGGCAGCGTGCTCGGGGCCCGGCCCGCCGGGGTGCGACCGCGCGGCCGGGCAGGCGCCGAGTCGGTGACGAGCACCCATCCGGCTCGCCCGGCGTCCGCGACGTCCAGGCCCACCAGCACGCCGCAGCGGCCAACGCCCCACACCTCCGCGGGGATGCCCACCGGGGCGCACACGTCCACGGGGAGGCCGAAGCCCACCGAGACGCCGACCTCCAACCAGGCGACGACGCCCACTAAGACGCCCACGTCCACCGGGACCTCGACGTCAACCGGGAACCCGAAGCCGCGCACCAGCCCGGGTCGCCGGGGTCACGGTGGGAAGGGCGACGACGGCGGCAAGGGCAAGGGCCGGAGTGAGGACGGCGGCAAGGGCAAGGGCCGGAGTGAGGACGGCGGCAAGGGCAAGGGCCGGAGCGAGGACGGCGGCAAGGGCAAGGGCCGCAGCGACGACGGCGGCAAGGGCAAGGGCCGCAGCGACGACGGCGGCAACGGCAAGAG
>DATFPQ010000181.1:0-10811 GCA_035264765.1 Actinomycetales bacterium | reverse complement strand
GGGGTCTGCTGAGCCGCCGGGGCCGGCGCGGGGGTCTGCTGAGCCGCCGGGGCCGGCGCGGGGGTCTGCTTCGGCGGGGCCGGCACTGGTGCAGCCGCTGGTGCAGCCGCTGGTGCGGCCGCCGGTGCGGAGTCCTGGGCGGCCGGTCGCGCCGACTGGCCCGCGGGCTTCGCGGTTGCGGGCGCCCCGTTGCCCTGGGCGTCCTTGCCGGCGGTGCGGCCGTCGGCACGGCTCTCCGGCTGGTCCCGGTCCGTGTCCGGCCGCTGGTCCGACTCGGCGTCCGACCGCTGGCCCGTCTCACCGGGCGTGTAGTCGGCGAAGAACTCCCACCACGCCTTGTCCACTGACGACTTGTCCTGGAGGTACTGCTGGTACAGCTCGTCGACAAGCCACTCGTTAGGCCCGAAGGCCGCCATCGCGTCGCTGCTGGTGGGCTCCTGCGGCACGGCGGTGATCGCCTCTTCCGTCTTGACGGCTGTGCGGAGCGCCGGAGCTCCGCCCGGGCGGGTCGGCCCGGGAAGCCCACGTTAGTCCCTCAGCACGCCTCGCGCGGGGCAGGGGCGCATCACCCGTGAGGTCGCGTCTCACACCGGCAGGGTCACCCGGATGTCGCAGCCCGCGTCGGTCTCGACCACCCGGATGCTGCCGCCGTGCAGACTCACCACCCAGCGCGCGATGGCCAGCCCGAGCCCGGTGCCGCCGTCCTGCGCCGACCGGCCACCGCGGTGGAACCGGTCGAACACCCGCTCCCGGTCGCGCGGGTCGATCCCGGGTCCCTCGTCGACGACGTCGAGCTGGACCCCGCCGACCGTCGCGCGGGCGCGGGCCGTCACCGTCCCACCTGCGGGGGAGTGCCGCGCGGCGTTGTCGAGCAGGTTGGCGACCACCTGGTGCAGCCGGTCGCGGTCGGCGTTCGCCCGCAGCCCGTGCGGCGCCACGTCGACCTCGTAGCGGACGTCACGCCCGGCCAGGTCGGCCTCCTCGACGCAGGTGAGCAGGAACTCCTGCAGTGGCACCAGGTCGCGGCGCAGCGGCACGGCCCCCGCCTCGACGCGGGACAGGTCCAGCAGCTGCGTCACCAGGTCGCCCAGCCGCTCGGTCTGGGTCAGCGCGGCCCGCAGCGTGGCGTCGTCCGGCGTGGTGACCCCGTCGACGAGGTTCTCGAGCACCGCACGCAGCGCCGACACCGGCGTGCGCAGCTCGTGGCTGACGTTGGCGACCAGCTCGCGACGCTGCCGGTCGACGTCCCCGAGGTCCTCCGCCATCCGGTTGAAGGCGAAGGCCAGCTCGCCGACCTCGTCCCGGCTGGTGGCCTGCACGCGCCGGCTGTAGTCCCCCCGGGCCATCGCCTGGGCGGCGGCGGTCATCTCCCGCAGCGGCGAGGTCATGCCGTGGGCCAGCACCTGGGTGACCACCAGGGCCAGCAGCACCGAGAGCGGGAGGGTGTACCGGGTGGCGAGCTCGTTGTGCAGGCCGGCCCAGACGGCCACCGCGGTCGTCGTGCAGGTCGCCGCCACCAGCACGCCGAGCTTGATCTTCAGCGACCGCAGGGGGTCGAGCGGCCGCAGACCCCAGACCGACGCCGGTCCGGGTCGCTTCACGGCGACCCGCCGTCCTCGTCCTCGTCCTCGTCCCCCGGCGGGGTCGGCTCGGCGGAGTACCCGACGCCGTGGACCGTGCGGATCAGGCCCGGCCCCAGCTTGCGCCGCAGCGCCTTCACGTGGCTGTCGACGGTGCGGGTGCCGGACGCGTCGGCCCAGTCCCAGACGTCGGCCAGCAGCGTCTCCCGCGTGAGCACGGTGCGGGGGCTGGAGGCCAGTCGAACCAGCAGGTCGAACTCGGTCGGCGTCAGGTGCACCTCGTCGCCGTCGCGACGCACGCGGCGCTCGGCGCGGTCGACCTCCACCGGCCCGAGGGTGAGCGGCGCGGGCTCGCTGTCCTGCTCGGTGAGCACCTTGGCCCGAGCGACCCGGCGGAGGAGGGCGTTGACCCGGGCCGCCAGCTCGCGCATGGAGAACGGCTTGGTCATGTAGTCATCGGCTCCGACCCCCAGCCCCACCAGGACGTCCGTCTCGTCGTCCCGCGCGGTGAGCATCAGCACCGGCAGCGGCCGGTGCGCCTGCACTCGTCGGCACACCTCGAGGCCGTCGAAGCCGGGCAGCATGACGTCCAGCACCATGACGTCCGGCGGCTGCCGCAGGGCGCTGTCGACCGCGCTTGGGCCGTCGCCCGCGACGTCGACCTGGTACCCCTCGGCGCGCAGCCGGGTGGCGACGGCGTGCGCGATCGTGGGCTCGTCCTCGACCACCAGGACGCGCCGCGGCGGCGAGGGCTCCGTGCCGGGCGGGCTGCTCATGGCCGAACTGTACGACCGGGCTGTCGGCGCGTCCCCGTATCGTTCCGGCGTGCGATTCCTCGACGGCTCCGTTGCCGGACAGCCCCCGACCGGCGACCTCACCTACAGCGACGTGTTCCTCGTGCCGTCCCGATCCGACGTCACCTCCCGCCTGGACGTCGACCTCTCCACCACGGACGGCACCGGGACAACGGTGCCGGTCGTGGTCGCCAACATGACGGCCGTGTCCGGACGCCGGATGGCCGAGACGATCGCGCGGCGCGGTGGGCTCGCCGTGATTCCGCAGGACGTGCCGCTCGACGTGGTGGCCGAGGTGGTGGCATGGGTCAAGGCCCGCTCGAACGTGCTCGAGACGCCGCTGGTGCTCGAGCCGCACGACACGGTCCTCGACGCGCTGCACCTCATCCCCAAGCGCGCGCACGGCGCCGTGGTTGTGGTGGACGCCGACCGCTGCCCGGTCGGCGTGGTGACCATGGACGACTGCACGGACGTCGACCGCTACACCCGCCTCGACGAGGTCATGAGCCGCGAGCCGCTCGTGCTCGACGCCGACCAGGTCGAGGGGCCGGAAGGCCTGCGGGTGGCGTTCGACCGACTGCACGAGGCGCGACGCCGGTTCGCGCCGGTGGTCCGTGGGGGCCGGCTGGCGGGCGTCCTGACCCGCACCGGGGCGCTGCGCTCGACCCTGTACCGACCGGCGCTCGACGACTCCGGCCGGCTGCGGGTGGCGGTCGCCGTCGGCATCAACGGCGACGTGACCGGCAAGGCCGAGCAGCTCCTCGCGGCCGGCGCAGACTGCCTGGTCGTCGACACCGCGCACGGCCACCAGCGCAAGATGCTGGAGGCCCTGCGTGCCGTCCGGGCACTGCGGCCCAGCGTCCCGGTCGTGGCCGGCAACGTGGTCACCGCCGACGGCGTCCGAGACCTGGTCGAAGCCGGTGCGGACGTCGTCAAGGTCGGTGTCGGGCCCGGTGCCATGTGCACCACGCGGATGATGACCGCCGTCGGCCGCCCTCAGTTCTCGGCCGTGCTCGAGTGCGCGGCCGCCGCCCGCGCGGTCGGTGCGCACGTGTGGGCCGACGGCGGGGTGCGGCACCCGCGCGACGTCGCGCTCGCCCTCGCCGCGGGTGCCAGCCAGGTCATGATCGGCTCCTGGTTCGCGGGCACCTACGAGAGCCCGGGCGACCTGATGACGGATGCGCAGGGTCGCCAGTACAAGGAGAGCTTCGGGATGGCGTCCGCGCGCGCGGTTGCCGCCCGCAACCGGGAGGAGTCGGCGTTCGACCGGGCCCGCAAGGGCCTGTTCGAGGAGGGGATCTCCAGCTCGCGGATGATGCTCGACCCCGAGCGACCCGGCGTCGAGGACCTGCTCGACCAGATCACCTCCGGCGTGCGGAGCGCGTGCACGTACGTCGGCGCCCGCAGCCTGGAGGAGCTGCACGAGCGTGCCGTCGTCGGGCTGCAGTCCGGCGCCGGGTACGAGGAGGGGCGCCCTCTGCCCGGTGGCTGGTGAGGAGCGTCTGGTGCGGGCCGAACCGGCCCGGCGGCGTACGATCGGTCCGATGAGACCGCCGCCCGTCGAGCCCTCGCCTGCCGAGCCGCACAGACCCGGGAGCAGCCGGTCGTGACCGAGTGGCTGCTCGTCCTCCTCGCCGTTCTGCTCACTCTCGGGACCGCGCTGTTCGTCGCCGCGGAGTTCGCCTTCGTCGCCCTCGACCGCTCCTCGGTCGAGCGTTCCGTGGCCGCAGGTGACCCTCGCTCCAAGGGGGTCCTGGCCGCGCTGCACCGCCTCTCGACACAGCTGTCGGCGTCCCAGGTCGGCATCACGCTCACCACGCTGCTCGTGGGCTACCTCGCCGAGCCGAGCGTCGCGCGGCTGCTGCACGCGCCGCTCGAGGCCGTCGGGATGCCCGAGGGGCTGATCGAGCCGGTGGCGGTCGGCGCCTCGTTGGTCCTGGCCACCGCCTTCTCGATGGTCCTTGGCGAGCTGGTACCGAAGAACCTGGCGATCGCCGAGCCGCTGCGGACCGCGCAGGTCGTGGCCGCACCGATGCGGCTTTTCACCCTGCTGTTCCGTCCCCTGATCGCGCTGCTCAACGGAAGCGCCAACGCGTTCCTGCGGGGCGTCGGCGTCGAGCCGCGCGAGGGGCTCTCCAGCGCCCGCACGCCGCAGGAGCTCGCCTCGCTCGTGCGCCGGTCCGCGGAGGCCGGGACGCTCGACCCCACGACGGCCCGACTCGTCACCCAGTCGCTGGGCTTCGGCGAGCGGACCGCGGCCGACGTCATGACGCCGCGGCTGCGCTGCACGGTCGTGCACCGGGACGAGTCCGCGGCGGAGGTCGTGCGGCTGGCCCGCAGCAGCGGGCACTCCCGGTTCCCGGTCGTGCAGGAGGGGCTGGACGACGTAGTGGGGGTCGTGCACGTGAAGAAGGCCGTCGCGGTTCCGCCCGAGCGGCGCGCGGAGGTGCCCGTGGCCGCGCTGATGTCGCCGATGCTGCTCGTGCCCGAGACGGTCCGGCTCGACCCGCTGCTGGACCAGCTCCGCGACCAGGGCCTGCAGCTGGCCGTCGTGGTCGACGAGTACGGCGGAACGTCCGGGGTCGTCACGCTGGAGGACGTCGTGGAGGAGATCGTCGGCGAGGTCGCCGACGAGCACGACCGCAACCGAAGCAGCGCTCGCCGGCTGCGGGACGGGTCGTGGGTGGTTCCCGGTCTGTGGCGTCCGGACGAGGTCCGCGACCGGGTGGGGGCTGACGTCCCGGACGACGGCGCCTACGAGACGGTCGGCGGTTTCGTCATGGCCCAGCTGGGCCGGGTGCCCGTGCCGGGCGACCAGGTCGAGCTGCCCGGCGGGGCGCTGCACGTGACCCGGATGGACGGCCGCCGGGTCGACCGGCTGCGCTGGCGTCCCGAAGCCGAGAACGACGGCGCCAACCTGGTCGCGGCGGCCGAGGTCGATGGGTCGGCCCGGGGGCGGGGCCGATGAGTACGGGTGCGGCCTTCGCCGTCGCGGTCGTCCTGCTCGTGGGCAACGCCTGTTTCGTCGGCGCCGAGTTCGCGACCATGGCCGCCCGCCGCAGCCAGATCGAGCCGGCGGCCACCGCGGGCTCACGCCGCGCCCGGACCACGCTGTACGCGATGGAGCACGTCTCTGCCATGCTCGCCTGCGCGCAGCTCGGCGTGACAGTCTGCTCGGTGGGCCTCGGCGCGGTGGCCGAGCCGGCGCTCGCGCACCTGCTCGAGTCGCCGTTCGCGGCGCTGAGCCTGCCGGAGGACCTCGTCCACCCGGTCGCCTTCGCGCTCGCCCTGACGCTCGTCGTGTACCTGCACGTGGTGGTCGGCGAGATGGTCCCCAAGAACCTCGCGATCGCCGGCCCGGACCGGGTGGCGCTGGTGCTTGCGCCGCCGCTGGTCTGGCTGTCCCGGGTGCTGGCGCCGCTGATCCTCGTGCTCAACGGCGTCGCGAACGGCGTCCTCCGGCTGCTGCGCGTGGAGCCCAAGGACGAGGTGACCTCGGCGTTCACGGCCGAGGAGGTGCAGTCGATCGTCCAGGAGTCGCATCGGGAAGGGTTGCTGGGTCACGAGCACGCGCTGGTCGCGGGCGCGCTGGAGTTCAGCGACCGGGACGCCGGCGACGTCGCGGTCCCGCTCGGCGACCTGGTTACCGTCGCCGCGGGATCCACGCCCGCCGAGGTGGAGCGGCTGGTCGCCCGCACCGGGTTCTCCAGGTTCCCGGTGGTGGGCGCCGGCGGAACGTTGACCGGGTACGTGCACCTGAAGGACGTCCTGTACGCCGACGACGCGCGGTACGAGGAGCCGTTGCCCGCCAAGCGCGTCCGCTCGCTGGTCACCGTCGGCGCGGCCGACGACGTCGAGGACGTCCTGGCCGCCATGCAACGGTCCGGCGCCCACCTCGCGGGCGTCGTGGACCGGGAAGGGCTCACCGGCGTGGTGTTCCTGGAGGACGTGCTGGAGGAGCTGGTCGGCGAGGTTCGTGACGAGACGCGCCGGCACGGTGCGCTGCGACGCAGCGACGCCGCCCGCTAGCCGTCCTGGGTTCGTCTGGCTGCACTGCTCCGCCGCGCCGCCCCCAGCCCCTCTGGGGCGCACGATGTGACATTCGTCACACATGCCGCACTGCGGCTTCCGGCGGCTAGGTGTATGGCACCTAGGGTTGGGACATCCCGGGCGTCTCGCGCACCGTCGCGCGCCCGCACCCCGCTCGCCGTCACGACTCCCGGAGACCGCCTGTGGCCGCTGTACCCCGCGCCCGCTCGACGACGTACGTGGGCCGGCGCCGGGCCGTGCCGCAGCCGTCGTCCGCGCGCCGCAGGGTGCTTCGCGGCCTCGGCGCCGTCGCTGCCGCGAGCATCACCGCGGGCGCCTTCGGCATCAGCGAGGCCCTGCCGCAGCGGGTGGAGGCGGCTGCTGCTCGGCCCATCACGCTGACCGCGGACGCCGGAGCTGCGCCGAGCGCCCGGGTCAGTGGGCAGGACGCGTCGGCGGCTCCGGTCGTCGCGGCGCGCGTGCCCCGGCTGTCCCGGTCCCAGCTGCGGCTGACGGCGGTGTCGCGGTCGAAGGCCCGGCTCGAGCTCAGCACCCGTGCCGCCGCCTCGGCCGGCAAGGCCTCGACGAGGAGGGCGTCGACGAGCAAGGCGTTGGCCAGTACCGCCTCGTGCGCCGGCAAGGTCAGCCGACACGACTTCGCGAACGGGCGCATCCCGCTGTCCCAGCTGTGCCGGCTGCCGTTCGCGCCGGGTCACCGGCTGCGGGCCGACGCCGCCGTCGGGCTGATCCGGCTGAGCGCCGCATACCGCGCCGCGTTCGGCAAGCGCCTGTGCCTCACCGACTCCTACCGCTCCTACGCCTCCCAGGTCAGCCTGGCCGCCCGCAAGCCCGGGCTGGCCGCGCGCCCGGGAACGAGCGAGCACGGCCTGGGGCTGGCGGCGGACCTGTGCGACGGCGCCGAGGTGACGGGCACCCGGCAGAACCGCTGGCTGCATGCGAACGCGCCCAAGTTCGGCTGGGACAATCCCGTCTGGGCGCGGCCCGGCGGCAGTCGCCCGGAGGCCTGGCACTGGGAGTACGTCGCCGGGCAGTGACCGCCTGGTTCGGTCGCCCAGTAGCGGGCTGGTAGCCTGTTTCAGCCCCGAGCCCCCGTAGCTCAGGGGATAGAGCGTCGCCCTCCGGAGGCGAAAGCGCAGGTTCGAATCCTGCCGGGGGCACCATCGCCTGCACGTCGTCCGGCCCATCGGTGCCGTTCGGACCCAAGATCGCAGCAGCGGTCCTACCATGAGCGCCATGAGCGTGTCCGGTGGCAGGAGCGGCCCTGACGCCGGTGGTCCGGGCGGCGCAGGGGCGCGTCGACGTCGCGTCAGCTCGCTGACCTCGCCGCGCGTCCTGGTGTGCGACGACACGGACTCGGTCCGCACACTCATCGCGATGAACCTCGAGCTCGAGGGCTACGAGGTCATCCAGGCCCACGACGGGCTCGAGGCGCTGGACATCCTCTCCGACACCTCGGCGCCATTGCCGGACGTCGTCACCGTCGACGCGCTGATGCCGCGACGGGACGGCTGGTGGACCGTGTCGATGATCCGCACCGATCCGCGGCTGGAGCACCTGCCGGTCGTGATGGTGACCGCCTCGGTGCAGCGGCACCACCGGGCCCAGGCCGAGCAGGCCACCGTGGACGCCTTCATCGCCAAGCCCTTCGACCCGGACGAGCTGGTCGCCATCGTCGGCGTGCTCGCCTCCGGTGGGCGCGTGCACTAGGCGCTCGATCCACGCGCACCAAGGCCGGGTGGTCGGGCCGCCAGGGGCCGGGGCGCACGCCGGTAAACTCGCAGGGTGACCCCCGAAGACCTGTCCCTGGCCGTCCGCGGCGTCCTCGCCGACGCCGTCGCCGCCGGCGAGCTTGCCGTCGCCGTGCCCGACACGGTGACGGTCGAGCGTCCCCGCAACCGCGACCACGGCGACTGGTCCACCAACGTCGCCCTGCAGCTGGCCAAGGGGGCCGGGGTCCCGCCGCGCCAGGTCGCCAAGGTCCTTGCCGCCCGGCTGGCCGAGGTGCCGGGTGTCAAGAGCGTCGACGTCGCGGGGCCCGGGTTCCTCAACGTCGTGGTCGACGCGGCTTCCGCCGGGGAGCTCGCGCGCACCATCGTGCTGGCGGGTGCGGCGTACGGGAACAACAAGACGCTGGCCGGTCACGTGGTCAACCTCGAGTTCGTCTCGGCGAACCCCACCGGGCCCCTGCACATCGGCCACACCCGCTGGGCGGCCCTGGGGGACGCCCTCGGGCGCGTGCTCAGCGCGGCCGGGGCCGACGTCACCCGCGAGTTCTACATCAACGACCACGGCGCGCAGATGGACAAGTTCGGCGCATCCGTGCTGGCCCGCCTGCGCGGCGAGGACGTCCCCGAGGACGGCTACCACGGGGAGTACGTCGTCGAGCTCGCCGAGAAGGTGCGCGCGGAGCTTGTCGCGCAGGGCCGCAGCGTCGACCAGGCACCGCTGGACGAGGTGCGGGAGCTGGCCTACCAGGCGCAGCTGACCGAGCTCAAGGAGGTGCTCGCGGAGTTCGGCGTCCACTTCGACGTCTGGTTCAGCGAGCGGACCCTGCACGCCACCGGAGCCGTCGAGAAGGCCGTCGCCCGGCTGCGCGAGCAGGGCCACGTCGTCGACCGGGACGGCGCGGTGTGGCTGCGCACGACCGACTTCGGCGACGACCGCGACCGCGTGCTGCTCCGCTCTGACGGCAGCACCACCTACTTCGCCGCCGACGCCGCCTACTACCTCAGCAAGCGCGACCGGGGCTTCGCCGAGAAGGTCTACATGCTGGGCGCCGACCACCATGGCTACGTCGCACGGCTCAAGGCGATCGCCGCGTGCGCCGGGGACGACCCGGAGCGCAGCATCGAGGTGCTCATCGGGCAGCTGGTCACCGTCGCCGGGGCCCGGCTGAGCAAGCGGGCAGGCAACATCATCGAGCTGCGCGACCTGGTGCACTGGCTCGGCCGGGATGCGGTCCGGTACTCGCTCGCCCGGTTCCCGGCGGACTCGCCGATCACTCTGGAGCCGGACCTACTGACCAAACGCAGCAACGACAACCCCGTCTTCTACGTCCAGTACGCGCACGCTCGGACCAGCAACGTCACGCGGCTGGCGATCGAGGACGGCGTGCGCACCGAGGACGGCTTCGACCCGTCCCTGCTCGACCACGAGACCGAGTCGGTGCTCCTGGCCACGCTCGGCCAGTTCCCGGGCGTCGTCGCCACCGCCGCGGAGCTGCGCGAGCCGCACCGGGTCGCCCGCTTCCTCGAGATCCTGGCCGGCGCCTACCACAAGTGGTACGACCTGTGCCGCGTCCGCCCGCAGAACGCGGACGAGGAGGTCACGGACCTGCACCGCACTCGGCTGTGGCTGAACGAGGCCACCCGCACAGTGCTCGCCCGCGGCCTCGACCTGCTCGGGGTCTCCGCACCGGAGCGCATGTAGTGCGCGCGCACGAGGCGGGCGCCCTGCACGCGGACGGATACCGGGGTCCGTCCTGGCTGCGGCCGCCGGACGACGTCAACGCCCTGGTGCCGCAGCTGTGGGCGCAGAGCGTGCGTCGTGCGCCCACTGGCCGGCTGGAGGTGGCGGGTGTGCCCGTCGACCGGATCGCGGCGGAGTACGGGACCCCGGCATACGTGGTCGACGAGCGGGACTTTCGGGCCCGAGCCGGAGCGTTCCGTGACGCGTTCGCCGACGCGTTCGCGGACCTGTGCGGCGGCGCCGACATCTATTACGCGGGAAAGGCCTTCCTGACGACCGAGGTCGCCCGCTGGATCGCCGAGGAGGGACTCTCTCTCGACACCTGCACGGGCGGCGAGCTCGCCGTGGCGCTGCGCGCGGGCGTGCCGTTGCAACGTATAGGGTTGCATGGTAACAATAAAAGTGATGCCGAGATCGCCCGGGCGCTGGACGCCGGAATCGGCCGGATCGTTGTCGACTCCCTCGGCGAGATCGACCGGATCGCCGACGCGGCCGCGAAGCGTGGCGTACGAGCACCGGTGCTGCTGCGGGTGACCGTGGGCGTCGAGGCGCACACCCACTCCTACATCGCCACGGCCCACGAGGACCAGAAGTTCGGGCTCTCGCTGTCCGAAGGCGTCGCGCGAGAGGCCGTCGCGCGCACCCTCGCCCGGCCGGAGCTCGAGCTGATGGGGCTGCACTCCCACATCGGTTCGCAGATCTTCGACGTCCAGGGCTTCGAGGTGGCCGCGCGGCGGGTGCTCGGGCTGCACGCCGAGGTGGTCCGCGAGCACGGCGTGACGCTGCCGGAGCTGGACATCGGCGGCGGGTTCGGCATCGCGTACACGAGCGAGCACGACCCGCTCGCGCCGTCCGAGCTCGCGCAGGAGCTGGCCGGCATCGTGCTGCGGGAGTGCGCGGCGCTCGGCGTCGCCGTCCC
>DATFPQ010000180.1:0-16718 GCA_035264765.1 Actinomycetales bacterium | reverse complement strand
GGCGTCCAGCGACCCTCCGGCGTCCATGCAAGCGACGCCCGGCCAGCCCACCGACGAAGAACTGGCCGCCTTGAGCTCGGCCCTCACGCGCGTACGGGCGCGGCCGCGCGACGTCGAGGCCCACCTGGACCTCGCCCGGGCGTACGCCGGCGTGGACCAGGCGCAGCTGTCGACGGTCGAGTACCTGGCCGTCGTCCGGCTGGACAAGGCGAACCCTGAGGCCAACACGGCGCTGGCGCTGGTGGCCCTGGCAGCCGGCCGGCCCACGGAGGGCAAGCGTCTCGTCGACGCCGTGCTGGCCAAGCACCCGCGGTATCCCGACGCCCTCTACACCAGGGGGCTGATCTACCTGATGGGACTGAGGCGTGGAGAACCCGGGATTCGCGACCTCCGGGCGTACCTCGCAGCGGCGCCGTACGGCTCCCACC
Organism: Actinomycetales bacterium; assembly: GCA_035264765.1. Taxonomy (GTDB): domain Bacteria; phylum Actinomycetota; class Actinomycetes; order Actinomycetales; family Angustibacteraceae; genus DATFPQ01. The sequence goes on along the minus strand of DATFPQ010000180.1, from coordinate 16,290 downwards.
GTCCCGCCGCCGAGACGCTGCTTGCCATGGTGTCGGACGGCAGGGCGCCATGACCGCCGTCACGTGCGTCTCGGTGACGGGTTGCCACGCCGGACTGGAGCTGCTCGAGCGGCTGGCGTTTCGCCGGGAGGACCTGGCCGCGAGTCTGCCGCGCCTGGCTGCGGGTGCCGGCGTCTCGCAGCTGGCGCTGCTGTCGACCTGCCAGCGGGTCGAGCTCTACGCCGTCTCTGCACACCCGCAAGATGCGCGGCTCCTGGTCAGGGCTCTGGGAAACGAGCGAGAAGTGCCGGCGGGAGTGCTGGACGCGGCCGGTGCCGTCCGCACCGGCCCGGATGCCGTCCACCACCTGCTGCGGGTGACGGCGGGGCTGACGTCCTTCGTGCTCGGGGAGCGGGAGATCGTCGGTCAGGTCCGTGCTGCCGCAGAGGCTAGCCGCGTCGCCGGCGTCAGCGGGCCGGAGCTGAACCGCCTGCTGGCCTGCGCCGTGAGCGCCTCCCGCCGGGTGCACCGCGAGACCTCCTTCGCTGCCTCAGGCCGGTCGGTTGCAGGAGCTGGCGTGGACGCGGTGACGAGCTGGCGCGACGGCGACCTGCGCGGGTGTCGCCTGCTGGTCGTCGGCGCCGGCGAGGTCGCCATGGTTGTCGTCACGCGGGCGGTCCGGGCGGGTGCGCGGGTCACGGTGGCCAACCGCACGCTGCGGCGGACGGAGCGGCTCAGGGACGCCGGCGCGCGGGTCGTCGACCTCGCTGAGGTGGAGCGTTTGCTCGAGACGACCGATGCGGCCATCGTCGCGACAGCGGCCCCCCACCACCTCGTCGAGGCGAGGTCCTTGCGTGCGGCCCGCTCACGCAGTGCGCAGCCACTGCTGCTCGTGGACCTGTCCATGCCCCGCAACGTCGACCCAGCGGTGCGTGAGATCCCCGGTGTAGAGCTCTTGGACCTGCACGACCTGGGCCAGGTTGCCGGCTCCGAAGCCCGCTCCCTCACATGTGACGTCGACACCGCTGAAGGCCTGGTACGCGAGGAGGCGGCCAGGTACCTGCGCTGGCTGGAGACGAGGACCGCCGCCGACCAGGTCCGCCGTCTGCGCGCCGACGCAGAGGCCGTGGCCCAGGAGGAGGCACGGCGGGTCGCCGGACGTCTGCCTCCGGAGCTGCAGGCCGTCGTCGAGGAGGCGGTACTGCGCACCGCCCGCAGGCTGGCGCACGGACCGACCGTGACGTTGCTGGATGCGGCGCAGCACGGCGACCAGGAGCTCGTTGCCTTGCTGTCCGGCGTCTTCGTCGGAGCTGACGTCTCGGCTCAGCGAGCGCGAGCCTCGAGGGACCTAGCTGAAGCGTCCTAGCGCTGGACCCTCCGCGGGTACCACGCACGCCGTCGAGCAGTACGAGCAGGCTGGCCGAGTCGAGCCCGGACGCTGCATAAGGCGGCCGCAAGAGTCAGCGGACTCCCCGACGTCCAACTCCCGGTCACGCGCCCTCGTTCGGGTAGCCCTCCTCGCGTGCGCGCCGGATGATCGCCGGGTCGAGCGGGCCCTCTCCGACGGCGGCGTCGACCTCGATCTCGGCGGCCGCGCCGTGCTCGTGCATCCACCGGTCCGCGCGCTGCTCAGCGGCCACGCCCGTCTCGGTGAGGTGCGCCTCGCCGATCGCCTTGCGCCGAAGCGCGTACGCCACGAGTACCAGGCCCCACGCCAGCAGGCTCAGCAGGATCTGCGAACGCGTCCCCTCCCGAAGGAACATCTGCACCAGGACCCCGACGATGGCCACGGCGGTGAGGATCGCGAGCACCGGGTGGAACCACATCTTCACGGTGAGCCGCTCGGGCGGGGTTCGGCCCCGCAGCCGCAGCTGGGACACGCAGATCAGCAGGTAGACGAACAGGATGATGGCGCCCGAGCTGTTGAGCAGGAACAGGAAGACCTGGTCCGGCGATACGTACGCCGCGATTACGCAGGCGAAGCCGACCACCGTGGAGGCCAGGATCGCCCATGCCGGCACACCGCGCTTGTTGATCGCCAGCATCCGGGCGGGCGCCTCGTTGCGCGCGGACAATACGAACAGCATCCGCGACGCCGTGTACAGACCGGAGTTCAGGCAGGACAGCACGGCGGTCAGCACCACGAAGTTCATGATGTCGGCCGCGCCGGGGATCCCGATCTCCGCCATGGCAGCCACGTACGGGGACTCACCGAGCTCGGTGGAGTTCCACGGCAGAATCGTCGCGAGCAGGAAGATGGAGCCCACGAAGAAGACGGAGATCCGCAGCACCACCGAGTTGGTGGCCCTGACGATCCCCCGCTCCGGCTCGGCGGACTCCGCGGCCGCGATCGTGGCGATCTCGGCGCCCACCATCGAGAACACCACGATGACGATGCCGGAGAACAACGACCCCACGCCGTTGGGGAAGAACCCGCCGTGGTCCACCAGGTTCGAGAAGTCCATACTGCGCCCCGGCCACAAGCCCAGCACGAACAGTGACCCGAGCCCGATGAACACGATGATCGTGAAGACCTTGACGCCGGCGAACCAGTACTCGAACTCGCCGTAGGAGCTGACCGAGAACATGTTGGTCGCCGTCATCAACAGCATGAGGACGAGCGACATCAGCCACAGCGGGACGCCTGGCACCCACCGCCGCAGGACGCCGGCGCCGGCCACCGCCTCGAAGCCCACGACGATGACCCAGAAGTACCAGTAGAGCCAGCCGACACTGAACCCGGCCCAACCGCCCATCGCCTGCCGGGCATAGTCGGCGAACGAACCCGTCGACGGGTTGGCGACTGCCATCTCTCCGAGCATCCGCATCACCATGACGATGAGGACGCCGGTCAGGGCGTACGTCAGGAACGCGGCTGGGCCGACCTCTTGAATGATGGCGCCCGATCCCACGAACAGGCCCGCGCCGATGACACCACCGATTGCGATCATGGTGAGGTGACGCTGGCGAAGGCCCTTCTGAAGGTGCCCATCTTCGGTGCCGTGACCAGGTGCCATCGTCCACTCCCTCGTGAGCACAGATCGTGCCCGGGCAGGCTTGACGCGTCTCAGCATCATGACCGCCGTCCGGCCAGGACCGCTAGCCCACACTTTTCCCAGCCGTGAGTCGACCCCGCGAGGGAGCGCGCTCTCGCCCCCCTCGCACCTGGTCTGCACAAGCCCAAAGCATTGTCGTCCGGGGAACGTCTTGGAGGCTGCCTCGTCCTCAGCGACGCGGAGTAGATCGCCGCTGCGGAACCAGCCGGAACGCGACCTGGACGGCGGGACCGCTCGTCAGTGCCACCACCGCCGTGCCGATCCCCACGGGACCGTGCAGCAGCCACCCGCCCCCGAGCACCGACAGCTCGATGGCGCAGCGGGCCCAACCGATCGGCAGGCCGCGACCGGCGAGGGCCACCATGAGGCTGTCCCGCGGACCCGCCCCGAAGCCGGCGCCGATGTAGACGGCCGCCCCCACTCCGAGCAGCGCGACGGCGCCCACGAGCACGAGCAGGCGGGCGGCGAGCGGCGCGGCCGGCAGCGTGTCGAGCCAGGGGGTGGCCATCAGCCCGTCGAGGGCGAAGCCGACGAGGACGACGTTGACGAGGGTCCCCAGGCCGGGCCGGACGCCGAGCAGCGCGGAGGCACCGAGGACGACGATCCCGACGGCGACGATGACGGCGCCGAAGGAGATTCCGAAGAGGTGGGACAGGCCGGAGTGCAGGACGTCCCACGGCGCGAGGCCGAGGTCGACCTGGACCGTCAGCCACACACCGACGGCGCACAGGGCCAGCCCACCGACGAACCGTGGGAGCCGGCTGAGCAGGGACGGGCGGGTGGGTCTGCTGGGCGCCAGCTTGGGCGCGTCGGGAACGACGGCCGTGGCCATCGGAGTGCCTCCAGGAAACCGAAAGGGTACAAAACGGACACGGGTGGGTTGGGTCAGCCGGGCAGCGTTTTTGCCGGGTGCGACGGGGGACCCGACGGCGGTGTCGGTCGCGCTGCGACCCAGGTCGCAGGCAGGTGGCCCCGGTAACCAATGCTAGGAGCAAGGCCGGACTTCCGCAGCGCGGCGGGTAGCCATCCTCGGGCTCCGCCGCGCGGATCCGCCGTGGGTCGGGCGCACGGCGGCCGAGAACTGCGTAGGGACGTCGTGGCCTCGACGCCGGGAGCGAGCCGACCTAGTCTGCGATGCCCTTGCCGCGGCACACCTGGAGAGGGATGATGACGGCCACGACCGCTGACGTCCTGGTGTCCGGCGCCAGCGTCGCCGGCCCCACCGTGGCGTACTGGCTGAACAGGTACGGATTCCGCGTGACGGTCGTCGAGCGGACCCCCGAGCTCCGTGCCGGGTGGGGCGGCCATGCGGTCGACCTCTTCGGCGCCTCCGTCGAGGTCGCGGAACGCATGGGGATTCTGCCCCAGGTCGTGCAGGCGCGGACCGGGACGGACCGGATCTCGTTCGAGCGTCCGGGCCGCTCTCCGGTCGACGTGGACATGAACCGCCTGGTGGCCGGCATCTCCGGACGTCACGTCGAGGTGATGCGCGGCGAGCTGGCGTCGATCCTGCACGGCGCCACCCGGGACGATGTGGAGTACGTCTTCGCCGACTCGATACGGACACTGGAACAGGACCAGGACGGCGTACAGGTCACCTTCGAGCACGGCACGCCACGCCGGTTCGGCCTGGTCATCGGCGCGGACGGGCTGCACTCCCTGGTGCGCCGCCTGTCCTTCGGCCCCGAGGACCGGTTCCGGCACTACCTGGGCGGCTACCTCGCGGTCTTCACCGTGCCGAACTACCTCGGCCTCGACGGCCGGATGCTCACGTACGTCACGCCGGGAAGGCTGGCTGCCATGTACCCGGTGCGCCAGACCGGGCAGGCCCGGGCGGGGTTCCTGTTCCGACGTGCGGAGGAGCTCGACTACGACCACCGCGACGTGCACCAGCAGCGACGGCTGCTACGGGAGGAGTACGGGCGCGAGCACTGGCACGTTCCTCGCCTGCTGGCCGAGATGGACGGTGCCGACGACTTCTACTTCGACTCCATCAGCCAGATCCGGATGAGCAGCTGGTCGAACGGGCGAGTCAGCCTGGTCGGGGACGCCGGATACTCCCCCGGCCCAGCCGTTGGCGGCGGCACGTCCCTGGCCATGGTGGGCGCGTACGTCCTCGCCGGTGCGCTGTGTGACGCCGGCGGCGACCCCACGCGAGCCCTGCCGGCCTATGAGAGGGAGATGCAGGAGACCGTCCGGCGCAGCCGAGCCATCGGCCCCACGACGATGAAGACCCTGATCCCACGGACATCGCGCGAGGTCTGGGTCACTCTGCAGCTGATGCGGCTCGTCCCTCGTCTTCCCGCGGCGGCGCAACGTCGGCTGTTCTCCTTGCAGGGCGGGCCCGCCCGAGCGTTCGAGTCGATCAGCATGAGGTCTCACTCCCAGGGCGGATAGACACGCGTCCCGTCGAACGGGGCGCGTCGCCACCGTTGTGGCAACGATTACTCCCTGGACGCCAGCACTTGCCACCGTCTGCATGGAACCGACCGCTGCGGCACGACGGGACTCCACGGCACCGCCGAGACGCGATCTGTGCGACCTGCTCGACGGCGAGGTCAGCGCGGCTCGGCGTACCAGTGGGGCTCGCCGTCGCACGCGGCAGCGAGCACGCGATGCGGTCGATCAGGGTGGAAGGCGGAAGTGGTTGAAACGCCCACGACCATCCGGGCAGCCGAGCTCGTCGGTGACCGGGTGGTGAGCTGCTCACGACTCAGGGCGACCCCAGCGCACAGCGGGAGCGGTGGCGCCACGATCGGCGGTAACGTCTGCGCTGAGCCGCCGTTGGAAGCCCCCCCGAGAAGGGATGCCTGGTGACCACGACCGAGCTGAACAGCGCCTTGCCCAACCAGGAGCTCGTGGAGCGGCTCCGTCACCCGACGCCTGACGACGTCGCTGCCATGGATGCCTGGTGGCGCGCGAACAACTATCTCACCGTCGGCCAGATCTACCTGATGGCCAACCCGCTGCTGCGGGAGCCGCTGGCCTCCGAGCACATCAAGCCGAGGCTGCTGGGGCACTGGGGCACGAGCCCTGGCCTGTCGTTCATCTACGCGCACGCATCCCGCCTGATCCGGGAAACCGGTCAGGAGATGCTCTACCTGGCCGGCCCCGGGCACGGCGGTCCGGCGCTGGTCGCGGCTGGGTACCTCGAGGGCACCTACTCGGAGATCTACCCCAACGTGACACAGGACGCCGAGGGCATGCGGCGGCTGTTCCGGCAGTTCTCCGCGCCCGGGGGTATCCCCAGCCACGTGTCGGTCACGACGCCGGGGTCGATCCACGAGGGCGGCGAGCTCGGCTACGTCTTGGTTCACGCGTTCGGCGCCGTGATGGACAACCCCGACCTGGTCGCGCTCGCGGTCGTCGGCGACGGTGAGGCGGAGACCGGGCCGCTGGAGGGGTCCTGGAAGGGTGTGTCCTTCCTCAATCCCGTGCGCGACGGTGCTGTCCTTCCGGTCCTGCACCTCAACGGCGCGAAGATTGCCGGTCCGACGGTTCTGGGGCGCAAGGACCCAGCGGAGGTGCGTTCCCTGCTCGAGGGCCACGGGTACGAGGTGCTCGAGGTCGAGGGTGACGACCTACCCGGCATGCACCACCGGTTCGCCGACAGCCTGGGCCGAGCCTGGGCCCGTATCCGGGCGATCCAGGCGTCCGCCCGTGGCGGGGACTGGGACGGTACGCGCCCACGCTGGCCGTTGATCGTGCTGCGCAGCCCCAAGGGCTGGACCGGCCCAGACGTCGTGGACGGCGTGCGCGTCGGTGGCACCTGGCGCTCGCACCAGGTGCCGCTTTCCAGTGTTAAGGGCAACGAGGGGCACCTGAGACTGCTGGAGGACTGGCTTCGGTCGTACCGCCCCGAGGAGCTGTTCGACGACGCCGGTGCCCCTACCGAGCTGGTGCAGCGGGCCAACCCCGCCGGGATGCTGCGGATGAGCGCCACGCCACACGCGAACGGCGGCCAGCTCACGCGAGACCTTGATCTTCCCGACTTCCGCGACTATGCGGTCGACGTCGCCCGCCACGCCGTGTCGCGCGCCGAGTCCACGCGCAAGCTCGGCGAGCTCATGCGCGACATCTACCGCGCCAACCCCGACCGGTTCCGGCTCTACTGCCCGGACGAGACGAACAGCAACCGGCTCGGAGCGGTGTTCGAAGCCTCGGACCGCGCCTTCGCCGAGCGGGTCACGCCCGAGGACCTCTCCATCTCCCGCGACGGCAGGGTGATGGAGGTCCTCTCCGAGCACAACTGCCACGGCTGGCTGGAGGGCTACACCCTCACCGGACGGCACGGTTGGTTCGCGACCTACGAGGCCTTCGCGATGGTGAGCGCCTCGCAGACGATCCAGCACAGCAAGTGGCTGGAAGAGGCCGAGAACCTCCCCTGGCGCGCCCCTGTACCGAGCCTGAACATCCTGCTGACGTCGACCGCCTGGCGGAACGACCACAACGGCTTCAGCCACCAGGGTCCCGGGCTGATCCAGAACGTCATCACGGCCAGGGGAAACATCGGGCGCGTCTACCTGCCGCCGGACGCCAACTGCCTCCTCTCCGTCGCGGACCACTGCCTTCGGTCGCGGTCCTATGTGAACCTGGTCGTGATCGACAAGCAGCCACAGCTGCAATGGTTGCCCATCGACGAAGCGGTGAAGCACTGCGCTCGCGGCGCCGGCGTCTGGTCTTGGGCAGGTACCGATGACGGCAGCGCCGACCCAGACATCGTCCTGGCGTGTGCCGGCGACGTCGTAACGATGGAAACCGTTGCCGCTGCGTCGATCCTCCGTGAGCGTCTCCCGCACTTCCGCACTCGGGTGGTCAACGTGGTCGACCTGATGACGCTGCCGCGCCGCAAGGACCACCCGCACGGTATGGACGAGACCTTGTTCAACGAGCTGTTCACCGACCACGTCGACGTGGTGTTCGCCTTCCACGGCTACCCCGGCGCCATCCACCAGCTGGTGCACGGGCGTCCCGACACGGACCGGTTCCGGGTCCGCGGGTTCATCGAGCAGGGGACGACGACCACGCCCTTCGACATGGTGGTACGCAACCGCGCCTCGAGGTACCACCTGGTGATCGACGCGCTGAACAACGCGCGGCGGACGCCGCCCGGCGCGAGCGACCTGAAGGCCTGGTGCGAGCAGCGGCTGGCCGACCACGAGTCCTACGTCGTGGAGCACCTGGAGGATCTGCCCGAGGTCCGGGACTGGGTGCTCGGCGACTGGGCGCAGCAGGGCTGAGCGCGTGCCGGCCGACTCCGTCCTCGTCCTCAACTGCGGCAGCTCGTCGGTGAAGTTCGCCCTGATCGAGCCGGCGTCCGGCTTTCGAGCGCTCACCGGGCTCGGTGAGCGCGTCGGAGGAGAGGACGCGGTCGTGCACATCCGACGGCACGGCGAGGAGACCAGCAGCGCGCCCCCGGACGTCTCCCACCACGGTGTTGTCGCGCATCTGCTCCGCGAGCTGACGCCGGACGAGCGGGCGAGCATCTCGGCTGTGGGGCACCGGGTGGTCCACGGAGGCCGCCAGTTCTCGGAGTCGGTCGTCATCGACGAGTCGGTCAAGTCCACGCTGAGGCGGCTGGTCCCGCTGGCTCCTCTGCACCTGCCCGCCAACCGGGCCGGGATCGAGGCCGCCCTGGCCACGCTGCCGGGCGTCCCTCAGGTCGCCGTCTTCGACACGGCCTTCCACCAGACCATGCCGCCGGTCGCCTACCAGTACGCCGTCCCACGGGAGTGGTACGAGGACTACGCCGTCCGCCGCTACGGGTTTCACGGCACCAGCCATCGCTACGTGTCCGCTCGCGCGGCCGACCTGCTGGACCGGCCGCTGAGCGAGCTGCGGATGGTCACCCTGCACCTCGGGAACGGCTGCAGCGCAGCGGCCGTGCGCGACGGGGCCTCGGTCGACACGACCATGGGCATGACGCCCCTGGAGGGGCTGGTGATGGGAACCCGCAGCGGTGACGTCGACCCCGGCCTGCTCGGCTACATCGCCGACCGGCTGCACCTCGACCTCGACGGGGTGCTGAACGAGCTGAACACCCGCAGCGGCCTGCTCGGGCTGTCCGGCATCAGCAACGACATGCGTACCGTGTGCGACGCTGCGCGCAACGGTTCCCAGGAGGCCATGCTCGCGGTCGAGGTGTTCTGCTACCGAGCGGCCAAGGCCGTGGGCGCCCTCGCGGTTGCGCTGGGCCGGCTCGACGCACTGGTATTCACCGGTGGCATCGGAGAGCACTCGCTCGACGTCCGAAGCGCGGTCCTCGGGCACCTCGGCGTGCTCGGCCTGCGCGAGGACGCCGCGGCCAACGTGGACCATGGCCGGCACACCTGTGGCAGGGTGAGCGAACCGGGCCCAACCACGGCCCTGGTGGTGCCGACCGACGAGGAGCTGCTCATCGCGCAGGACACGCGCAGGCTCGCGCCATGACCCGGACACTGCTGCTCGTGCCGACCGGCCACGGCGTCGGTCTGACCGCGACCTGCCTCGGGCTCGTGCACGCCTTGCGGCAGGAGGGCGTGGACGTCGGGTTCTTCAAGCCGCTGAGTCAGCCACGGGCGCGCGGACACGGCACCGACCGCTCGACCGCACTGATCCGGCTCACGACGTCCCTGCAGCCACCCGAGCCCATTCCGGCCGAGCTGGTCCAGCGGCGGCTCAGCGAGAACGCCCTAGACGCGCTGATGGAGGACGTCGTCGAGGCCAGCGAGGCCGTGGTGCGCCGGCACGACGTCGTCGTGGTGGAGGGGCTGGTGCCCGGCTCGGGGCTGGTCTACTCGACGCGCGTGAACCTCGCGCTGGCCAAGGCCCTGGACGCCGACGTCCTCCTGGTCGGGGCACCCGCCGATGGCGACGTCGGCGGACTGACCGAGAGCATGGCCATCGCGGCCCGGGCCTACCGGGTCGGCGAGCGTGACCGGGTAGCCGGGGCCGTCGTCAACCGGCTGGCGGACGTGGCACCCGGCACGGTCCAGACGGTCCGCGCCGCGCTGGCCGCTCACGACATCACGGTCGTCGGTGCGGTCCCGTACCGCGAGGAGCTCACCTGGCCGCGGCTGCGCGACATCGTCGAGGGCCTGGACGTGCGAGTACTGAACGAGGGGGACCCGGCGCGCCGGGTCAAGGACGTCATCGTCGCGGCCCAGGCCGTCCCCGGGCTGCTGCCCCTGCTGAAGGAGGGCCGGCTCATCCTGGTGCCCGGTGACCGCGACGAGGTCATCCTCAGCGTGTGCCTGGCGGCCATGAACGGCATCCGGCTGGCGGGTCTGCTGCTGACCGTCGGGCTGGAGCCGGACCCGCGGGTGTGGGAGCTGTGCCGCCCCGCGGCCGCAACCGGGCTGCCCATCCTGCTGACCACGGAGTACAGCTACGAGTCGGCGACGCTGGTGCACGACATCGACCCGGAGGTCCCGGTCGACGACGCCGAGCGGGCCCGGCAGGTGATGTCGGTGGTGGCCGACGCGCTCGACCCCGCCTGGCTGGCCACAGTTCCCACACCCACCCACGTCCCCCGGCTGAGCCCACCCGCCTTCCGGCGCCGGCTCACCGTCGCGGCCCAGGACGCGCGCCGGACCATCGTGCTCCCGGAGGGCGCGGAGCCACGGACCCTGCAGGCGGCCGCGATCTGCCAGGAACGAGGCATCGCCCGGTGCGTGCTGTTGGCGGCACCGGACGAGGTCGCCGCCGCGGCAGCCGGCATGGGGTTGACCCTGCCGTCCGGGCTCGAGGTAGTCGACCCCCGGAAGCCCGACGAGCGGTACGTGGAGGCGCTGGTCGAAGCGCGGCGGCACAAGGGGATGACCGCGGACATCGCCCGGGACCAGCTCGCCGACCCCATCACGCTCGGCACGATGATGCTGCACCTCGACGAGGTCGACGGGCTGGTCGCCGGGGCGGTGCACACGACGGCGGCGACGCTGCGGCCGGCGCTGCAGGTGCTCGGCACCGCGGCAGGAGCCCGACTGGTGTCGTCCATCTTCTTCATGTGCCTGCCGGACGAGGTCGTCATCTACGGCGACTGCGCGGTCAACCCCAACCCGGACGCCGAGCAGCTCGCCGACATCGCCCTGCAGAGCGCCGCCTCCGCGCGCGCCTTCGGGATCGAGCCGCGGGTCGCGATGATCAGCTTCAGCACCGGCTCCTCCGGCTCAGGGACCGACGTCGAGAAGGTCACCCGGGCGACCCGCCTGGTGCAGGAGCTCGAGCCGTCGCTCGCGGTGGACGGTCCGCTGCAGTACGACGCCGCCGCGATCGCCTCGGTGGCCAGGAGCAAGGCGCCCGGAAGCCCGGTCGCGGGACGTGCCACGGTGTTCGTCTTTCCGGACCTGAACACGGGCAACACGACGTACAAGGCGGTCCAGCGCAGCGCCGACGTGGTCAGCATCGGACCGATGTTGCAGGGACTCGCCAAGCCGGTGAACGACCTGTCCCGCGGCGCCCTGGTCGAGGACATCGTCTACACCATCGCCATCACCGCGATCCAGGCGGCGGCGCAGTAGCAAGGACGCCGGGCGAGTCCTACTGCGCGGGCGTGGCCGTTTCCACGTGCCAGACCGGGGCGCTCCGGTCCCCTCGCCCTAGAGGTCGTCGGGCCAGTCGATGACCAACCTGGCCGTCAGGGCGTCCTCGCGGCCGTGCCCTTCGAGGAACTCGCGGACCACCCGCTCGGCGTCGGCCCGCTCGCGGACGAGCACGACCCCGAGTGCGTGGACGTGCAGCTCCCAGCCGTCGTCGGCAGCTCGGGCGTGCACCACGTACTCCGCGTACTCCGTCATGCAAGTCAGTCTGCTCCGGCGGCGAGTCCGGCGCGACGCTGAAGGGTGAGCGGCAGGCCGCCGCGGGGCCGCAGCGTCACCAGGGCGTCGACCCGGACCGGTCCCCGGCGCAGCGCCGGCGCGACCCGCCAACCTCTCAGCAGCGTGGCGAGCGTGAGCACCGTCTCGACGAGGGCGAAGTCGCGGCCGATGCACAACCGGGGCCCGACCCCGAACGGGAGGTAGCCGCCGCGGGGGGCCGCCGAACGCTCAACGCCGAACCGGTCCGGGTCGAAGCGCAGCGGGTCCGGCCAGTCCGCGGTCCGGCGGTGCAGCAGCCAGGGGCTGACGATGGCGAGCGTCCCGGCCGGGACGTCGACCCCGCAGACGACGTCGTCCTGCTCCGCCCGGCGGGTCAGCACCCAGGCCGGCGGGTAGAGCCGCAGCGCCTCGTCCACCACCTGCCGGGTGTAACGCAGGGCCGGCAGGTCGTCCCAGCCCGGTGCTCGGCGGCCGCCGAGCACCGCGTCGAGCTCGGCGTGCAGCCGCTGCTGCACCGAGGGGCTCTCCGCCAGCAGGTGGAGGGTCCAGGACAGCGCCGACGCGACCGTCTCGTGCCCCGCGATGACCAGCGTCACGAGCTCGTCCCGGACCTCGCGGTCGCTGAGCGACGACCGCAGCAGCAGGGCGAGCAGGTCGGTGTCCGTGTCGGCGACACCCCGGGCACGGCGGGCCCGGACCACGTCGGCGCTGGTGCGGTCCAGCGTCGAGACGGCGGCGCGCAACCGGCGCGTGGACGGCAGCGGCAGCCAGTCCGGCCGTGGGGTCCGGGCCCGTGCGACGACCACCTCCAGCGCGTCGTGCACCGCGGCCACGATCCGCTCCCCCTGCGCCGCCAGGTCGGCGTCGAAGAGGGTGCGCCCCACCACCTCCAGGGTCGCCTGCATGCAGGCCGCGTCGACGTCGGCCACCGTGCCGTCCGGGAGGGCGTCCCACCGCGAGAGCACGCGTTCGGCGGCCGCGACCGCCTGGGTCGCCACGCCGTCCAGCGTGCCGTGGTGGAAGGCCGGCTGCGCGGTCCGTCGTCGCCGTCGCCAGGCGGCACCGTCGGCGGTCAGCAGTCCGGACCCGGTGACGGCGGAGAGCGCGCCGTACTGCACGGTGGCCTTGGACCAGGCCCGCGGGTTCTCGACCAGCAGCCGGCGTGCGCCGTCCGGGTCGTTGACCAGCAGCACCGGGGTCCGGGGCAGCGGGAAGGCCACCAGGTCGCCGTACCTTGCGACCACGCCTTCGAGGTAGGTCAGGGGGGCCCGGCGGATGGCGAGCAGGTCGCGGACCATCTCGCGCGGTACCGGCCCGTCGACGGCCAGGGGCGTGTACCGCGCGTTGCGCCGGCGTTCGCCGGCCGCGGCCGAGGTCAGAGGTACAGCCCGGTTCGGCCGTCTTCCGCGCTGGGGGTGGCCACCGCGTGGATGTCGCGCTCGCGCAGCAGCACGTAGTCCTTGCCCTGCAGCTCGACCTCGGCGCGCTCGTCGGGGTCGAACAGGACGCGGTCGCCGTTCTTCACCTGGCGCACGTGCTGCCCCGTCGCGACGACGGATGCCCACGCCAGTCGCTTGCCGACCGCGGCGGTCGCCGGGATCACGATGCCACCGCCGGAGCGCCGCTCCCCCGGCTCGCCGTCGGTCGAGACGAGCACGCGGTCGTGCAACATCCGGATCGGCAGTCGGGTGGTGCGGTCGGCGGAGGTCACGCGTCAGACGTTACCCGCGCGTGAGGCGCAGGCCGGACCCCGGCCCGATCCGTGCTCCCGAGCAACGCCGTTGCTCTCGGCGGACGCCGCCCAACGGGTTCCCGAGCGCCTTGCACGGCGCTGCCTGTGAGTACCGGCGCTGCTCGTGAGTACCCGCGTCGCCTGCGAGTACCGGCGCCGCCCGTCAGTACCGGCGCTGCTCGTGAGCAATGGAAGGCCGCAGCGGCGGGGCCGTCGGCTACTTCTTGCGCACCTTGCGCCAGACGACGAGGCCGATCAGCGCCGCGAGCGCCGCCCCCACGGCCGCGAGCCGCTCGGTCCGCGGCTTGCCGTCCGGGGTGTAGAGGGTGTCGTGCACCCGGGCCCGCGCGTCGTCCCCGGCCCGCTCGGCGATGGTCTTGGGGTGGACCCGCACCGCGAGCTGGTCCACGGTGGCGGCCAGACGGGCCCGGGTGGCCTCGATGTCCCGCTCGATCGCGGCGGGGTCGTCGCCCGTCGGGGTCTGGCTGGTCGCGTCACTCACGGTGTCCTCCTGGGTCGATCGATCAGCACTGACCGTAGGGGATCACCGCCGCTCTCGCTTATTGCGACCCGGTTGCAACAACGGTCTAGAGTGCGAAGCATGCGTGCCCGGCCCGCGATCCTCCTCGCTGCCACCGCCACCGCCCTGACCCTGGCCCTGGCGTTGTCGGCATGCGGCGGGAGCGCCGAGGGCAGGGCGAAGAGTCCTGGCGGGTCGACGTCCGGGCGGCTCACCGTGGTGACCACCGTCTCCCCGATCACGAACATCGTCGCGACCGTGACCGGGGACGCCGCCGACGTCGTCGGGATCGTCCCCGAGGGCACCAACAGCCACACCTTCGAGCCACCGCCCAGCGCGGCCAAGGTGCTCTCCCGCGCCGACCTCGTCCTGGTCAACGGCCTGCGGCTCGAGGACCCCACGTTGGAGCTCGCCAAGGCCGACCTGCCCGACGACGGCGAGGTGGTCGAGCTCGGCACCCGCGCGGCACCGAGATCGGAGTGGATCTACGACTTCTCGTTCCCGCGCGACCAGGGCAAGCCCAACCCCCACCTGTGGACCGACCCCGGCTACGCCGTCCGGTACGCCCAGCAGGCGCGCGACGCGCTCAGCCGCCGCGACCCCGCCCACGCCGAGCAGTACGCGCGCAACTGCGCGGCCTTCGCCAAGCAGGCGAACGCGCTCGCCGCCGCCATGCGCAAGGACCAGCGCACCATCCCCGGCCGCAAGGTGCTGCTGACCTACCACGACGCCTACGCCTACTTCGCGCGCGACTTCGGCTGGACTGTGCTGGGTGCGGTGCAGCCCAAGGACTTCGAGGACCCGACGCCCCGGGAGGTTGCGGCGCTCATCGACCAGGTCCGCGCCCAGCGGGTGCCGACGATCTTCGGCTCCGAGGTCTTCCCGTCCAAGGTGCTGGAACAGATCGGCCGCGAGACCGGCGCCCGCTACGAGCCGACGCTGCGGGACGACGACCTGCCGGGCCGCCCGGGCGACGCCGAGCACTCGTGGCTGGGCCTGATGCGCTACGACTACCGCACCATGGTCCGCGGCCTCGGCGGGACGACGGCCGCCCTGGACGCGCTGGACGTGTCGTCCCCCGTCTCCGACTCCGCGGAGTACCCGCAGTGATGCTCATCCGGCTCGACCGGGCGAGCGCCGGCTACGACGGGCGCCGGGTGCTGGACGACGTCGACCTGCGCGTAGCCGCCGGGGACTTCACCGGCGTCGTGGGCCCCTCGGGGTCCGGCAAGACGACCCTGCTGCGCCTGCTGCTCGGCACGCTCCAGCCCGGCGAGGGCACGGTGGAGCGGGCCCACGATCTGCGGGTCGGCTACGTGCCGCAGCTGCAGACGGTCTCGTGGGACTTCCCGGTCACCGTGGCCGAGTGCGTGCTGATGGCCCGCCGGCCGGAGCACCCGTGGCCGTGGCCGACGCGCGCCGAGCGTTCCGACGTCGCCGCCGCGCTCGACCGGCTCGGCATCGGGACGCTTGCCGGACGGCACATCCGTGAGCTGTCGGGTGGCCAGCAGCAACGGATGTTCCTGGCCCGCGCGCTCGTGCGCCGGCCGCAGCTGCTGCTGCTCGACGAGCCGACGTCGGGGGTCGACGTGCAGACCCGGCACGAGGTCCTGCACCTGCTTGCCGGGCTGGCCGACGAGGGCATCGCCGTGCTGCTGACCACCCACGACCTGAACGGCATGGCGGCGCACCTGCCGCATCTGGTGGCGCTGAACGGGCGGGTCGTCGCCACGGGGCGCCCCGACCAGGTGATCCGCCCCGCCGTCCTGGAGGAGGTCTACGGCGCCCGGCTGGAGGTGCTGGAGCACCTCGGCATCCCGGTCGTCGTCGACGGCTCTGCGGCTTCTCGGGAGGTCGCGTCGTGATAGCACCCCGATCAGGGAGCGCCCGATGAGCTGGTTCCTCGAGCCGTTCCAGTACGAGTTCTTCGTGCGCGGCCTGGCTGCGGCGGTGCTCGCCGGCGCCCTGTGCGGCCTGCTCTCGACCTTCATCACGCTGCGCGGAATGAGCTACATCGGGCACGGCCTGTCGCACTCGATCTTCGGCGGCTTCGCGGCGAGCGCGGTGGCCGGCGTCAACGTCGTCCTGGGGGCGGGGGTGTGGGGCGTCGCCAACGCGTTCGCGATCGGCTGGGTGTCGCGGCGTCGCTCGATCGGCGCGGACGCCGCGATCGGCGTCGTCACGACCGCGTCCTTCGCGCTGGGCGTG
>DATFPQ010000179.1:0-14856 GCA_035264765.1 Actinomycetales bacterium | reverse complement strand
GCCGTCCGCGGGTCCTGGTGGCGCCCCGCCGTCGATCTCTGGCTCACGTCGTGCATGCGGCGGTGGATGCGTCGCCCTGGCTGGTCGAACAACCGCTTCGCCGCATCCACGGCCGCAGCCACCGTCGGCTGCCGTGCCCAGCGCCGGCTGGTGCGTCGTGTCGGGGTAAGGCTGTCGGCGTCGACCCTGACGTCCGGCCGGAACACGCGCCCGCGGCGTCATCGTGGCAAGGAGCACGCCCCCCGCGAGCTTCGTTGCCACGATGAGGTTCCTGACGTGCTCGCGGCGCCGTGCTCGTGGCAGCGCCGTCTTTGCGGCGCCGTCTTTCCGCGGCGCCGGTAGGGCCTAGGGTGGTCGCATGCTGCTGCCGCAGGTCATCACCGTCCAGGGTTTCGTGTTCTTCGCCCTGGCGGCGCTGGCCTTCGTCACGCAGCTGGTCGCCCTGGTGGACGCCTCCCGGCGCCGCGCGGACGCGTTCCTCGCGGCCGGAAAGATGACCAAGCAGCGCTGGCTGCTGATCCTCGGGGTCGCCTCGGCGATCGGGTTCGTGTCGGTGGGTGGCGTCTTCCTCAGCCCGCTCAACTTCCTGAACATCCTCGGGTTCGTCGCGGCGGCCGTGTACCTGGTCGACGTCAAGCCGGCCCTGCAGCAGATCACCGGGGGACGCGGCGGGTCGCGGGGGGTCTCCGGACCCTGGTGAACCGGCCGGTCGGAACCGCCCGTCTTGGTAGCCTGGGGGCAATCCCCGAACCCAGCCGGCGTCACCGTGCCGACCCAACCTCCGGAGACCTGCGCGTGAGCGACGTCCGTGTGAACGACCCCGCCGACCCCCGTGAGGCGTCCTTCGTCTCGCGGCGACCGTGGGGCGCCTTCCAGCAGTTCGCCACCAACGAGCCGGTCACCGTCAAGATCATCACGGTCGAGCCGGGACACCGGCTGAGCCTGCAGCGGCACGCGCACCGGGGGGAGCTGTGGCAGGTCCTGGACGTGCCGATCGACGTGGAGGTGGACGGCCGCACCTGGTCGGCCGAGGTCGGTGAGCAGATCTGGGTTCCGCTGGGCGCCGTACACCGGATGGCCAACAGCGGGGACCGGCCCGGCCGGCTGCTGGAGATCGCCTTCGGCCACTTCGACGAGGACGACATCGAGCGCCTCCAGGACGACTACTCGCGGTGAGCCGGGTCCCCGGAGTCTCCGCGGCAGCGTGCGGCGTCCCCGTCGCCACCGTCGTCCGCTCCGGCTTCGTCGAGTCGGTGCACCACGGCACCGTCGTCGTCCTCGACGCCGGCGGCCGCGAGCTGCTCGCGGTGGGCGACCCGCAGGCGCCGGTCTTCCCGAGGTCGTCCAACAAGCCCGTGCAGGCGGCGGCCATGGTGCGCGCCGGGCTGGACGTCGAGGACGAGCTGCTCGCGCTCGCGGCGGCGTCCCACTCCGGGGAGCCGGAGCACCTCGACGGCGTCCGCAAGCTGCTGGCCTCGGCCGGCCTGACCGAGGCCGACCTGCAGAACACGCCAGACCTGCCGCTCGACCCGCGCGAGCGCGAGCGGTGGCTGGCCGCCGGCGAGCGCCCGTCGTCGATCGCGCAGAACTGCTCCGGCAAGCACGCGGCGATGCTGGCCACCTGCCAGGCCGCCGGCTGGGACCTCCGCTCCTACCTCGACCCGGGCCACCCGCTGCAGCGCCTGGTGGCCGAGGTGCTCGCCGAGCTGGCGCAGGAGCCGGTCGCGCACGTCGGGGTCGACGGCTGCGGCGCGCCAGTGCTGGCCGTCTCACTCACCGGCCTGGCCCGGGCCTTCTCCGCGGTGGTGCGCGCGGACGCCGGCACCGCGGAGCACCGGGTGGGGCGGGCGGTTCGCGCCTTCCCCCGCATGGTCGGCGGCAGCCGCCGCGACGTCACCGCCCTGATGCAGGCGGTGCCCGGGCTGCTCGCCAAGGACGGCGCCGAGGCGGTCTACGGGGCCGCCCTGGCCGACGGCACCGCGGTGGCGGTCAAGATCACCGATGGGGGCAACCGAGCCCGGCCGGTGGTTCTGGCGCAGGCGCTCCGCGAGGCCGGCGTCGACCCCGAGCTGGTGGCGTTCCTGGACGAGGCTCCGGTGCTCGGTCACGGCCGGCCGGTAGGCGCCGTCCGGGCCCTTCCCCTGCGCGGCTGAGCTCCGGCGGAAGGGCACGGTGCGCGCGGTCGTCCAGCGGGTGAGCCGGGCCCGGGTGCTCGTCGACGGAGCGGACGTCGGCTCAGTCGACCGGCCGGGTCTGTGCGTGCTCGTCGGCGTGACCCATTCCGACGGTTCCGAGCAGGTCGCCACGTTGAGCCGCAAGATCGCGGAGCTGCGGATCCTGGCCGACGAGCAGTCGGCGCTGGATGCGGGCGCTCCCGTGCTGGTGGTCAGCCAGTTCACCCTCTACGCGGACACGCGCAAGGGCCGGCGCCCGTCCTGGTCCGGCGCCGCCCCGGCCGAGGTCGCGGAACCGCTCGTGCAGGCCGTGGTGGACGCCCTGCGCGCCCGTGGGCTCGAGGTCGCGACCGGACGGTTCGGTGCCCGGATGGAGCTCGAGCTGGTCAACGACGGGCCGATGACCCTGGTGCTCGAGGCCTGAGGGGGACGCCCCACAGCAGTCGATTGGTCAGAAACCTGACGAATCGGGCGCGATGCCGCGCCCTCTGAGCCTCATACTGTCGGACGACGCCCGGGGGGACGGCGCCATCGAGCAGGTCCGGGCGGTCAAGGCAGCCCAACGTCCGAGGGGACACCATGCGCCCGATCCCCGCGACCTCCACCCGCCGCCGCCTCACCGGCACCACAGTTCTTGCCGTGGCCGGATCCCTGAGCGCCGCCCTGGTCGCCGCCGCGCCGGCTGCCCAGGCGGCAGGGTCCAGCGGCACGGGCGCCGCGACCGCGGTCGCCGGGGCCACCACGAGCGCGGCAGCCGCCTCCGCGAACCAGCGGATGCGCAGTCTGCTGACCAGCCGGGCCACCAGCGCCGGCTTCGGCAGCCGGTTCAGCGGCACCGTGGTCGACGTCGCGTCCGGCGCGACGGTGTGGTCGCGGAACGGGGGCCTGGGCCTGATGCCGGCGTCGACGACCAAGCTGGTCACCGCCACCAACGCCCTGTCCGTGTACGGCCCAGGGCACCGATTCACGACCACGGTGCGCCGCGGCAGCAGCTGGAACGACGTCGTCCTGGTCGGCGCGGGCGACCCGAGCCTGTCCAGCGCCGACCTGACCGTGCTGGCGAAGGCGACGGCGGCCCAGGTCCGCGCGCACCGGGCGGCCACGGTCCGCGTGTGGGCCGATGACTCGCTGTTTCCTCGCCCCACGCTGGCGCGCGGCTGGAGGACGAGCTACGTGCCGCGCGACGTGCGGGCGGTGCGCGCTCTCGTCGTCGATGAGAGCCACGCCGCGGACACCTCGCTGCACGCGGCATCCGTGTTCGCCAACAGGCTCAACGCGGCCGGTCTGAAGGTCACGACGGTTCGCCGGGCCGCTGCGCCGAAGGGCTCGCCGCTGCTCGCGTCCGTACAGGGCGACGAGCTGCGCCGCATCGTCACCACGATGCTGCTGGTCAGCGACAACGACCACGCCGAGGCCCTGAACCGCCTGGTGGGCGTCGCGCAGCGCCGCGGGGGCTCCTGGACCGGCGCCCGGACGGCGCAGCGCACCGTGCTGGCCCGCGAGGGCGTCCAGCTGCCCGGCGGCCGGCTCTGGGACGGCAGCGGCCTGTCCCGCAGCAACCGCCTCACCACCGGTCAGCTCAGCCGCATCGTGGCGCACGCCTTCGCGCCGAACCAGCCCGAGCTCGCGCTGCTCCGCGAGGACGGCCTGCCGCTGTCCGGGCGCACCGGCACGCTGACGGCGTCGCTCGGCCGGTTCGTGACCAAGGACTCCGCCTGCGCCCGCGGCAGGGTGCACGCCAAGACCGGAACGCTGGGGGACGCCGCCGCGCTCGCCGGGTGGACGAAGGGCTCCGACGGCCGGATCAAGGCCTTCGCCTTCGTCGTGAACGGCAAGAAGGCCAACCTGACTCTGAAGCGGAAGCTGGACGCGCTCGCGGCCACCGTCACCGGCTGCCGCTGACCTCCGGCGGCAGGTCCGGGCGCACGGCGCCCCAGGCCACGGTGACCTCGCCCAGCCGCCACCGCGCCGGACGCCCGAGCACCGGCCAGCCGTCCGAGCGGGTACGGCGCACGGCCTCCACGAAGCGCTGGCGCGGCCCGTACGTCGACAGCGGTGCGCTCCGCTCCCAGGCGCGGTCGAGCGCGGACAGCCAGGCGTGCACCCGGGTGCCCGGGACGTTGTGGTGGATCAGGACCTTGGGCAGTCGCTCCGCGACCTCCGACGGCGCGCCGAGCCCGGCCAGCCGCAGCGAGACGGTGAGGGACGTCGGACCGTCCTCCCGCCGGACGGCGACCCAGGCAGCCCGGCGGCCGACCTCGTCGCAGGTGCCGTCGACCAGTACTCCGCCGGGTGCGAGACGCTCCCGGACCCTTTCCCAGGCGGCCGGTACCTCGCTCTCGTCGTACTGACGCAGGACGTTGAACGCCCGGACGACCACCGGGCGCCCCCCGCCAGGCACGGGCACCTCAAAGCCCCCCAGCACGAACCGCAGCCGCCCGTCCGCGAGGTCGCGCGCCGCCTCCACCCGGGCCGGGTCGATCTCGACGCCCACCACCGTGACGTCGGCGCGCACCGCGCGCAGCCGGTCGCGCAGCTCGAGGGTCGTCACCGGCGAGGCGCCGTAACCGAGGTCGACGACAAGCGGGTCGGCCGCCGAGCGCAGTTGCCGCCCCAGCGTCGCGACGACCCAGCGGTCCACCCGGCGGAGCCGGTTCGGGTTGGTGGTTCCGCGCGTGATCGTGCCGACCGGCGCGGTGCGCCGGGCCGGTGCTCCTCTGGCCACGACCCCCGAGGGTGGCATGCTCGGCGGGTGCGTCGTGCCCCGCGGGTCCTGCTTGCTGCGCTTGCGGCCGCCGTGAGCCTCGGCGCGCTACTCGCCGGCGGTTACCCGCAGCTGCGTGAGCGCAGGGACGCCAGCGACCTGGAGCCGGGACTGGTCAACGTGGCCCCCGTCGCCCGCGGTGCGGTGTCCCTCGGGAACGGGGTCTACGCCCAACTGGGTGGAGGCGGGCTCACCGTCAACCGGCGCAGTGCCGTGGTCTGGCGCGGGGTCGACCGCGGGTCGCCGGTGACCGCCGGCGTTGGCCGGCTGCGCTGGCGGGGTCAGCCGACGAACCTCCGGGACTCGAGCGTGCTGCGGGCGGACGAGCAGGTGAGCCGGTCGCTCGGCAACCTTCTCGTCACCGGACGCCGGCTGGAGGGTTCCTCGGTGACCTGGACCGGGACCCTCACCGACGCCTCCGATGACCCCGGCGGCACGCTCCCGGTGACGCTCACGGTCACCCGCCGGGAGCGTGACTCGCGTGTGCTGCTGGACGTGAGCGTCCCCGGGGCGGACGTCGTGGCGGTGCATGAGTACCGCCGCGACGGCTACACGATCCGCGGGCTCGGCGCGCAGGGCGTGGCGGAGTCCGTCGAGGACGGCCGCTACCCCGTGCTGACGCGCGCGGACGGCACGGGACGCGGTCGCTGGCCGCTGACCGCGTGGCAGGACCTCGCCAGGAACGGGTCCGGGGGCGACGCGGCCACCACCTCGGCACCGGTCCCCGCCTACCTGTCCAGCGCCGGGTCCGGGCTGGCCCTCGACACCACCGGGTACGCCGTCGTCGACCTGCGGCACCGTGGCCGGGTCGACTCGTCCGTGTGGTCGGACCGGCTGCGCGCCCGGGTCTACGACGGGACTCCCGGTCAGATGCTCGCTCAGCACGCCACCGACGTCGGCGTGCCGCCCGCGCCTCCCGAGTGGGCGACGTCGGGCGCGGTGGTGGGCGTGCGCGGCTCGGTGACACGGATCCGGTCCGTGGTGAACCGGCTGACCGGCGCCCAGGCGGACCTGGCGGCGGTGCTCGTGCGTGACGGCGGGGCGCGGCGGCGCTACCCCGGCTGGGCCACGATGGTCGACCGGCTGCGCGGCAGGGACGTGCGGGTGCTGACGTCGGTGTCCGGCGGGTTCGCGCTCAGGTCCCGCGCCGGCGGTCCGGACGACGAGCCCGGGCTGCTGGCGACGGCCCGGGCCCGCGGCTGGCTGGTCGAGGACGCGTCCGGCCGGCCGGCCACCGTCCGCCTGGACGACCCGGACGCCGGCGGCGTCGCCGGGGCCCTGCTGGACCTCACCGACCCCGCGGCCGTGGACTGGTACACCGGGGTCCTCGCGGCGCGGATGCGCGCGGACGGCGTGTCGGGCTGGTCCGTCGAAGGCGGGGACGAGCTGCCCGTCACCGCCCGCCTGGCGGCGGGGAACCCGGTCGACGCGCACAACTCCTGGCCGCGGCGGCTGGCGTCACTGACCCGCGCCGCCTGCGTCCGCGCGGGCCGGCCGGACTGCCTGCTGGTGCAGCGCACCGCCGACGAGCGAACGGCGGCCTTGACCGGCGTCCTGTCGCTGGGTGGCCGCACGGCCGGCTGGTCGGCCGAGGACGGGCTGGCCGGCGTGCTCCCCGCGACCTTCAATGCCGGCCTCGCCGGCCTGGGCCTGGTCTCCTCCGGGATCGGTGGGACGTCGGCGCCCGCGGTCCCGCTGTGGCCGGACGAGCGGCGCTCGGACGAGCTGCTCGCCCGGTGGGCCGAGCTGGAGCTGTTCGGGCCGCTGCTGCGTACCGAGGACGGCGACCGACCGGACCGGCTGGCGCAGGTCTGGGACTCGCCGACCCGGCTGCGGCAGTTCGCCGCCCTGACCCGCCTGTTCGCGGCCACCGCGCAGTACCGGCGGCAGGCGATCGCGGCCGCGCGGCGGTCCGGTGCGCCGCTGGTCCGGCCGGTCTGGGCGGAGTACCCACGGCTGCGGCAGGGCTCCACGGCGGGTCAGCTGCTGATGGGCCGCTCGGTGCTGGCGAAGCCGGTGGTGTCGCCGGGTGAGGATGCCGTCACCGTCGGGCTTCCCCCGGGGACCTGGGTGGAGCTGTTCAGCGGGCGCCGGCATGTCGTCCCGACGCCACCCGAACCGCACCCCGGTGAGCGGCCGGAGCCGGTCGCTGCCCGCCAGGTGCAGGTCCCTGCGCCGGTCGGCCGGCCCGCCGTCCTGTACCGCGCGGACGACCCGGACGCCGCGTCGCTGCGTCGGGCGCTGCGGGCGGCCGGGCTGCTCGGCTGAGGTCGGCTTACCCTGGCCGCGTGGGTCTCCCCGGTCGCGTCGCGATGCTCGCCGTGCACACGTCACCGCTGGAGCAGCCCGGCACGGGCGACGCCGGCGGCATGAACGTGTACGTCGTCGAGACGGCCCGCCGGCTGGCGCGGCGGGGGGTCGACGTCGAGGTCTTCACCCGCGCCACCAGCAGCCAGCAGCCGCGCGTGGTGGAGATGGAGCCGGGCGTGCTGGTCCGCCACGTCCCCGCCGGGCCCTTCGAGGGGCTGAGCAAGGAGGACCTGCCGGGGCAGCTGTGCGCGTTCGCCGCGGGCGTGCTGCGCGCCGAGGCGTCCCGCCCGCCCGGCTGGTACGACGTCGTGCACTCCCACTACTGGCTCAGCGGCCAGGTCGGGTGGCTGGCGGCCGAGCGCTGGCAGGTGCCGCTGGTGCACACCATGCACACCATGGCCCGGGTCAAGAACCTCTCCCTGGCAGACGGGGACACCGCCGAGCCGGCCGGACGCGAGATCGGCGAGGCCCAGGTGGTGGAGGCGGCCGACCGACTGGTCGCCAACACCGACGAGGAGCGCGACCAGCTGGTCGCGCTCTACGGCGCGGACCGCGAGCGGGTCGCTGTCGTGCCGCCGGGTGTCGACCTCGACCGGTTCACGCCGGTGCCGCAGGCCGGACGACGCGCCGCACGAGAGAGCCTGGGCATCGCCCCCGACGCGAACCTGCTGCTGTTCGTCGGCCGAATTCAGCCGCTCAAGGCGCCGGACGTCCTGGTGCGGGCCACCGCGCGCCTGCTGGACCGGCGTCCCGACCTGCGCCCATCACTTGTCGTGGCCGTGGTCGGCGGCCCCAGCGGCAGCGGCCTGCGCGAGCCTGAGTCCCTGGCGCGGCTGGTGGCCGATCTCGGACTGGGCGACGTCGTCCGGTTCGCTCCGCCGGCCGCCGCCGACCGGTTGGTGGACTGGTACCGCGCCGCCGACCTGGTGGCCGTGCCGTCGTACTCGGAGTCGTTCGGCCTGGTGGCGCTCGAGGCGCAGGCGTGCGGGACGCCGGTCGTGGCTGCCGCCGTGGGCGGGTTGCGGGAGACCGTGGCCGACGGCGTCAGCGGCGTGCTCGTCCCCGACCACGAGCCCGGCATGTGGGCCGATGCGGTCGCGAGCCTGCTGGACGACGCGCCGCGCCGCCGGCGACTGTCGGCCGGTGCGGTCCGGCATGCCGCCCGGTACGGCTGGGACGCCACCGTCGACGGGTTGCTCGAGGTGTACGCCCAGGCGCGCTCGACGCCCCGCCGCCTGGAGGTCCTGCCACCGCCGGCCGCCGTCGACCTCCAGCCGTGAGCGCACGCGAGCGGGTCGAGCGGCTGCTGCTGGAGCACCTGGCCGCCGCGGGCATCGACCACGAGCCGGGGAGCCGTCCCGGTGAGGTCGTCGCGACGCTGCCGGGCGAGCACAAGCTCCGCACGACCGTGTCGCTGCTGGTCGGCGACCACTCCCTCTCGGCGTCCGCCTTCGTGGTCCGCCGTCCGGACGAGAACCGGGAGGAGTTCCTCCGCTGGCTGCTGCGCCGGAACGCCCGGTTGCAGGGCGTCGCCTTCGCCGTGGACGACGACGGGGACGTGTACCTGGTCGGCCGGCTGCCGCTCGTCGGGGTGACGGCCGAGACCCTGGACGCACTGCTCGGCGCACTGCTGGAGACGGCGGACGGCTCCTTCGACCAGCTGCTGGCCCTCGGCTTCCTCACCTCCATGCGCCGCGAGTGGGCCTGGCGGGTGTCGAGGGGGGAGTCGACCCGCAACCTCGAGGCCTTCCGGCACCTGCTCGAGGGGTGACGCCGAGGCTTGTCGATAGGGTTGCCCGCATGAGCGACGCGCCCTACACCCTGGTCCTGCTCCGGCACGGTGAGAGCGAGTGGAACGCCAAGAACCTCTTCACCGGCTGGGTGGACGTCCCACTCTCGGACGTCGGGCGGGAGGAGGCCGCGCGCGGGGGCCAGCTGATGGTCGACAGCGGCGTGCTGCCGGACGTCGTGCACACCTCGGTGCTGCGGCGCGCCATCACGACGGCGCACCTGTCGCTGGACGTCGCCGACCGGCACTGGATCCCGGTGCGCAGGTCGTGGCGGCTGAACGAGCGGCACTACGGCGCGCTGCAGGGCAAGGACAAGAAGCAGACGCTCGAGCAGTTCGGCGAGGAGCAGTTCATGCTCTGGCGCCGCTCCTACGACGTCCCGCCGCCGCCGCTGGACGACGACAGCCAGTTCTCCCAGGCTCACGACCCGCGCTACGCCGACCTGGGCGACCTGGCTCCGCGCACCGAGTGCCTGGCCGACGTCGTCGCCCGGCTGCTGCCGTACTGGGAGGACAGGATCGTCCCCGACCTGCGCTCGGGCAAGGTCGTGCTCCTGGCTGCCCACGGCAACTCGTTGCGGGCGCTGGTGAAGCACCTGGACGGCATCGACGACGCGTCCATCGCCGGGCTGAACATCCCCACCGGCATCCCGCTCGTCTACCGGTTGCACGCCGACCTCCACCCGGTGCAGCGTGGTGGCGAGTACCTCGACCCGGAGGCCGCCGCGGTGGCCGTCGCAGCCGTCGCGAACCAGGGTCGCTGACCGACCCGCTTTCCGCGCCCGCCCGAGCGGGCGGGCGCCTCAGCGCGTCGCGCTGCGGGCCGGCTCGGGTGCGTAGGCCTCGTGCCACTCGCCGGTGACCAGGTAGACGACCCGGCGGGCGACCGAGACGGCGTGGTCGGCGAACCGCTCGTAGTACCGCCCGACCAGGGTGACGTCGACCGCAGCCTCCACGCCGTGGTCCCACGAGCCGCCGAGCAGGGCGCCGAAGACCTCGCGGTGCAGCCGGTCCATCTCGTCGTCGTCCTGCTCCAGCTGCACGGCGGCGACCACGTCATTGCCGGCGATCACGCTGCCCGCCTTCGCGACGATTCGCTCGGCCACCTGCCCCATCTGCAGCACGGTCGCGCGCAGCTCCGGCGGCACCGCCGAGTCGGGGTAGCGCCGGCGCGCGACCTTGGCCACGTGCCGGGCCAGGTCGCCCATCCGCTCCAGGTCCGCGCTCATCCGCATCCCGGTCACGATGATGCGCAGGTCGGTGGCCACCGGCTGTTGGCGGGCGAGCATGTCCAGCGCCGTGTCGTCGAGCTCGCGCTGGATGGCGTCGATCTGCTCGTCGGCGGCGATGACGCTCTCGGCGAGGGCGAGGTCGGCGTCCAGGAGCGCCGTGGTCGCCCGGGAGATGGCCGAGCCGGTCAGCCGGGTCATCTCGACCAGCCGCTCGGAGGTGTGGGCGAGCTCCTCGTGGAAGGCGTCGCGCATGAGGGAGGTGGGTCCTTCCTGTGCCCGTACGTCGGACCCCGCGCGGGGCGGGCGCGGGTCAGGGCAGCACCGAGTGGTGGTGCCGGGACGACGCTCGCAGGGCCGCGTGAACGCCGTCCCGTGCCGAGGTGAACATTCGCTGAAGTCGGACCGCGGAGCGGACTCGCGGTTCTGACCCTCGCCGTGACGCTGCGTACGCTGGCAGCGTGAATCCGGAATCGGCGGCGACCCTGGGCGGCATCGCCGGGGTGCTGCTGGGCGTCGGCGCGGTCCTGGCCGCCCGCTGGTCCGAGCGCGTCCAGCGCCGGGTTCCAGAGCAGCCGGAACCGCAGCTGCAGCCGGGCGTGGGCGCCGTGCTCGCGGTCCTGCGCTCGAGCGCCGTCGTCGTCGCGGAAGACGACTCGGTGGTCAAGGCCAGTCCCGCGGCGTACGCCTACGGCATCGTCTCCGGCAACGAGCTGACCCACCCCGAGCTGCGCCACCTGACCCGTGTGGTGCGCCGGGACGGTGTCATCCGGGAGAGCGAGCTGGAGCTCGCTCGCGGCCCGCTCGGGCGCGCGCGACTGGTGGTCCACGCCCGCGTCGCGCCGCTGGGTTCACACCACCTGCTGGTGCTCGTGGAAGACCGCACCGAGGCTCGCCGGGTCGAGGAGACCCGGCGCGACTTCGTCGCCAACGTCAGTCACGAGCTCAAGACGCCGGTGGGCGGGCTCTCGTTGCTCGCGGAGGCCGTGCTCGGCGCGAGCGACGACCCGGAGGCGGTGCGCCGTTTCGCCAGCCGGATGCAGGTCGAGGCCAACCGGCTGAACTCCCTGGTCCAGGAAATCGTGGACCTGTCCCGGCTGCAGCTCGCCGACACCCTGCACCCGCCGCGCGTCGTCGGCGTCGGTGACGTCGTGCACGACGCCGTCGACCGCTGCCGCCTCGTCGCCTCGGCGAAGGACATCGACATCGCGGTCCAGGACGACCCCCAGGCGCGCGTGTACGGCGACGGTGACCTGCTGATGACGGCAGTGCGGAACCTCGTCGACAACGCCGTGGCCTACTCACCTGCGGGCAGCCGGATCGCGGTGACCGTCGGTCGCCACCACGGCCTGGTCGAGATCGCCGTCACGGACCGGGGCGTCGGTATCCCGGAAGACGAGCAGGTGCGCATCTTCGAGCGCTTCTACCGCATCGACCCGGCCCGCTCTCGCGCCACCGGTGGCACCGGCCTGGGACTGGCCATCGTCAAGCACGTCTGCGCCAACCACGGCGGTGAGGTCACCGTCTGGAGCCAGCCCGGCCAGGGCGCCACCTTCACCATGCGCCTGCCCGATGCCGGCGACGCCGTCGAGGTGCAGCCGGACCTGTCCGCCTCCACGTCCACCCTCACGTCTACTGCAACCCCGGAAGAGGCCCGCGGATGACCCGCATCCTCGTCGTGGAGGACGAAGAGTCCTTCAGCGACCCGCTGTCCTACCTGCTGCGCAAGGAGGGCTACGAGGTGGCCGTCGCGGCCACCGGCACCGCCGCCCTGGAGGATTTCGACCGCGCCGGGGCGGACCTGGTGCTGCTCGACCTGATGCTCCCGGGACTGTCCGGCACCGAGGTGTGCCGCCAGCTGCGCAGCCAGAGCAACGTCCCGGTGATCATGCTCACGGCCAAGGACGGCGAGATCGACAAGGTGGTCGGGCTGGAGCTCGGCGCCGACGACTACGTGACCAAGCCCTACTCCAGCCGCGAGCTGCTGGCCCGGATCAAGGCGGTCCTGCGGCGCCGGTCCGAGCCGGAGGAGCTGCTGCCGGCCAGCCTGCAGGCCGGCCGCGTGCGGATGGACGTCGACCGGCACGTGGTGACGGTGGACGGCGAGCAGGTGCCGCTCCCGCTGAAGGAGTTCGAGCTGCTGGAGCTGCTGATGCGCAACGCCGGGCGGGTGCTGACCCGGATGCAGCTCATCGACCGGGTCTGGGGCAGCGACTACGTCGGCGACACCAAGACTCTCGACGTCCACGTCAAGCGGCTGCGGGCGAAGATCGAGGCGGACCCGGGGAACCCACGGCTGCTGACCACGGTGCGGGGCCTGGGGTACAAGCTGGAGGGCTGAGCAGCCCGCTCCCGCGGCCGTCAGGAGGGGCTGGTCGTCGGCTGGTCGGTGTCGGTGGCCGTCGGCGAGGAGGTGACGCCCGGCGCCGTCGTCGCGGAGCCGCCGGAAGTTGTTGGCGGCGTCACGGTCGAGTAGTACGGGTAGCTCGTCGGCAGGACCGGCACCTGCACCCGCACCTGGCCGCCCGACGGGGTCGACAGCTGCACGTCGGTCATCGCGCCCGCCTCCGCCGCCACGGTGGGGATGACGACCGAGGCGCCCCCGCCCGAGCTGCCGAGCGACACCGAGGAGCCCGCCGGCACCTGGATCGGCGTGGGGGCCGTGGAGCCCTGGGCCGCGACCGTGACGGTGACCGGCTGGGTTCCCTGGTTGACGAGGGCACCGGTCAGCACGCCGGGCTGGCCCTTCTGGCCTACCAGCACGAGGGCCTGCGCCTCGACGTCACCGACCGTCGCCGAGACGCCGTCCGAGAGCTGCACCGGCTCGAGCACCTGGGTGCCGGAGAACATGCTGCATCCGCTCGCGGCCAGGAGTGCACCGGCCGTGACGACGCCGGCGAGGCTGCGGCGGCTGGGGGTCTTCACGGCGTCGGGTCTCCTCAGGCGGCGGCGGTGCGGTGCGTGGCTGGTGCGCGCGGGCGCGCGCGACCCGGGAGCACTGTAGCGGGAGGGTCCGACACCGGCCCGCTCCGGCGTGTGGCCAGCACGTCCCGCGCCGTCTGTCAAGCCCGCCTGGGGGCCTGTTACCCCGTCTGACCTGCGACGATGGAGTGATCATGCCTTCTGCTGCACCCAATTGCCGTGCTATCCTGGACGCCGCGAAAGGGGAAAACACCACATGGTTTTCACAGTCGGCGAGACGGTCGTGTACCCCCACCATGGTGCAGCACTGATCGAGGAGATCAAGACGCGCACCATCAAGGGTGAGGACAAGCTTTATCTGGTCCTGAAGGTCGCTCAGGGTGACCTGACCATCGAGGTACCGGCCGAGAACTGCGACCTCGTCGGCGTCCGTGACGTCGTGGGTCAGGACGGGCTCGACCGGGTGTTCGAGGTGCTCCGGGCGCCGCACACCGAGGAGCCGACCAACTGGTCTCGCCGGTACAAGGCGAACCTGGAGAAGCTCGCCTCCGGCGACGTCATCAAGGTTGCCGAGGTCGTGCGCGACCTGTGGCGCCGCGAGAAGGACCGTGGCCTGTCGGCCGGCGAGAAGCGCATGCTAGCCAAGGCCCGACAGATCCTGGTGAGCGAGCTCGCCCTCGCGGAGCACACCAACGAGGACAAGGCCGAGGCGCTGCTCGACGAGGTCCTCGCCTCCTGACCTCTCGTCCCCCCGCGGCCGTCGGCTGCGTGGTGGTCGCGGCCGGATCCGGCACGCGGCTCGGCGCCGCCCAGCCCAAGGCCTTCGTGTCTTTGGCCGGACGTCCCCTGCTCCAGCACGCCGTCCGGCGCGTCCTGGACAGTGGCGTCGTGGGGTGCGTCGTGGCCGTCGTGCCTACCGACCTGGTGCAGCAGGCCGATGAGCTGCTCGGCCCGGACGTCATCGTCGTCCCGGGCGGGGCCGACCGGAGCGCCTCCGTGCGCTGCGGTCTCGCGGCCCTGCCCGCTGCCGTGGACACCGTGCTGGTGCACGACGCCGCGCGCTGCCTGGCGCCCCCGGACCTGGTCCGGCGCGTCGTCGACGCCCTCAACCAGCATCCGGCCGTCGTGCCCGGACTGCCGCTGGCCGACACGGTCAAACAGGTCGACGACGAGGGCGCCGTCGTCCGGACGCCGGACCGTGCCCGCCTGCGGCTGGTGCAGACGCCGCAGGGCTTCGCCAGGGACCTGCTGGAGCGGGCGCACCGGTCCGCCGCGGGGTCGGATGCGGCCCCTGCATCGCTCGCCACCGACGACGCCGCCCTCGTCGAGCTGCTCGGCGAGCGCGTGCAGGTGGTTCCGGGCGACCCTCGGGCGCTGAAGGTGACCACCCCCGACGACCTGGCCCACGCCGGGTGGCTGCTCGGCCTCGGCGCCTAGCCCGGTCCAGCGAGCACACCGACGAGCCGGGCCCGCCGCTTCAAGCGGCGGGCCCGGCCCGGCTGGTGGTGCGGGGTTCGCGGTCAGCCGTTCGCCACCGCGAACGGGCCGGCGACCCCGCCCTTGCTCGACTTCACGTACACGCGGCCCGGGTTGGTCGTCGGAGCCCCGGTGCGAACGCGGGCGTCGTAGGCGCCCACGGTGGAGGGTGCGACCGGTGCGGCCACGTTG
>DATFPQ010000178.1:0-41689 GCA_035264765.1 Actinomycetales bacterium | reverse complement strand
GCCGTCCGCTCCACCTGCTCGGGCCCCACGCCGGGGTTCACCTCCAGCGCCCCCGCGTGCAGAGCGACGAGCGAGACCTTGTGCGCGAGGACGTCATGCATCTCTCGCGCGATCCGGGTGCGTTCGCCCAGCCTCGCCTGGTCGACCCGCAGCTCACGCTCGGCCTCGGCCCGCTCCGCCCGCTCCCGGAGCGACGCGACGAGGTCACGGCGGGCCCCGATGTACGCGCCGCCCGCGACCACCGAGCCGAACAGGAAGATGCCCGACAACGCCCCCGTGATTCCAGTGCCGTCGACGACCGCAGACCTGACCGCGTAGGCGACGTACGCCAGACCGGTGAGCGCGACCAGCACCCGGTCGCGCCGCCGCACTGCGGTAGTCGCTAGCCCCACGGCCATCGGCGCACCCTGCCCGGCGACCACGTAGGCCGCCACCCCGACGAGCGTGATCAGGACGGGCGCTCGCCGGCGCCACCACAGCAGGCCGGAGGACACCACGGCCACCGCGATCTCGAACCCGACGACCCACCAGCTGTGTCGGCCCTGCAGCGCCGACAGCTGACCGGCGGCGAACAGCAGGCAGCCGACTACCGCAAGCACGTCCCGCAGCCGCGGGCCCTTGCCGCGAAAAGCCCCGCGGGTCACGCTGACGCGGCCCCGCCCGCGCGGGGGACGCGTCGGCGCCGCAGAGCTCACGCCGACCACCCTAGGAGTGCAGGCACGTCCTAGTCGTCGTCCGGACGTCGGTCCTGACCACCCCGCACCCCCTACGAAAGTCGGAGGTCAGTGCAGACGCGAGGCCGATGGGCCGGACCCCTACCCGGCGGGATCGTCGTCCACATGATCGCCCTCGAGAACCTCACCAAGCGCTACGGGAGTACGTCCGCCGTGGCCGACGTCTCCTTCACCTGCGAGCCGGGCACCGTCACCGGCTTCCTCGGGCCCAACGGGGCCGGCAAGTCCACGACCCTGCGGATGCTCACCGGGCTCACCCCGCCGACGTCCGGCAGTGCCACGGTCGCCGGCCACCGCTACCGCGACCTGCGCAACCCCGGCCGGGTGGTTGGCGTGATGCTGGACGCCTCCGCCGCCCACGCCGGACGCACCGGCCTGGAGACGCTGCAGGTGGCGGGCCGGCTCCTCCGCACCGCGCCGGGCGCCACCGAGGCGATGCTTGAGCGGGTGGGACTGCAGGACGCCGGCAACCGCCGGGTCGGGCAGTACTCGCTCGGCATGCGGCAGCGGCTCGGGATCGGCGTCGCCCTGCTCGGCGACCCCGCCGTCCTCGTCCTCGACGAGCCCGCGAACGGGCTGGACCCCGAGGGCATCCGCTGGATGCGCGTGCTGCTGCGCGACTTCGCCGACCGCGGCGGCACGGTGCTGCTGTCCAGCCACCTGCTGCACGAGGTGCAGGCCACGGCCGACCGCCTCGTCGTGATCGGGAACGGACGTGTGGTGGCGCAGGGTCCGCTCGACCAGCTGCTGGCCGTCTCCGGCACCCGAGTGCGGGCGCTCGACCCACAGGGCCTCGCCGCCGAGCTCGGCCGGGCCGGACTCGACGTCCAGCCCGAGCCGGACGGCGGCCTCGTCGTCGACGCCGCCGCCGAGCAGATCGGCCGGGTGGCGGCGGCCACCGGCCACGTGCTGGTCGAGCTGCGGCCCGCGGACGGCGGCGGCCTGGAGCAGCTGTTCTTCGAGCTCACCGCCGCAACCGAGCAGGACGCGGCATGAAAACCCCACGACGTCGCTCGCTGCGCTCACGACGCCGCGGGGACCCGGCATGAGCACCTTGATCACGACAGACCCTCAGGAGACACCAGTGAGCACTGTGACCCTTTCCCGGACGCCGAATACAACCGTCGACCTCTCGCGCATCCCCGGGCAGCCGTTCCCCCGCCTCGTCGGCGTCGAGCTGCGCAAGTCGGTCGACACCCGCAGCGGACGCTGGGTGCTGGTCGCCCTGCTGGGGCTCGCCCTCCTGGCGCTTGGCTGGCAGGTGGCCCACGCGTCGACCGAGCCGGTCGCGCTGGTGGGCTACCTGCAAGCGGCGCTGACGCCGGTCGGCCTGCTGCTGCCGGTCGTGGGGATCCTGGCCATGACCGCGGAATGGAGCCAACGGACGGCGCTCACGACCTTCACGCTCTCGCCGCGGCGGGTGCCGGTGCTGCTCGCGAAGGTGGTGGCGGCGATGGTCCTCGCGCTCGCGGTGATCGCGTTGGCGGCTGCGCTGGCCGTGGCAGCGACGGCGCTCGGCGGCGCGGTCGGAGACGGCTCGGCCGACTGGACCTTCGGCTGGCGAGAGGCCGTGGGCATGGTCGCCTACCCCGGACTCAACGTGCTGATGGGTGCCGGGTTCGGTGCCCTGCTGCCGGTGACCGCCGTGGCCCTGACCGCGTTCTTCGTGGCGCCCACGCTGTTCAACCTGCTGGCGGCCTCGGTGCTGAAGGGCGCCGGGGAGTGGTTCAACGTCTTCGGCGCCTTCGACCGGATCGCCAGCGTGCAGCTGGACGGCAAGGCCGCGCAGTCGCTGACAGCCGTCGCGCTCTGGGTCGTGCTTCCCACGGTCCTGGGGCTGTGGCTCAGCGCGCGGCGCGAGGTGAAGTAAGACGGGAGGTGAAGTAACCGGTCCACCATGGAGCGCCCCCGCGGTCGAGCGGGGGCGCTCGCTACGCCGCGCGGCGGCGGCGGGCGACGGCCCGCTGCCGCGCAGCGCGCGCCTGGGCCTGCGGCGACGTGCGCAGCATGCGCAGCACCGCCCGCTCCATCACGCCGTGCGTGGCCGGCTGCCCGGCAGACACTCCCTCGCCCAGCCGCCGCAGCGCCGGCTCCACGGTGATGCCGTCCTCGAACAGGTCGATTACCCGCGGGTCGACGTACGAGGCGCGTGCCACGGCGGGGGTGTTGCCCAGGTACGTAGCCACCTCCGACATCGCACGGGCGATCGCTCGGCGCCGGGCCGTGGGCGTGTCGGCCACATGCGTGGAGACCGCCAGGGCGACGGCGGCGAGGACGGTGCCGTGCCAGGTGCGGAAGTCCTTGGCCGACACCTCACCGCCGACGACCTGCTTGACATACTCGTTGATGTCGGCGCTCGTGATGTCGACCCAGCGCTTGCCGTCACGGTAGGCCAGCAGCTCGGGGCCGCCGCCGCGCCGGCGCAGCAACGTGGCAACGGCAGAACGCACCGCCGGCTCGCCCACCGCGACGTAACGCTCCTTGCCGGACTTGGCGATGTAGTCGAACACGATCAAGTCGCCCTCGATCGAGACGTGCTGGCGCTCGATCGTCGCCAGGCCGTAGCTGCCGTTCTGCTCGGCGTACGTCTCGCCGCCGATCCGGAAGAAGCCGAGGTCGAGCAGCCGGAAGGCGGTGGCCAGCGCTCGCGCACGCGGCATCCCGTCCAACGCCAGGTCCCGGGCGACTTGCTGACGGGCCCGCGGTAGCCGGGCCGCAACCTCCAGCACCCGGTCGTGCTTGGCCCGGTCGCGCTGTTCACGCCACACCGGGTGGTAGAGGTACTGACGTCGGCCCTTGTCGTCCGAGCCGACCGCCTGGATGTGCCCGTTGGCATAGCGGCAGATCCACACGTCCTGCCAGGCCGGCGGGATGACGAGGTCCTTGATCCGGGCGATGACGACGGCATCCCTTACCCGCTGCCCGCCGTCCAGGTACACGAAGCCGCGCCCCTGCCTGCGTCGGGTGATCCCCGGCTGGCTCGGCGACACCGTGCGTAGTCGCACCATGCACCGAATCGTGCGGCGGCGCCCACGCGCCAGCAACCGGACGACCCGCTAACCAACAGACGGGGGCGTCTCGATAATCGATACTGGCGTCTCAATAGATGAGACGTTATGGCAGCCGTCCGCCGGTGTGCGACCATCGAAGGGTGTCTGCCGTCCGCCCGCCCACGCCCGGACCCCGTCCGCGGCCGGTCGAGCTGCGCCTGGTGAGCCGGCGCCACGTCGACCTCGGGCGCATGCGCAGCATGATCTGTCCGGCGCGCTGACCCGTCACCCCCGACGGCACCGCCGTCATCCGAGGGCACGGGGCAGCTCTCGGCGCCACAAGCGCCTGCGCTGCACCGGCCCCGAGCAGCCGAGGATCTGATGACCGCCACCACCGAGCGCCCGCGCCGCGAGCGTCCCCCCGTGTCGAACGGGCAGTGGGCGCTGGGCGACCGTACCCCGCTGAACCACAACGAGGAGTTCAAGGCGCAGGACGACGCCCTGAACGTCCGGGCCCGGATCGAGGAGATCTACTCCAAGCAGGGGTTCGCCTCCATCCCCGGGGACGACCTGCGCGGCCGGATGCGCTGGTGGGGCCTGTACACCCAGCGCCGTCAGGGCATCGACGGCGGACGCACCGGATCGCTCGAGCCGCACGAGCTCGAGGACGAGTACTTCATGCTTCGCGTCCGGGTGGACGGCGGAGCGCTGAGCACCCAGCAGCTGCGGGTGGTCGGCGAGATCTCCTCCGAGTTCGCCCGCGACAGCGCCGACATCACGGACCGGCAGAACATCCAGCTGCACTGGGTGCGGATCGAGGACGTCCCGGAGATCTGGCGTCGGCTGGAGGACGTGGGCCTGTCGACGACTGAAGCATGCGGTGACTGCCCGCGCGTCGTCCTCGGCAGCCCGGTGGCCGGCATCGCCGCGGACGAGATCGTCGACCCGACGTGGGCGATCGAGGAGATCCACCGGCGCTACATCGGCAACCCCGAGTTCTCCAATCTGCCGCGCAAGTTCAAGACCGCGCTGACCGGCATGCCCACCAACGACGTGGTGCATGAGATCAACGACGTCGCGTTCACCGCCGTCGTCCACCCTGAGCACGGCCCCGGCTTCGACGTCTGGGTCGGCGGTGGCCTGTCCACCAACCCGAAGCTGGCCGAGCGGCTCGGCGTCTGGGTGCCGCTCGAGGACGTCCCCGACGTCTGGGCCGGCGTCACAGGAATCTTCCGGGACTACGGCTACCGCCGGATGCGGCACCGCGCCCGGCTGAAGTTCCTGGTAGCCGACTGGGGCGTGGCGAAGTTCCGCGAGGTGCTGGAGAGGGAGTACCTCAAGCGCGAGCTGCCGGACGGCCCCGCCTGGGCGCCGACCGCGGACATCGGCGACCACGTCGGCGTCCACGAGCAGCGCGACGGCCGGCAGTACGTCGGTGCCTCGCCGCTCGTCGGGCGGGTGTCCGGGACGCTGCTGCGCGAGCTCGCCGACCTGGTCGAGCGCTACGAGTCCACGCGGATCCGGCTGACCCCGCACCAGAAGGTGCTCGTGCTGGACGTCGCGCCCGAGCGCACGCCCGGCCTGGTCCGCGACCTCGAGGCTCTCGGCCTGGACCCCAACCCGTCGATCTTCCGGCGTCACACGATCGCCTGCACCGGCATCGAGTACTGCAAGCTCGCGATCGTCGAGACCAAGCACCGGGCCATGGACGCCGTCACCGAGCTCGAGCGCCGGCTGGCCGACGTCGTGGAACAACTCGACGTCCCCGTCACGTTGCACGTCAACGGCTGCCCCAACGCCTGTGCCCGCATCCAGGTCGGGGACATCGGGTTGAAGGGGCAGATCGTGACGGACGACGAGGGCCGGCAGGTCGAGGGGTTCCAGGTGCACCTCGGTGGGGCGCTGGGCCTGGACGCCGGGTTCGGCCGGAAGGTGCGTGGCCTGAAGGTCACCGCCGAGCAGCTGCCCGACTACGTCGAGCGCGTCGTCCGTCGTTTCGTGGCCGAGCGCGAAGCGGGAGAGCGGTTCGCGACCTGGGCCGTCCGGGCCGACGAGGAGGCGCTGACGTGAGCACCGAAGTCCTTTCCCTGCAGCAGCAGGCCGAGCAGGCCGGCCGTGACCTCGACGGCGCACCCGCGCTGGAGATCGTCCGCTGGGCCGTCGAGCACCTCGACGGCCCGCTCGCCGTCGCGGGCAGCATGCAGGACGCCGTCCTTCCGCATCTGGTGTCCCAGGTCGTGCCGGGCGTGGACGTGCTCTTCCTGCAGACGGGCTACCACTTCGCCGAGACCCTCGGCACGCGCGACATCGTGGCCCGCGACCTGGACGTCAACGTCATCGAGGTCCTGCCGCGGCAGACCGTCGCCGAGCAGGACGCCGAGTACGGCCCCAAGCTCTTCAGTCGCGACCCCGGGCTGTGCTGCTTCCTGCGCAAGGTCGCCCCGCTCGCCGAGGCGCTCGAGCCGTACGCGGGGTGGGTCACCGGCGTCCGCCGCGAGGAAGCGCCGACCCGCGCCAACACCCCGGTCGTCGCGTGGGACGAGACCCATCAGATGGTCAAGGTCAACCCGCTGGCCACCTGGACGGCGGCCGACATGGAGGCATACCAGGTGCAGCATGGCCTGCCGCGCAACCCGCTGACCCTGCAGGGCTACCCGAGCATCGGCTGCGAGCCGTGCACCGCGAAGGTGGCGCCCGGCGCCGACCCGCGGTCCGGCCGCTGGGCCGGGCGCGACAAGATCGAGTGCGGGATCCACGTATGAGCGCGGTGGAGACGCTGGCCGCCGAGGTGCCGACGACC
Source organism: Actinomycetales bacterium (assembly GCA_035264765.1). Lineage (GTDB taxonomy): Bacteria > Actinomycetota > Actinomycetes > Actinomycetales > Angustibacteraceae > DATFPQ01. The sequence continues at coordinate 35,165 of DATFPQ010000178.1, read as the reverse complement.
GACGACAGCTACCGCCTGAACCAGCTGGACGCGCTGGAGAGCGAGAGCATCCACGTCATCCGTGAGGTCGTCGCCGAGCTGGAGCGCCCCGCACTGTTGTTCAGCGGCGGCAAGGACTCCGTCGTCATGCTGCACCTCGCGGCCAAGGCCTTCTGGCCGGGACCGATCCCGTTCCCGCTCCTGCACGTCGACACCGGCCACAACTTCCCCGAAGTGCTGGCCTTCCGGGACGCCACCGCCAAGCGGCTCGGTGCACGGCTGCTCGTGGCCAAGGTGCAGGACTACATCGACGACGGCCGGCTGCGTGAGCGCGCCGACGGCACCCGCAACCCGCTGCAGACGCAGCCGCTGCTGGACGCCATCGCCGAGCACCGCTTCGACGCCGTGTTCGGCGGCGGCCGGCGGGACGAGGAGAAGGCCCGCGCCAAGGAGCGGATCTTCAGCCTCCGCGACGAGTTCGGCCAGTGGGACCCGCGCAACCAGCGGCCCGAGCTGTGGAACCTCTACAACGGACGGCACCGTCCCGGTGAGCACGTGCGGGTATTCCCGCTGAGCAACTGGACCGAGCTCGACGTGTGGCGCTACATCGCCCGCGAGGGCATCGAGCTGCCGCAGCTCTACTACGCGCACGAGCGGGAGGTCTTCGAGCGCGACGGCATGCTGCTGGCTGTCGGGCCGTACACCCAGCCCCGCGACGGTGAGCGGGTCCAGACCCGGCAGGTGCGCTACCGCACGGTCGGCGACATGTCCTGCACCGGGGCCGTGGAGAGCGACGCCGAGCACGTCGACGACGTCGTCGTGGAGGTCGCCGCCACCAGGATCACCGAGCGCGGCGCGACCCGGGCCGACGACCGGCTGACCGAGGCCGCCATGGAGGACCGCAAGAAGGAGGGGTACTTCTGATGAGCACGCTCCTCCGTCTCGCGACGGCTGGCTCGGTGGACGACGGCAAGTCGACCCTCGTCGGCCGACTGCTGCACGACACAAAGTCGGTGCTCGCCGACCAGATGGACGCCGTCGAGCGGGTCAGCCGCGACCGCGGCCTGGAGCACGCCGACCTGGCGCTGCTCACCGACGGGCTGCGCGCCGAGCGCGAGCAGGGCATCACGATCGACGTCGCGTACCGGTACTTCGCCACCGCGCACCGATCGTTCGTCCTCGCCGACTGCCCCGGGCACGTGCAGTACACCCGCAACACGGTCACCGGCGCGAGCACGGCCGACGCAGTGCTCGTGCTCGTCGACGTCCGCAAGGGCGTGCTGGAGCAGACCCGCCGGCACCTGGCCGTCGCCGCGCTGCTGCGCGTGCCGCACGTCCTGGTGGCGATCAACAAGGTCGACCTCGTCGACTTCGACCAGGAGGTCGTGGCCGCGGTCGCCAAACAGGTGGCGGAGGTTGCCGACGACCTGGGGCTGCCGGACGTCCGCACCGTCCCGGTGAGCGCCCTCGCCGGCGACAACGTCGTCGAGCGCTCCTCGCGCACCCCCTGGTACGACGGACCCAGCGTGCTCGAGCTGCTGGAGCACCTGCCCACCGCCGACGACCCGCGTTCGGAGCGGTTCCGCCTGCCGGTGCAGGTCGTTCTCCGCCCGCAGGGCGCGGCGCGCGACCCGCAGTACGTGGACTACCGCGCCTACGCGGGCGCGATCGCTGAAGGCGTCGTCCGGGTGGGCGACCCCGTGGTGGTCCTGCCGTCCGGCCGTCGCACGACCGTGGCCGGCATCGACACGGCCGACGGTGAGCTGACCGAGGCCTTCGCCCCGCGTTCGGTCGCGCTGCGGCTCGCCGACGACATCGACGTCTCCCGCGGTGACCTGATCGCCGCGGCGCAGGACGCTCCGGAGCCCCGCCAGGACGTCGAGGCCACGATCTGCTGGCTGACCGACCGGAACCTGCTGCCCGGGACGCGGGTGCTGCTGAAGCACACGACCCGGACCGTGCAGGCCGTGGTTCGCGACGTCGTCGGCCGGCTCGACCTCGACGACCTGTCGCTGAAGCCGGCCGAGCGGCTCGAGCTGAACGACATCGGCCGGATCCGGGTCCGCACGGCGTCCCCGGTCGCCGCTGAGGACTACGTCGAGCACCGCCGCACCGGTGCCTTCCTGCTGATCGACGCCCAGGACGGCGGCACGCTGGCGGCCGGGATGATCGGCGACCCGCTGGTGGCCCGCGCCCCCGGCGGACGCGACTCGCTGTACTCGATCTGAGGTCACCGCGCCTTCACGGTCTACTCACCGTGTCTCGCCGCGCACGCAGCGCTACCGTCATGAGACACTTTCTTCCGTGTCGGGGGGCGGCAGGTGGAGGAGATCGTCCATGGTGGTGGCGCGGTGACTCTCTTCGACGGCGGGTTAGCCGGTAACGAGCGACTGCTTCCACTGGAGACAGTGCTGACCGCGCTGGTCGACGGTCAGCGCGAGATCGCGGCCGCCGGGCCAGGCGTGGCCCAAGTCGCCGACACGCTCGCCGGAGTGGCGTACCGGCTGACCCGGCGACGAGCGTTCGTGCTGCTGCAGGACGAGGACGCGTTCGAGGTGGTGGGCGCGGCCGGGCCGACCGGGTGGGACCTCCCCTGCGGACTGCGGTTCCCGGCGGTGCCCTCGCTCAGCCACGCCTGCCTGCTGGCGGAGGAGACGCTGGTCTCGTACTGCACGCGGACCGATCCGCGGGTAGATCCCACCCTGTGCGCCGGGCTCGAGATCGCCTCGCACCTTGCGGTGCCGCTGCGGCACGACGGCGTGGCGCTGGGCACGTTGATCGTCGCTTCCGACGTCACGCACGACTTCTCGTCCGTCGACGCCAACCTGGCCTCGCTGGTCGGCGTCGCCGGCGGTGCGGCGATCTCGGCGGCGCGGTCGGCAGAGGCGCTCGCCGGGGAGCGGCTTCGGCTCACTGCGGCGTCCGGTCTGACCGGGATGGGGCTGTGGCGCTGGGAGGCGGCCACCGACCGCGTCACCTGGTCGCCGCAGATGTTCGAGATCACCGGCTTGGACCCCCAGCGCCACACGCCGACCGTGCAGCTCTGGGAGGACCTGCTGCACCCGGACGACCGTGCTCACGCCGCCCTCGATGCCTACATCCGGGACGGTGAGGGTCTGACCGAGGCGCTTCGCCTGCGCCGGCCGGACGGCAGCTGGCGAGAGCTGGTCTGCTGGTCGCAGTCCAGCGTGCAGGACGGCGTCGTGACGGGTGTCTTCGGCGCGATGGTGGACGTGACCGCGCAGCGGGTCGCCGAGCGCGAGCTGGCCATGATGTCCGCCCGCGACGGGCTCACGGGCCTGGCCAACCGCTCTGTACTTGACGAGCACACCCGGCGCAGCATCGCGAGCCTGCCCGAGCCGCTCGACTCCCGCTGCGACGGGCTCCCTGGCGTGGACGCGATGGGACCGTTCACCGCGCTGCTGCTGCTGGACCTCGACCGGTTCAAGCTGGTCAACGACACCCTCGGGCACCGGGTGGGAGACGCGCTGCTCGTCGAGGTGGCCCGGCGGCTGGCCGACTTCCTGGACCGGTCCGATCTCGGGGACTGCGCGCCCACCGTGGCGCGCCTCGGCGGCGACGAGTTCGGCGTGCTGCTCCCCTGGGTGGCCACGGCGGAGACGGCCCTGGACGTTGCGTCGTGGGTGCTCGACGAGGTCCGGCGTCCGGTGGAGGTGGACGGCGCGGGGTCGGCGATCGTGTGCACCGGCAGCGTCGGCGTCGCCTTGGCGGGCCGCGGTACGCACTCGGCCAGCCAGCTGTTCGGCGAGGCCGACCTGGCCATGTACCAGGCGAAGGAGGCCGGCCGGGACGGGCTGGCGCTGTTCGACCACCAGCTGCGGACGCGGGCGGAGAGCCGGATGCGCGCCGAGCGGCGGCTGCGCGCGGCGATCGACGAGGGCCGGTTGAGGGCGGTCTACCAGCCAATCGTGTCGGTCGACAGCGGTGAGACGGTGGGAGCCGAGGCGCTGGTGCGGGTGGTCGAGGACGACGAGCTGGTGCTCCCCGAGGACTTCATCGAGGTCGCCGAGGACACCGGGCTGGTCGTCGACCTGGACCGCTGGATGCTGGGTGAGGGCGCTGCGCAGCTGCGCCGCTGGCAGCGCGAGGGCGTGGGTGACCGCACCCTGTCGGTGAACGTCTCGGCGCGCACCCTCGCCCAGCCCGGCTTCGACGACGTGGTGCTCACGGTGCTGGCGGGCGAGGAGGTCCCGGCCGACCGGCTGCGGCTGGAGCTCACCGAGTCCAGCCTGCTCCCCGGCGGCTCGGCTGCGCAGGACACCGTGCGGCGGCTGGCCGAGGCAGGCGTGCAGACCGGTGTGGACGACTTCGGCACGGGCTACAGCGCGCTGTCGTACCTGCACGAGCTTCCGGTGGGCTTCATCAAGGTGGACCGGTCGTTCGTCGGCCGGCTCGACGGCTCGTCGCGCCCCAGTGCGGTGGTGAGGTCCGTGGTCGAGCTGGCGCACGCGCACGGGTTCGAGGTGACCGCCGAGGGAGTGGAGACCGCGGAGCAGGCGCGGCTGTTGCGGGAGATGGGCTGCGATCACGCCCAGGGCTGGCTGTTCGGCCGTCCGAGCTGACCGCTCCTCTCTTGGCGGCCCCGGACACTGCGCCCAGCCGACAGGACCAACGGCGCCGGACCGGCCCCTGGGGGCGGCAGTCGGGCGTTGGTCCTGTCGGCTGGGTCGGTCCTCGAACGGGCTAGGAGGCCCGCCGCGAGGGGACGCGCTCGCGGCCGGAGAAGCCGCCCCGGGCGGGTCCTGCGGAACCGCTCGGTCGACGCGGGCCGTCCGAGTAATGCGGACGGTCCGTCCCACGCGGACCGTCGCTGCGACGTGGCCGGTCTGGCCAGCGCGGGCCGTCGGTGCGACCCGCGCCGTCCGAGCGACGTGCACCGTCCGGCCGGCGCATGCCGCGGGAACCGGACGCCGAACGCCGCGGGGGCAGCAGGTCGCGCTCGGCGATGGCGACACCGCTGGGGACGGCACCGCCGGTCACGGCCAGCACGGCGTCGTCGTCCGGCCGCACCGGCAGCGGCGCCGCTGGGACGCCCGCCTCCGCGATCAGCCGCTCCACCGTGCGGCGCTGGTGCGGCAGCACGAGGGTCACCACGGCGCCGGTGCCGCCGGCGCGGGCGGTGCGCCCGGCCCGGTGCAGGTAGTCCTTGTGGTCGGCCGGCGGGTCGGCCTGGACGACGAGGCCGACGTCGTCGACGTGGATGCCGCGGGCTGCGACGTCGGTCGCCACGAGCACCGGGATCCGGCCGTCCTTGAAGGCACCCAGCGTCCGGTTGCGGGCACCCTGGCCCAGGCCGCCGTGCAGGGCCGCGGTCCGGACGCCCTGCTCGCGCAGCTGCTCGGCGACGCGGTCGGCACCGAGCTTGGTCCGAACGAAGACAACGGTGCGACCGGCGCGGGCCGCGAGCGCCGCGGTGAGCGGGGCCTTGTGGTTCGGGCGGACCAGCCAGACGTGGTGCTCCATCGTGGTGACCGTCGCCTGCGCGTCGTCGGTGGAGTGCGTGACCGGGTCGACGAGGAAGCGCCGGACGAGCGTGTCGACGTCCCCGTCCAGCGTGGCGGAGAACAGCAGCCGCTGGCCGTGGGCCGGGGTGTGGTCGAGCAGCTCGGTGACGGCGGGGAGGAACCCCATGTCGCACATGTGATCGGCCTCGTCAAGCACCGTCACCTCGACGGCAGACAGGTCGCACGCGCCCCGGTCGACCAGGTCGGTGAGGCGTCCGGGGGTGGCGACAAGGATGTCGACGCCGCGCTCCAGCGCACTGATCTGCTTGTGGTAAGGCAACCCTCCGGCGACCAGCTTGATCCGGACGCCGAGGACGTGGGCGAGCGGCTCCAAGCCGTCGTGCACCTGCATCGCCAGCTCGCGGGTGGGGACGAGCACGATGCCGCGCGGACGCCGCGGCTGGCTGCGGCCGTCGGCGAGGCGGGCGAGCAGCGGCAGGCCGAAGGCCAGCGTCTTGCCAGAGCCGGTCTGCCCGCGGCCGAGGACGTCCCGGCCCGCGAGGGCGTCCGGGATCGCGGCGGCCTGGATGGCGAACGGCTCGGTGATGTCGTCGCGGTTCAGCCGGACCACGAGGCGGTCCGGCAGGCCCATCGCGGCGAAAGCGTTGTCGCCCGCGACTGGGGGAGCGGAGCGGCGGAGGTCGGGGCGACCCCCGCTGTGAGGTTGGAACTGCGCCGCGCGCCCAGAGGCGGACGCGGACGTGACGTGGTGCTGGGACAAGAGAACTGCTCGTTTCTATGACACGGGCGTGCAGGCACGATGCCACGGTCAGCGGCGCTGAGCCGCGGTGGCTTCGGACGTCCACACGCCGGGCGCTCCAGGGGCACCCTCGGCACCGGTCGACAGCGGTCGCTGGCCGGTGGGGTGTCGGAGCGCCGAAGAGTTGCCTGGTCGCCGCCCGTTCGGGCGACGCGCGCCGACGATTGATATTAACAGTTCAATCGCCCGACCCGATCCCGAGGGCGCACCGGTGACCGCTCCCACGGCACAGGGAGTGCTGCGCACGCAACACGATGCGTATAACGCAACAGGCGGCGCGGACATGGCGTCCGGTAAGACGCGCGCGTGGGTATTGACCTTCTTCGCGCCCTCCAGAATGCTGTTGCAGAAGGGGCACTTAGGTGCGCTATGAGCAACAACTGAGCGGACCGTCTGTCGGGAAGGTTGCGCGTGGTGGCAGACCTCTACGTGGACGGTACCTGGGTCGAGGCGCAGGAGGGCGGCCGGCGGGAGATCCACTGCCCCGCGGACGGCCGCCTCGTCGCGACCGTCTCCGAGGGGCGCCGGGCCGACGCCGAGCGGGCGGTCGCCGCGGCCCGGCGGGCCTTCGACGAGGGTGCCTGGCCGCGCACGCCCGAGCCGGAGCGTGGGGCCGTGCTCAGGCGGGTTGCCGATCTGTTGCTGCGGGACAAGAAGCACTATGCCCACACAGAGTCCTTGGACACCGGCAAGCGGGTGGTCGAGAGCGAGTACGACGTCGAGGACGTCGCCCGCTGCTTCCTCTACTACGCGGGCATCGCCGGTTCGGACGCCGGCCGGGCGGTCGACACCGGCCGCCAGGAGGCCGTGAGCACCGTGGTGTACGAGCCGGTTGGCGTCTGCGGGCTCATCACGCCGTGGAACTACCCATTGCTGCAGGCCTCGTGGAAGGTGGCGCCCGCGCTGTTGGCCGGCAACACCTTCGTGCTCAAGCCCAGCGAGCTCACGCCGTCCACGTCGATCCTGCTCATGCGCACCCTCGAGGAGGCCGGCGTACCGGCCGGGGTCGCGAACCTTGTGCTGGGCACAGGCCCCGAGGTCGGCGCCGTCCTGTCCGAGCACCGTGACGTCGACTTGGTGTCGTTCACCGGCGGGTCGGCCACCGGACGTCAGGTCATGTCGGCGGCGGCCCGTACCGTCAAGAAGGTGGCCCTGGAGCTCGGTGGCAAGAACCCCAACGTGGTCTTCGCCGACGCCGACGTCGAGACCGCGCTGGACTTCGCGCTCACCGCGGTCTTCCTGCACTCCGGCCAGGTCTGCTCCGCCGGCGCCCGGCTGCTCGTGCAGGACGAGCTGCACGACGAGTTCGTCGACGAGGTGGTGCGCCGTGCGGATCGGATCCGGCTCGGCGGCCCGTTCGACGAGAGCGCCGAGACCGGCGCCCTGATCTCCGCGGAGCACCTGCGCAAGATCGAGGAGTACGTCGCCCTGGGGATCTCCGAGGGCGCCGTGCTGCGCTGCGGCGGCTACCGGCCGACCGACGACGGGCTCGACGTCGGTTGGTTCTACCGGCCGACTGTGCTCGCCGGGTGCCACACCGGGATGCGGGTGGTGCAGGAGGAGTCGTTCGGGCCGGTCCTGACGGTGGAGCGGTTCCGCGACGAGGAGGAGGCCGTGGGCCTGGCCAACGACACGCCGTACGGTCTGGCCGGGGCGGTGTGGACCCAGGATGCCGGCCGGGCCCAGCGGGTGGCGCGCCGGCTACGACATGGGACCGTGTGGGTGAATGACTACCACCCGTACGTCCCACAGGCGGAGTGGGGCGGGTTCAAGCAGTCCGGCGTCGGGCGCGAGCTCGGCCGAGCCGGGCTGGACGAGTACCGCGAGACCAAGCACATCTGGCAGAACGTGCGGCCCGCACCGCAGCGCTGGTTCGGGGGTTGAGCCTCGCTTGACCGCAGGGATCGGAGGAGACGACACCATGACCGCAGGCATCGAGAAGCCGGTCCGTGGCTCCGAGCCCGTGGTGCGGCCGGCGACGGAGCCCGCGGACGAGCAGTGCGACGGCGCGGTGATCGACGTCCGGAACCTGTGGAAGGTCTTCGGTAGCAGGGCCGACGACGTCCCTGGTTCTCCGGAGCTGGCACGGCTCTCCCGTAAGGATCTGAAGAGCAAGACCGGATGCGTCGCGGCCGTGTGCGACCTCACCTTCCAGGTCGCGCCAGGTGAGGTCTTCGTGGTGATGGGCCTGTCCGGTTCGGGCAAGTCGACGCTGGTGCGATGTCTGACCCGCCTGATCGAGCCGACGGCCGGCGAGATCTTGTTCCAGGGCGAGGACGTCGTCCACGCCAGTGAGAAGTCGCTGCGCGAGCTGCGGCGGCACAAGGTGTCGATGGTGTTCCAGCACTTCGGGCTGCTCCCGCACCGCCGGGTCATCGACAACGTGGCCTACGGGCTTGAGATCCGCGGTGCCGGCAAGGCGGAGCGGATGAAACGCGCCGGCGTGGTCATCGACCTGGTGGGGCTCTCGGGGTACGAGCAGTCCTTCCCGGACCAGCTGTCCGGCGGCATGCAGCAGCGGGTCGGTCTGGCCCGGGCCCTGGCCGGCGACCCGGAGGCGCTGCTGTTCGACGAGCCGTTCTCCGCGCTGGACCCGCTGATCCGGCGGGACATGCAGAACGAGGTCATCCGCCTGCACCACGAGGTCGGCAAGACCATGGTGTTCATCACCCACGACCTGTCCGAGGCGCTGAAGCTTGGCGACCGAATCCTCATCATGCGGGACGGCAAGCTGGTCCAGATCGGCACCGGGGCGGAGCTGGTCGGCGCCCCCGCGGACGACTACGTGCGCGACTTCGTCCGTGAGGTCCCGCGCTCGCACGTCCTAACCCTGCGCTGGGTGATGCGGCCGCCGCAGCCCGACGACGTCCTGGACGGCGCCGAGCTCGGCCCGGACGTCGTCGTGCGAGACGCGGTCCGCGCCGTGCTCCAGGACGACCGGCCGCTGAAGGTCGTGGAGGACGGCCGTCTGCTGGGCGTGGTCGGCCACGCCGAGATCCTCTCCGTGGTCGCCGACTCATGACCACGCTGCCGCTGCAAAGGGCGGCGGCCACCCCGCGGCTGTCGCGCAAGGTCGGAGTGGCCGGCGTCCTGGCGCTGTGGCTGGTCGGCTTCCTGCTGCTGCGCGGGCGCGACACCCTGCGGCTGGCCGAGGCCGACGTCACCCCCGTGCACCAGTCGCTGAACCAGCTGAACGACACCGTCGCGGCGAACCGCAACTCCAACCCGCTCTTCCTCTACTTCTTCAACGAGATCCGCCTCGTGGTGGACGAGCTGGCACGGGGCATGCAGGCGCTGATCTCCCAGCCCGTCGCCGGCCGGCCCTTGCCGATCATCGGCTGGCTCGGTGTCGTCGCCCTCGCGGCCTTCGGCGCCTGGGCGCTCGGCAACCTCAAGGTGGCCCTGCTGACCGCTGGTGGACTGTTGTTCCTCGGGTTCCAGGGTCTGTGGCAGGAGAGCATGGACACCCTGGCCCTCACCATGACCGCCGTCCTGCTGTCCCTGGTCGTCGGCATCCCGCTCGGCATCTGGGTGGGGCTGTCCCGCCGCGGGGAGCGGCTGCTGACGCCGGTGCTCGACTTCATGCAGACCATGCCCACGTTCGTGTACCTGGCTCCGCTCACGCTGGTGTTCCTCATCGGACCGGCGTCGGCGACCATCGCGACGATGGTCTACGCCGTCCCGCCGGTGATCCGGCTGACGGCGCACGGCATCCGCGAGGTGCCGCACGACACCCTCGAGGCGGCCCGGTCGATGGGGTCCACCCGGGGCCAGCTGCTGCGCCAGGTGCAGCTGCCGATGGCGAAGCGCACGATGGTCATCGGCGTGAACCAGACCATCATGGCGGCGCTGTCGATGGTCACGATCGCGGCGCTGATCGACGCTCCCGGCCTCGGCCAGACCGTGGTGAAGTCGCTCGCCACCCTCGACGTCGGCAGCTCGTTCAACGCCGGCCTGGCGATCGTGGTGCTGGCCATCGTCCTCGACCGGGTGACGACGGCGGCGAGCGTCCGGGCCGAGCGGTCCCGGCGCAACCCGAGCCGGCTGGGCCACCTGCGGCGACTGTGGCTGCTGCTCGGCGCGGCGGCGACCGCCGTGTGCGTGTACCTGTCCTACACCTACCTGTGGGCGGCCGAGTTCCCGTCCCAGCTGGACCTTGGGGCGCCGATCCGGCGCAGCGCAGACGCCGTCTCCACCTGGGTTCAGACGAACCTCGGCTCTACCACGGGTGTCCTGAAGGACGTGTTCACCAACGTCGTCCTGAACCCGCTGCAGACCCTGCTCACCGACTCACCCTGGTGGCTGGTGGCCGCGGCCATCGTCGCGCTGGCCGCCATCGTCGGCTCTGCACGGGCATCCGTGACCTCGGCGATCTGCCTGGGCCTGCTCGTCGCCACCGGCGTATGGTCCGACGCGATGGTCACCCTGGCCGCCACCCTGGTCGCCGCCGTGGTGGTCCTCCTGCTCGGCCTGGTGGTGGGCGTCTGGATGGGCCGAAGCACCCGGGTCGACCGCGTGGTACGGCCGTTCCTCGACGCGGCTCAGACGATGCCGGCCTTCGTCTACCTGGTGCCGTTCCTGGCCCTGTTCTCGACCAGTCGGTTCACCGCCATCGTGGCCGCCGTCGTCTTCGCCGCCCCCGTGGCCATAAAGATCATCGGTGACGGGATCTCCGGGGTGTCAGCGACCACGGTCGAGGCGGCCACCTCCGCCGGGTCCAGCAGGTGGCAGATCATCACCAAGGTCCAGCTGCCGATGTCGCTGCGGACCATCGCCCTGGCGATGAACCAGGGGCTGATCTTCGTGCTCTCAATGATTGTCGTCGGAGGCCTGGTCGGCGCGGGGGCGCTCGGCTACGACGTGGTCCAGGGCTTCCGGCAGGACCGGCTCTTCGGCAAGGGCCTGGCGGCCGGGCTCGCCGTGGTCCTGCTCGGCATCCTGCTGGACCGGATCACTCAGGCGGCGGCCCGCCGGGCCGACGTCGTCACGCACGCGCACTCCTGAGCCCACCTGTCCACCTCGAAGACCTACCGAGCACGACATCGAGAGAGGTCCCCCGCCATGCTCCTTAGAACGCATCCGGTCCGCCGCCCACCCCTGATGATCGCCGCCGCGGCCCTCACCCTGACCGTCGGTGCATGCGGGGGCGCCAAGGTCGGCAGCACGTCGGCCGGTGGAGGGTCGTCCAGCAACGGCGCGAAGTGCGGCCAGGTCGACCTCGCGGTCAACAACTGGGTGGGCTACGAGGCGAACGCGGCCGTCGTCGCGTACGTGGCCGAGAAGCGGCTCGGCTGCACCGTGTCCAAGAAGAACCTCGACGAGCAGGTGTCGTGGCAAGGCTTCGGCACCGGCGAGGTCGACGTCATCCTCGAGAACTGGGGGCACGAGGATCTGGTGAAGAAGTACATCACCGAGCAGAAGGTCGCCCAGGACGCCGGTCCGACGGGCAACATCGGCAAGATCGGCTGGTGGGTCCCGCCGTGGATGGCCAAGAAGTACCCGGACATCACGAACTGGAAGAACCTGAACAAGTACGCCGACCTGTTCAAGACCACTGAGTCCGCCGGCAAGGGTCAGCTGCTCGACGGCGACCCCGGTTTCGTCACCAACGACGCCGCCCTGGTGAAGAACCTGGACCTGAACTACAAGGTGGTCTTCTCCGGCTCCGAGACCGCGCTCATCCAGGCCTTCCGCCAGGGAGAGCGGCAGAAGAAGCCGGTGATCGGCTACTTCTACTCCCCGCAGTGGTTCCTGGCCGAGGTGCCGCTCGTCAACATTCAGCTGCCGAAGTACGAGAAGGGCTGCGACGCCGACCCCGCGAAGGTTGCTTGTGACTACCCGGAGTACAAGCTGAACAAGATCGTCAGTACCAAGCTGGCGACCAGCGGCAGCCCGGCGTTCGGCCTGATCCAGAAGTTCGCCTGGACGAATGAGGACCAGAACCTGGTCGCCAAGTACATCGCCCAGGACAAGATGACGCCGGATGAGGCGGCCAAGAAGTGGGTCGATGCCAACCCGGACAAGGTCAAGTCCTGGCTGTGATGCGCGCCCGAGAGCACCACGGAAGAACTCGCGCGACTCCTGAGGTAGCACAAGCGCTACCATCGTCGGTATGGACACCATCGGACTTCGCGAGCTCCGGCAAGACGCCAGTGCGTTCGTCCGGCGGGTGCAAAATGGTGAGTCCTTCACGGTCACCGTGCAAGGTCGCCCGGCGGCTCGGCTCATACCGGTCCGTTCGACGACGGAACGCCGGCGATGGGTCACGTACGACGACGTCGCGGACATCCTGACCACACCGCTGGCCGGGATGGCGGAGGACCTGGCTAGCGTCGACCACTCCCTGCGTGACCCGTTCGAGGACTTCGCGGCCACCGAGCAGCCGTTGGACACGTGACCGACGTCGACCTCGTCCTCACCGAGGATGAGGTCAACCCAAGAGGCGTCCTCGATACCAGTGTGCTCATTGCCGGCGTCGGGCCGCTGCCCGGTGAGCTGGCGGTCAGCGCCGTGAGCATCGCCGAGCTGCACTTCGGCGTGCTGGTGGCCCGCACGGGCGCGGAGAGGGCGGAGCGGCTGCGTCGGCTCACCGAGGTCGAACGGCGCTTCGACGCGCTGCCCGTCGACGAGGCGGTGGCTGCTAGTTACGGTGAACTTGCGGCCGCAGTCGTCCAGGCGGGCCGTCAGCCGCGCGCCAGGTCCATGGATCTCCTGATCGCCGCGACCGCCCGCGCGCATGGTGCGGCGCTGTACACCAAGAACACCGCCGACTTCCGTGGCCTCTTCCACTTAGTGCAGGTCGTGGGCGTCGTCGGGCGCCCGAACGGCGACCCTGCGGGATGATCGTCGACGAACGTCGTTACGGCACGGACTTCGGCCCTCCCTCACGGGCAAGAAGGGCCCGGCGGCATCGGCTCACCGCTCCTTGACAGGCACTGAGGGCTTCGACACGATCGTTGCGAAGAACGCATTCAGTTGCGTCACGCGCGACAGAGGCGGCGGGTATGACGGGACCCCGGGTGGTGGTCATCGGTGCCGGAGTCGTGGGGGCGGCGCTGGCCGACGAGCTCACGGCACGCGGATGGGACGACGTCACCGTCGTGGACCAGGGCGACCTGCCGGCCCCGGGTGGATCCTCCTCGCACGCGCCCGGCCTGGTCTTCCAGGCGAACAGCTCCAAGACGATGACCGAGCTGGCCCGGTACACCGTCGAGAAGCTCAGCGGCCTCGAGGTCGAGGGCGAGCCGTGCTTCCTGCAGGTCGGCGGCCTCGAGGTCGCCACGACGCCCGAGCGCGCGGCCGAGCTGCGGCGCCGGCACGGCTGGCTCACCGCATGGGGCGTCGACGCGGAGCTGCTGGACCCGGACGAGACCGTGGCCAGGCACCCGCTGCTCAACCGCGACATGGTGCACGGCGGGCTCTTCGTGGCCACCGACGGCGTGGCCAAGGCGGTCCGGGCGGTCGACGCGCAGACCCGTCGGGCCGCGTTCCGCGGGGCGCGCCTGCTGCCGCGACATGAGGTCCTCGACGTCACGGTCCAGGGAGGCCGGGTGATCGGCGTCGTCACCGACCGTGGTGAGATCCCGGCCGACGTGGTCGTCTGCTGCGCCGGCATCTGGGGACCCGTCGTGGCCGCGAAGGTCGGCATGACGCTGCCGCTGACACCGCTGGCGCACCAGCTTGCGTGGACGTCGTCCGTGCCGGCGCTCATCGGCCGCACCGATGAGGCCGTGCTGCCGATCCTTCGGCACCAGGACCAGGACCTCTACTACCGCGAGCGCTTCGACACCTTGGGCATCGGCTACTACGGCCACCGCCCCATGCCGGTGCGCGCACAGGACATCGCCCGGCTCGACGCCAGCGACGTCATGCCGTCGGTGCAAGAGTTTACCGAAGGTGACTTCGAGGAGGCCTGGCGCCAGACGCAGCTGCTGCTGCCCGCGACGCGCGACGCCAAGATCGAGCAGGGCATCAACGGCCTCTTCTCGTTCACCACGGACAACATGCCGCTGATCGGTCAGTCCCCTGACGTGCAGGGCTTCTGGGTCGCCGAGGCCGTGTGGGTCACCCACTCCGCGGGCGTCGGCCGGGCCGTCGCCGAGCTGCTCGTCGACGGCGTCTGCTCCAGCTTCGACCTTCACGAGTGCGACGTGAATCGGTTCGAGCAGCACCAGCTCTCGCCCGAGTACGTCCTCCAGCGGGACTGCCAGAACTTCGTCGAGGTCTACGACATCCTGCACCCGCTGCAGCCCGCCGAGGCGCTGCGACCGCTGCGGCGCAGTCCCTTCTACCAGCGGCAGAGCGAGCTCGGCGGCTACTTCCTGGAGGCCTCCGGCTGGGAGCGCCCTCACTGGTACGCCGCGAACGTGCACCTCGTGGCCGGCCGGGACGTCCCGACGCCGGACCCGTGGGCGGCGCGCTTCTGGTCCCCGATCGTGGCCGCCGAGGCGCAGGTGACCCGCGAGGCCGTGGCGATGTACGACATGACCGCGCTCAAGCGGCTGGAGATCACCGGTCCGGACGCCACCAAGTTCCTGCAGCGGATGGTCACCGCGAACGTCGACAAGTCCGTGGGCTCGGTGACCTACTGCCTGCTGCTCGACGTCGACGGCGGTATCCGCAGCGACGTCACCGTCGCGCGGCTCGGTAGCGACCGCTACCAGATGGGCGTCAACGGGCAGCTCGACCTGGACTGGCTCACCAGGCACCTGCCGGCCGACGGCACCGCGCAGGTCCGCGACATCACCGCGGGCACCTGCTGCATCGGGCTGTGGGGACCCAAGGCGCGGGACGTCCTGCAGCCACTCACGGAGACCGACGTCGGCCGGGACGCACTGAAGTACTTCCGCGCGACGACCGCGTACGTCGGCACGGTCCCGGTCACGGCCCTGCGACTGTCGTACGTCGGAGAGCTTGGCTGGGAGCTCTACACCACCGCGGACCAGGGTCAGAAGCTCTGGGACCTGTTGTGGGAGAGCGGAGAGCGCCACGGCGTCATCGCCGCCGGCCGCGGCGCCTTCGCCAGCCTGCGGTTGGAGAAGGGCTACCGCTCCTTCGGCGCCGACATGACGAACGAGCACGACCCATACGAGGCCGGGGTGGGCTTCGCAGTGAAGCTGGACAAGGGCGACTTCATCGGGCGCGATGCCTTGCTGGAGCGCAAGCTAGGCAGCACCAAGCGGCTGACCTGCCTCACGCTGCCCGAGCCGAACGCCTTGGTCATGGGCAAGGAGCCGGTGTACTCGGGCGACCGGTGCGTCGGCTACGTGACCAGCGCGGCGTACGGGTACACGGTCGGCTGCGGCGTCGCGTACGCCTGGCTGCCGACCGAGCTGGCCGAGGTCGGCACCGAGGTGGCGATCGGCTACTTCGACCGCAGGGTCCGGGCCGTCGTCACCGCCGAGCCGCTGTTCGACCCCCCTATGGCCCGGCTGCGCAGCTGAGCGACCGCAAGATCGTGAAACGCATCAACCGGCTCATCGACGAAGCGGAACGTGATCCCGCATCGGGCACCGGTAAGCCCGAGCCGTTGCGAGGGGACCTGCACGGCTTCTGGTCGCGGCGCATCGACCCGGAGCACAGGCTGGTGTACACGGTCGACGACGGAGGTGACCTCGTCATCGTCCAGGCCCGGTATCACTACTGATCTCCGAGGGAATGACGAGGTGGACCGCCCGGGACCGTAGCCGGAACTGCGGCCTCTCAGCCGAGGTGGCCCATCCGCTCGCTGATCCGGCGTCCGGCGGAGAACAGCTCGGGCAACAGGTCGTCGATGCGGGCGCTGTCCAGCCGGTAGGCCGGCCCCGAGACGCTGACCGCCCCCACCACCGTCGAGCGGTGGTCGCACACCGGCACGGACACCGCGTTCAGGCCGACCTCGAGCTCCTCGAAGGTGGCGGCGTACCCGTCGACGCGGACCTTCGCGAGCGACTCCTCCAGCGCTTCCCGCGAGGTGATCGTCGCGGCGGTCAGCCGGGGCAGGCCGGCGCGGTCGAGGATCTCGGCGCGGCGGGCGTCCGGAAGGTGGGCCAGCAGAACCTTGCCGGACGACGTCGCGTGCACCGGGGTCAGCTCACCGACCCAGTTCTGCGCGGCCACGGCCGCCGGCCCACGGGCCTGGTCCACGTTCACGGCGTAGTGCTTGCGAAGGACGGCGAGGTTGACCGTCTCGCCGAGGTCGGCCGCGAGCTCGTCGAGCACCGGACGGGCCTGCTGCACGAGGTCCAGCCGCGCGGGGATGGCGCTGGCGAGGCGCAGGATGCCGAAGCCGAGCTGGTACCGACCGCGGCCGTGGTTCTGCTCGACCAGGCCGCGCTCCTCCAGCGCGGCGAGCAGCCGGAACGCCGTCGACTTGTGCACGCCCAGCTCGGACGCGACCTCGCTGACACCCGCGCCGCCGCTGCGGGCGAGAATCTCCAGGACGGTGACGGCCCGGTCGACCGACTGGACGCCGCCGGCGCCGTCGCCCCCGCGCCGCGATGAGGCCACCTCGTCGTTGCCCATGGCGCAACTATAACGAGACCGCCGTTGCGCGTCACGCACTCTTGTGCGCCATTCGCTACCTCGGATAGCGTCGCAGCACGGTCCGCGAGCGCTGTGCGGGCGTGCGCAGGATGGAGCAACCATGGCGCCTTCCCACTACGACTTCGTTGTCGTCGGCGGTGGCTCGGCCGGCAGTGCCCTGGCGGCCCGGCTCTCGGCCGATCCCGGCAGCTCTGTGCTCGTACTCGAGGCAGGACGCAAGGACTCGGCGTGGGACGTCTTCGTCCACATGCCCGCGGCGCTGGCCTACCCCATCGGCAGCCGCTTCTATGACTGGAAGTACGAGTCGGAGCCCGAGCCGTTTATGAACGGGCGGCGGATCTACCACGCACGGGGCAAGCTCCTCGGCGGCTGCAGCAGCATCAACGGGATGATCTTCCAACGCGGCAATCCCCTGGACTACGAGCGCTGGGCCACCGGTGCGGGGATGCAGACGTGGGACTACGCGCACTGCCTGCCGTACTTCAACCGGATGGAGAACTGCCTGGCGGCCGACCCCGGCGACCAGCTGCGGGGCCACGACGGCCCCCTGGTCCTGGAGCGCGGACCAGCCGCCAACCCGCTGTTCCAGGCGTTCTTCCAGGCCGCCGAGCAGGCCGGGTACCCGCGCACCGACGACCTCAACGGCTTTCGGCAGGAGGGTTTCGGGCCGTTCGACCGCAACATCCGCCGCGGCCGGCGGCTTTCCGCGGCGCGCGCCTACCTGCACCCGGCGATGAAGCGGCCCAACCTCGAGGTCCGCACCCGGACCCTCGTGCACCGGGTCTTGTTTGACGCCAAGCGGGCCGTCGGGGTGGAGTACCAGCACGGGCGTGGGCTGGTGCAGCAGGTCCGCGCCGGCACGGTCGTGCTGTGCGGAGGTGCGATCAACTCGCCGCAGCTGCTGCAGCTGTCCGGCGTGGGCAATGCGGGCGAGCTCGCCGCCCTGGGCATCGACGTCGTCCAGGACCTGCCCGGTGTGGGGGAGAACCTGCAGGACCACCTCGAGGTCTACATCCAGCACGCCTGCAAGCAACCGGTCACCATGCAGCGCTACCTGAAGAACCGGTACAAGCCGTGGGTTGGTGCGCAGTGGCTGTTCGGCCGCAGCGGGCCTGGTGCGACGAACCACTTCGAAGGCGGCGGGTTCGCGCGCAGCAACGACGACGTCACCTACCCCAACCTGATGTTCCACTTCTTGCCGATCGCCGTCCGGTACAACGGGTCGTCCCCCGGGGACTGCCAGGGCTACCAGGTGCACGTCGGGCCGATGTACTCCGACGCCGTGGGGTCGGTCAAGATCGCCAGCCGCGACCCCCGCGTCCACCCGAAGCTCCGGTTCAACTACCTGTCCACCGAGCAGGACCGCCGCGAGTGGGTCGAGGCGGTACACGCGGCCCGCGACATCCTTCGCCAGCCGGCGCTGGTGCCGTACAGCGATGGCGAGATCTCGCCGGGGCCCTCGGTGCGGACCGACCGCGAGATCCTGGAGTGGGTGGCCATGGACGCCGAGACGGCCCTGCACCCGTCCTGCACCCTGCGCATGGGGACGGACCCCATGTCTGTGGTCGACCCGCTCACCATGGGCGTGCACGGTGTGGAGGGGCTGAAGGTGGTCGACGCGTCGGTGATGCCCTACGTCACCAACGGCAACATCTATGCGCCGGTGATGATGGTCGCCGAGAAGGCCGCCGACCTGATCCTCGGCGCCACCCAGCTGCCCGCGGCGAGGGTCGCCTTCTACCGGCACCAGCCGGTCGGGTAGCGGACCGGCGCTGCCCGCCGACCGTCGTGGTGGACGCTTGACAGTGCCGAAGACGCTCGGTCACGCTGTTGCACATAGCGCGAGGTGTTGTGTCATCCGCATCGAGGTGTTCCCCGGAATGTTGCCGATCTGCCCGCTGGCCGACCTGCCGCGAGGTGAGGCGCTGCGCGTCCCGGCCGACCCCCCTCTCGCGGTCTTCCACACCGAGGACGGCGAGGTGCTCGCGGTCGACGACACCTGCACCCACCAGGACGCCTCGCTGGCCGACGGTTGGCTGGAGGGCTGCGAGGTCGAGTGCCCGCTGCACGCCTCGCGGTTCGACCTGCGCACCGGGCAGGTGGACGCGCCGCCGGCCAAGCGCCCGGTTCGCACGCACCGCGTCGTCGTCGAGGACGGCCACGTGTACGTCGAGCTCTCCGCCGACACGCCGAACCTGCCGCCCGGGGTGACCGCGGGAAGCGGCAGATGAGGTCCGTCACCGTCGTCGGCGGCTCGCTGGCCGGTCTGTCGGCCGTGCGCGCTCTGCGGGCCGCGGGGTTCGACGGACGGGTCACCGTGCTCGGCGACGAGGTCCACCGGCCCTACGACCGCCCGCCGCTGTCCAAGGAGCTGCTGTCCGGGCGGATGTCGCCGGCCGACCTTGCCCTGGAGTCCGAGGACGAGGCCCTCGACGCCGAGTGGCGGCTGGGCGTCCGCGCGATCGCATTGCACGCGGCCGACCGGGCCGTCGAGCTGGCCGGCGGTGGCCTGGTCCGCTCGGACGGTGTGGTGCTGGCGACCGGTGCGCGGGCCCGCACGCTGCCGGGGATCGAGGGCATCCCCGGAGTGCACACGCTGCGCACGCTGGACGACGGTCTCGCACTCGCCGAGGAGCTGCGGCCGGGCCGCTCCCTCGTGGTGGTGGGTGCCGGCTTCATCGGCGCGGAGGTAGCCTCGACGGCCCACCAGCTCGGCCTCGCCGTCACGGTGCTCGAGGCGCAGGAGGTGCCGATGGCCGGCCCCCTGGGCGACGAGATGGGCCGCATGCTGGCGGCACTCCATCACGACAACGGTGTACGCCTGATGTGCGGCGTGGGGATCCACGCCGTCCACGCCGGACGTCACGGGGTGGACCGCGTCGAGCTGGTGGGCGGACGGGTGCTCCCGGCCGATGTCGTGGTCGTCGGCGTCGGCGCCGCGCCCAATGTCGAGTGGCTGGAGGGGTCCGGCGTCGAGCTCGCGAACGGCGTCCGTTGCGACTCCCGCGGGGCGACCTCGGTCCCCGGCGTCGTGGCGGTGGGGGACTGCGCGTCCTGGTACGACCCGGTCTCGGGGGGCCACCGCCGGGTCGAGCACTGGACCGGCGCCCTGGAGCGGCCGGCAGCCGCCGTCGCGACGCTGCTGGGCCGGGGCGCAACGGTCGGTCCGCCGCGGCCGCCGTACTTCTGGTCCGACCAGTACGGGCGCAGGATCCAGTTCGCCGGCGCGGCGGACCTCGCCGACGAGCTGTCCGTGGAGGACGGCAGCCTGGAAGAGCGCAGCTTCCTTGCCGTGTACCGCCGGGCCGGCGAGCCCGTCGCCGTTCTCGGGGTCGACCGCATCCGTCCGTTCACTCGTTGGCGCCGGCAGCTCGACGCCCTCGCCCGAGCCGCCTGACCGCGCACGTCGTCCACCCGTCGTCCTGGAGCGCTTCGTGACCATCACTACCCCCGGCTCGAGCCTCATCGCGACGCTGCCGGGCAGCGCCTACACCGACCCGGACGTCTTCGCTACCGAGCAGGAGCGCATTTTCGAGGCGATGTGGTTCTGCGTCGCCCGCTCCAGCGACGTCGGGACGCCGGGTTCCTTCAGGACGGTTCAGGTGGGCCGCGAAAGCGTCCTGGTGACCCGCAACCGCAAGGGGGAGGCGCGCGCGTTCTTCAACGTGTGCCGGCACCGCGGCGCGAAGCTGTTCACGGAGGAGTTCGGTGCGGCCCGGCGCGCGTTCCAGTGCCCGTACCACGCCTGGACGTACGACTTCGACGGCAAGCTCGTCGCCGCACCGAACCTCACCAAGATGCCGGACGTCGACCGGGCCGAGTACGGCCTGCACACGATCGCCGTGCGAGAGTGGCTCGGCTACGTCTGGGTCTGCCTCGCCGAGCAGCCACCCTCCTTCGACGACACCGTCCTCGGCGCTGTCGTGGAGCGGCTCGGCGACCTCGAGTCGCTGCAGAACTACGGGATCGACAACCTCGCGGTGGGACGCCGCGTCGTCTACGACGTGAAGGCCAACTGGAAGCTCATCGTCGAGAACTTCATGGAGTGCTACCACTGCGCCACCATCCATCCTGAGCTGACCGAGGTGCTGCCAGAGTTCGCGGACGGCTATGCGGCGCAGTACTTCGTGGGGCACGGCGCGGAGTTTGCGCCCGACGTCAAAGGTTTCACCGTGGACGGATCGGAAGGCGTCGACCGCATCCCCGGCGTCTCCGCCGACCAGGACCGGCGCTACTACGCGATCACCGTCCGGCCGCAGGTCTTTCTCAACCTCGTGCCCGACCACGTCATCGTTCACCGGATGTACCCGATGGCCGTCGACCGCACCGTCGTCGAGTGCGACTGGCTGTACCTGCCCGGCGTCGTGGAGAGCGGCGTGGACGTCGGCGCATCGGTCGAGCTGTTCCACCGCGTCAACGTCCAGGACTTCGCCGCCTGCGAGCGCTGTCAGCCCTCGATGAGCTCACGGGTCTACGCCAACGGTGGCGTGCTCGTACCCAGCGAGCACCACATCGGAGAGTTCCACGAGTGGGTCCGGTCCATGGTGTCCGAGGGCCGGGCCGGCGGCTCATCCTGACGGCCGTCGAGCTCATGGGCCTCCTAGCATGCTGCAGCCCCTGCGCTGCACCATGCTGGGGCGATGCCGATTGACCCCAACCACCCACGCCCCCAGCGCACCCGCCCGCAGTGGCGGGACCTCGGCGGCCCGTGGGGCTTTGCCTTCGACGACTCCGGAGTCGGGCTCATCGACCAGTGGGAGCGCCGGGAGGACGTCTTCGACCGCGTGATCGAGGTGCCGTTCCCGTTCGAGTCGCCCGCGAGTGGGATCAACGACACGGGCTTCCACCCCGTGGTGTGGTACAGGCGGACCTTCGAGGTGTCAGTGCGCCCCGGTCACCGGCTGCTCCTCCACTTCGGGGCGGTCGACTACCGGGCGCACGTCTGGGTCAACGGTCACGCCGTGGCCTATCACGAGGGCGGCCACACTCCGTTCACCGCGGATGTCACGTCCGCCCTCAGCGGCTCAGGACCGCAGGTCGTGGTCGTGCGTGCGGAGGACAGTCCCACGGACCTCCGGCAACCGCGCGGCAAGCAGGACTGGCAGTCGGAGCCGCACGCGATCTGGTACGACCGCACCTCGGGCATCTGGCAGCCCGTGTGGCTCGAGGAGGTGCCAGAGTGCCGCGTGCGGTCACTGAGGTGGCGCCCCGACGTCGACCGCCGCAGCCTCGACCTCACCGTCCGGCTCCGTGCCGAGGGACGGGTCGGCCTGCGGCTGCGGGTCGTCCTGCGACGGGACGGCGAGGTGCTGGCCGACGACACGTACGGAGTCGACCACGGACGGGTGCAGCGACGGATCGTGCTCAACGAAGGAGACATGAGCCTCGGCCATTCAAAGCTGCTGTGGTCACCGGAGCAGCCCAACCTCCTGGACGCGACCATCACTTTGCTCGACGCCGACGGTGTCGTCCTCGACGAGGTCGGCAGCTACACCGCGCTCCGCAGCGTCAGCGCATCGCGGGACCGGCTGCTGCTCAACGGCCGCCCGTACTTCCTGCGGCTGGTTCTCGCGCAGAACTTCTGGCCGGAGTCGCACCTGGCCGCGCCGGACGCGGACGCCCTGCGACGCGAGGTGAAGCTCGTCAAGGAGCTCGGCTTCAACGGCGTCCGGCTGCACCAGAAGGTCGAGGACCCGCGGTTCCTGGCCTGGTGCGACCGGCTGGGAGTGCTGGTGTGGGCAGAGATGCCTGCGGCGTATGAGTTCTCGACGACAACTGTCGAGCGGCTGACGAGGGAGTGGCTGGAGGTCCTGGAGCGTGACGCGAGTTCGCCCTGTGTAGTCGCCTGGGTGCCCGTCAACGAGAGCTGGGGTGTGCCGGCCCTAGAGCGGTCGCGTCAGCAGGAGGACATGGTCCGGGCGCTGTACCACCTCACGAAGTCGATCGACCCCGACCGGCTCGTCGTCGGAAACGACGGCTGGGAGCAGCTGGTCACAGACGTGGTGACGGTGCACGACTACGCCGCCAGCGGTGCGGTGCTGCGTCAGCGTTATGGAGACTGGCAGGCACTTGAGCGTACACTTGCCGATACGCAACCGGGATATCGGTTGCTGATGCTGCCGGGCGCAGCGCGGAGCGAGAGCCCCGTGGTCCTCAGCGAGTTCGGGGGCATCTCGCTGGACGTCGGCGAAGGCGACAGCTGGCGCGGCTACGGCGCGGTGCGGGACGCGGACCAGCTGGTCGAAGGCTATGGCGATCTGGTCGGTGCCGTGCTTGCCAGTCCGGCGTTGATGGGTTTCTGCTGGACACAGCTCACCGACACCCAGCAGGAGCGCAATGGTCTGCTCACGGCGGACCGTCGGCCGAAGGCGCCGGTGGAGCGGATCCGCGCCGTCACGACGCAGGTCTCCGCTGCCGTGCCCGGCGACGCGATCGGAGAGTTCGCCTACGGAGACTACGCCCCGAGCGTTCTGCCCGAGTGATCACCCCGGACAACCTGAGCGCCGGAGGCGCTTTCGGGTGCGCCCGGGTAGCATGCGTTCAGGTTGAGTCGCAGCCTGCGTCCTAGGGACCAGGGATAGCACTCCTGCGTCCAAGTCCGAAGGGGCCACGATGCCTCCCGACAATCCGACTGTCCAGTATTCAAACAACAATCATCCGCTGCATCCACTGCCTGCGATCGGCCGGACCTTCTTCGCAGGGTTCGAGAGCACCTACCAGCCTGCGGCCGGCGTCGACGCCCTCGAGGTGACGGCGCACGCGGAGCACTGGGCACACGACCTCGACAGCGTGCTGGCCGCCGGCGTTCGGCACCTGCGATATCCGTTGCGGTGGCAACGGATCGAGCGCGAACCCGGCGTGTTCGACTGGGACGAGACCGACCGCGTGCTCAGCCGGCTGCAGGAACACGACGCTGTGCCGGTCGTCGACCTGGTCCACCACACGACGTACCCGGACTGGTTGTCAGACGGGTTCCGCGGCGCGGACTTCGGACCGGCCTACGTGCGGTACGCCGAGCAGGTCGCCCGCCGATATCCCTGGCTGCCGGCCTACACACTGTTCAACGAGCCGTTCGCCACGCTCTTCCTCGCCGGCCACGAGGCGTTGTGGCCGCCGTACGACCGCGGGCTCCCAGGTCTGCGCCGCCTGCTGCGGTCGGTGCTCCCGGCAATCGTCGAGGCCGCGGCCTGCTGGCGCGAGCTGCTCCCGGGCGCTCACCACGTGTGGGTCGACACCGCCGAGCACCACACCGCTACGGGACCCGGCCTGGCCCACGCCGAGCTGGCCAACGACCGGCGACACGTGGTCCTGGACCTGGCCCTCGGGCACGACCTCGACCTCGCGCGGCCCTTTCTGCGGCGGCTCGTCGAGCACGACGGTGCCGCACTGCTCGACCTGTCCCGGTTGCGGGTCGACCTGCTCGGACTCGACTACTACAGCCACTCGGAGTGGTACTACGACGATCAGGGCAGCCACGCCCCGTCGCCTCGGCCCGTAGGGCTGGCGGCGGTCGCCGAGTACTATGCGCGGCGGTACGGCCTGCCGTTGATGCTCAGCGAGACGAACCTGCGCGGGGCGCCGTCGGACCGCACGTCATGGCTGCGTTACACCCTGGAGCAGTACGAGCTGGCCTTGTCCCGAGGGGTGCCGCTGCACGGCTACTGCTGGTTCCCTCAGGTCGACTCCACCGACTGGGACTCCCTGCTCGCCCGCTGCGCCGGGCGCGCCGACCCCGTCGGCGTGCTGTCGCTGGAGCCCGACGGCACGCGACGCCGCACCGCCTTCACGACCGCCTGGGAAGCGGCGGCCGGCGGTGCCGACGTCGCCGAGCTGCCGGCCGTGCGCTTTCAGCCGCCGTGTGATGTCCAGCTCGCCGGCTACCTGCCGTCCCTGCCGCACTGGCCCTGGCGTGACCCGCGACCCGGGGAGACCGTCCCGGCGGTCGCAGCCGACCCGCCCACCGACCCCACCCTCACGTTGGAGCCCCCCGTGACCACAACTCCGCAGCGCCCCCGGCGCCCGGCGCCCCATACCGCCAGCGCCGTTCCGGACCTTGTCGTCCTCTCCCACCTGCGGTGGTCATGGGTGTGGCAGCGCCCGCAGCACCTCGTGTCGCGGCTTTCCCGGCTCAGGGCCGAGGAGGGTGGCCACACCTGGTTCATCGAGGAGCCCGTGACGGTCGACGTGGAGACCCCACGGCTGGGGACCGAGCAGGTCGACGACCTGACCCGGGTGTGGCTGGAGATGCCGCCCGCGCCGGGCCGTCCGGAGTTTCCCGGATTCGACGATCCCGGCGCACGCGGCTACGGCGACCTGCTGGCCGACCTGCTGGCCTCTCGTCCGGCCCGACCGGACGTCTGGCTCTACACGCCCATGGCGCTCGACCTGGCCCAGCGGCTGGGAGCCGGGAGGGTGGTCTACGACGTCATGGACGACCTCGCGTCGTTCAAGAACGCACCGGAGGGGCTGGTGCTGCGCCAGCGCCGGTTGCTGGCCGAGGCCGACGTCGTCTTCACCGGGGGTCCCTCGCTGCACCGGTCGGTGACCCGCCAGCGGTCGAAGGGCGTCCACCTTTTCCGCAGCGGTGTGGAGACCACCCACTATGCGCGGAGTCGTGTGCTCCGGCGTCCGCACGAGCGGCCGGTGGCGGGGTACGTCGGGGTGGTGGACGAGCGGCTGGACCTGGACCTGCTGCGCGACCTGGCGGAGCGGCTGCCGGACTGGACGGTGCGGATCGTCGGCCCGGTGGCGAAGATCGACGAGGCGTCGCTGCCGCGGACGCCCAACCTCGAGTACCTGGGCCTCACACCGTACGAAGAGCTGCCCGCGGTGATGGCCGGCTTCGACGTCGCGCTCATGCCCTTCGCGCTCAACGAGGCGACCCGGACGATCAGCCCGACGAAGACCCTCGAGTACCTCGCCGCGGGACTACCGGTGGTGTCGACGTGGGTCGCGGACGTTGCGGCGGACTACGGCGATGTGGTGCACCTCGCGGACGACGGCGCCCAGTTCGCCGCGGCGTGCCGGGAGGTGCTGCGGCACGACCCCCACGCGCGGGACCGCCGGGTGCGACCGTTGCAGGCCAGACAGGAGTGGGACGCCATTGCCGCCTCGATGGCCGCCCTGATGGACCAGACGGTCGGGGGCACGAGCGCACGTCGCACCGAGGAGCCCGCGTGAGCCGCTGGCGCGAGCGGGTGCGCCGGACGCCGTTCGCCGCGGACCTGGAGCAGGCGCACGTGTACGCGGTGGGTGCGGCGACCGCGGGCCTGCAGGACGCCGGGCTGGGGACGTCTCGGCTGACCGGATCGGCCGTGCCGGTGCTCGCGGAGGCCGCGGTGACGTCGGCTACGCCGTTCCTGCGTGCGCCGCTGCTGGCCCGGCTGTCCCAGGTGCGACTGTTGCACCTCGCCGCCGCCGACGGTTGCTGTCCGAGCTGTCAGGTGCCCGCACCGTGTCCGACCGCGAAGGAGGTCCAGCCATGAGCGGTCCCGTCGATCTCGCCCGCCGTCTCGAGGCCGCCGACCTGGTGGTCGTGGGGTCCGGCTTCTTCGGTCTCACCGTCGCCGAGCGCGTCGCCAGCCAGCTTGGCCGCCGCGTCGTCGTCCTCGAGCGCCGGGGACACCT
This sequence comes from Actinomycetales bacterium, assembly GCA_035264765.1. Taxonomy (GTDB): domain Bacteria; phylum Actinomycetota; class Actinomycetes; order Actinomycetales; family Angustibacteraceae; genus DATFPQ01. The sequence goes on along the minus strand of DATFPQ010000178.1, from coordinate 8,750 downwards.
CGGGGGCAACGCATACTCCGAGGCGGAACCCCAGACGGGCATCGAGGTACACCGGTACGGCGCACACCTGTTCCACACATCGAACCGGCGGGTGTGGGACTACGTGCAGCAGTTCACCGAGTTCACCTCCTACCAGCACCGGGTCTTCTCGGTGACCAAGGGTCAGGCATACCCGATGCCGATCAACCTCGGCACGATCTGCCAGTACTTCGGGCGGCACCTGAGCCCGGCAGAGGCCAAGGCGCTCGTGCGGGAGCACGCGGGCGAGATGGACCCGGCGTCGGTCACCAACCTCGAGGACCGCGCGGTCTCGCTGATCGGACGTCCCCTCTACGAGGCGTTCGTCCGCGGCTACACCGAGAAGCAATGGCAGACCGATCCGCGGGACCTCCCACCCGAGATCATCAGCCGCCTCCCCGTCAGGTATACATTCAACAACCGTTACTTCAACGACGACTACGAGGGACTGCCGGTCGACGGATACACCGCGTGGCTGCGGCGGATGGCGGACCACGAGCGCATGGACGTGGTCCTGGGGGTCGACTACCTCGACGTCCGGGCGCTCGTGCCCTCGGGGACACCGGTCGTCTACACCGGTCCGTTGGACCGGTACTTCGACGACTGCGAGGGGCGACTCGGCTGGCGGACGCTCGACTTCGAGCAGGAGGTGCTCCCGGTCGGCGACTTCCAGGGCACGTCGGTCATGAACTACGCGGACACCGACGTACCGTGGACCAGGATCCACGAGTTCCGGCACTTCCATCCGGAGCGCGACTACCCGACCGACCGTACGGTCGTGGTCCGCGAGTACTCGCGTCGGGCCGAGTGCGGCGACGAGCCGTACTACCCGATCAACACCCCGCACGACCGCGAGGTCCTGGCGCGGTACCGGGATCGCGCGGCGCGCGAGCCGGACGTCTATTTCGGTGGGCGGCTGGGCACCTACCAGTACCTCGACATGCACATGGCCATCGCCTCGGCGCTGTCCCTGGTCGACAACTCGTTGGTGCCGCGGCTGACCGGCTGAGCCGGGGCGAATAGCCTGCGAGGGACGAGACGGGGTGCCCATGTCCGAGATCGACCGTGGTCGTGACCCTGCCAGACGTTCCTCGGGCGGTTCCTTGAGGGCCGCCTGGCCAGCTCCGGTGCTCGCCAGGAGCGGTGCCGGCGGCCCGCTGGTCGTACTGCTGCACGGCCGGGGCTCCACCGAGACGGAATTCGTCCGGCTGACCGAGGCCCTGCCGGCGGGAGCCGAGTACGTCGCCGTCCGGGCGCCGATCGCCGAGGGACCGGGCTTCGCCTGGTTCGCCAACCGGGGGATCGGCCGGCCGGTGACCGAGTCACTTGCCGCCACGATGCGCTGGTTCCGGGAGTGGCTCGACGAGACGGCACCGGCTCCCCGCCCCGTGGTGCTGGTGGGGTTCAGCGGCGGCGCGGCCTTCGCGGGCGGGCTCCTGCTGCAGGACCCCGAGCGGTGGAGCGGCACCGCGGTCCTCTACGGCACTCTTCCCTTTGACGCCGGCCTCCCCGTGACGCCGGGACGGCTGGTAGGGCGGCCGGTTCTGGTCGCCCAGGGCGATGCCGACACCGTGATTCCCCGCGAGCTTCTGGACCGGACCTGGGGCTACCTGCACGCCGACTCCGGTGCCGCGGTGACCGCGCACCGTGACGCCGGCGGTCATGGGCTGTCGCCCGCCGCCCTCGATACCCTGCGAGTCTGGCTGGCCGGCGTCCTCAGCCTCCCGCAGACAGCGTCCTGACCAGGAGAGGAGACCTCGCCATGTCGATTGTCGTGACTGCTGCCACCGGCCAGCTCGGCCGCCACGTGGTCGAGCAGCTGCTGGCCCGCGGCGTCGGCCCGGCGCAGGTGGTGGCCACCGGACGATCCCTGGACCGGCTCACGGACCTCGCCGAACGCGGCGTCCGCACGCGGCTCCTCGATTACGACGACCCGGCCACGATCGAAGCCGCGCTGAACGCCGGAGACACCGTCCTGCTCGTCTCCGGACCGGACGTGGGGCGTCGTGTGGCTCAGCACCGGGCCGTCCTCGACGCCGCTCGCCAGGTTGGCGTCGCGCGGCTTGCCTACACCAGCGCCCTGGCGGCAGACCGGTCCGCCCTTCCCGTGGCGCCCGACCACGTCGCGACCGAGAACGACATCCGGGCGAGCGGACTCCCGTTCACCTTCCTTCGCAACGGTTGGTACACGGAGAACTACGCTCCGGTGGCTCAGCAGGCCGCAGCCACCGGGACGGTGATCTCCAGCGCCGGCGACGGTCGTGTGGCCAGCGCGACGCGCCAGGACTTCGCTGCCGCCATCGCCGCAGCACTTGCCACGGACGGTCACGAGGGCAAGATCTACGAGCTCTCCGGCGACGAGGCCTGGACGTTCGACGACCTGGCCGACGCGCTGTCGACCCTCCTCGGCCGAGAGGTGCACTACCAGCGGGTGTCGCCCGAGGAGCACCTGAGCATCCTGCGAGAGGCCGGGCTGGACGACGAGACCGCGGAGTTCCTGGTGGCGATCGACCGGAACATCCGCGACGGAGCCCTGGCGATCCAGACGGGGGACCTGTCCCGGCTGGCCGGTCGTCCGAGCACGCCGCTGGTGGACGGTCTGCGGCCGCTGGTCGGCTCCTGACAGCCCCCACGTCCGGCATCTGCCCGGATGTGGGCGAAATGTCCGCCGGCAAGGATCGGGCTACGCGCGCCAAGCGGGTTGCACGCCCTGGGGCGCAGGAAAATTCCCGGATTCTAGGTTGCGTCCGGTTCGCGCCTGTTGACGGCATGTTCACGGTTCCATACCAGGCTCGAAGACGTGGGCGGAAAGCGCTGTGAGCGCTGGCCCGTCCCCATGGGGGAATTTGTCTGGGTGGTGACGAGGGGACGTAGTGATGCTTGTCGGACGACGATTGAGATGGGCGGCGCTGGATGTGCGCGGCCCCATTGGCGGCCTGGTGGCGGCGCTGCTTGGTGTCGCGGCCGTGTTCGCCGCCCTGATCCTGGGCGCCAGCAGTGCCGCGGCCGCCGGCACCGGTCCGGATGGGCCGTCCACCGTGGGCCGCAAGGAGCTGGTGCGGGTCGTCGCGCCGCATGCCGGCAAGAGCCACGAGGCGTTCGCGCGCATCGACACGGGGGCGGCGAGGTCCTCGATCGACACGGAGCTTGCCAAGGAACTCGGCCTCGACCTCGCCAACGCAGAGAAGCTGACAGTGACGTCGTCACTGGGCACTGAGACGCGCCCGGTCGTGCGCGTCACGCTGCAGATCGACGGGCGATCCATCCCCACGCGCGTCACGGTGAACGACCGGAGCGACCTGACCAGCCGCATCCTGGTGGGGCGGCACGACCTGGACGGGTTCGTCGTCGACGTGTCGAAGACCCACCTGACCACGCCGGGTGCCAACCGGCCGCCGTCCGCGCTGGCCCTGCTCGTCACGTCAGGCCCGCTGCCGCCGAGCCAGGGCGCCCTGCTGGCTGGTCTGGCCCTCGGTGCCACGCTCGTCGTGGCGATGCGGCAGATGGTCGGAGTCCACACCTTCGGGACGTTCGCGCCCGTGCTCCTCGCGCTCACCTACGTGTCCACCGGACTTCCGCTCGGGCTGCTCGTCACCGTGGTCGTGTGCGGCCTCGCCGTCGCGGTCGAACCCCTGATCCGGCGGCTGCGGCTGCCTCGGGTCGCCCGGCTGGCCGTGCTGATCGGTGCGGTGACCATGGTGATCGCCGGCAACGAAGCTCTGTTCGGGTCCGACGACAGCAGCGTGATCGGAGCCGCCTTCCCCGTGGTCGTGCTGGCTGCCCTCATCGAGCGGTTCTGGGAGTGCCGGGAGGAAGACGGCCTGTCATCGGCCCTGTTTGCCTCAGTTGTAACTATTGCCGTCGCAGTAGGGGTAAGCCTGGTGCTCGTCCTGCCCGGCGTGCGGGCGGCGAGCGAGACGCACCCCCTCGAGCTCGGGGCGATCCTGACCGGGGTCTGCATCCTGGTCGGGCGCTACAAGGGTCTGCGCGTCAGCGAGCTGGTCCGTTTCCGCAGCGCCGTTCTGGGGGGCACAGCATGAACCGTCTGACCGGCTGGCGCGCCGTACTCGGCATGAACGCCCGCAACGACCACATCGACCGGGTGAACGACTGGACGTCGGTCAGCCTGGTGAACGACAAGGTGGCCACCAAGCTGTTGCTCGCCGCGGCCGGCCTGCCGGTGCCGCCGACGGTCGCCGTGGTCGAGAACCGGCTGGACCTGGCGGCCCTCACGGTCGACGCGCTGCCGGACAGCTGGGCACTGAAGCCGAACCACGGCCGTGGGGGCTGCGGGATCCTGCTGGCCGGGGGCCGGGACGGGTCCGGCTGGCGCAGCCTGGGCGGACGACGGCTGCGGCTGCGCGACGTCGTCGACCACACCCGGCTGATCCTGCACGGGGAGTACTCACCGGCGGGGCGGTCCGACGACTCGGCCCTGATCGAGCCCCTGCTGCGGACCAGTGAGGAGCTGGCACGGGTCGTGGGCTCCGGCATGCCGGACGTCAGGGTGATCTGTCGCGAAGGAACCCCCATCGCGGCAATGCTTCGCCTGCCGACCAGGGCGTCCGGTGGCCGGGCGAACCTGCACCAGGGCGGCATCGGGGCCGCGGTCGACCTCGCCAGCGGTCGCGTCACCGCAGCGCGGTGGCGGCGTCGTGCCTGCGTGGAGCACCCGGACACCGGCCTGCCGCTCGTGGGTCTGCGCGTCCCGGCGTGGTCGGACGTGCTCCGGACCGCCGAGGCCTGCGCCGACGCCACCGGCCTGGGGTACCTGGGCGCGGACATCGTCTTCGACCGCACGCACGGGCACCTCGTCCTGGAGGTGAACGCGCGTCCCGGCCTGGAGATCCAGAACGTGCAGGGGCGTGGGCTGCTGCCCGAGCTGCGGTCCGCTCTCCCGTTGCCCGCGCAGCGGGAGAGCGAGGAGTGGGCAGCGTTGACGCGGGAGCCGTCGTCTGCTCGGTGAAGTTCTCTGCGCCGGAATGGCGTCATCGTGGCAACGGCTTTCGTCGCAGCGACGCTGGTTGCCACGATGATGCCGAATCGGCACGAATCTTCGTGGTGGCGACCGACGGGTGCTCGGTGTTAGGAGTGGCTGAACGGCGTCACATCGGGCTCACCCGGGGGCGCTCCGTGCCGCTCCAGGTGCTCCACGACATCGGTCAGCTGCATGCAGAACTCGTCTGCCAGGTCGGCCGAGAAGCCCTCCCGGACGACGACGCGCAGCACCGCCATGTCCTCCGCGTTGGCCGGCATCGTGTAGGCAGGCACCTGCCAGCCGAAGTTCCGCATCCGGTTCGACACGTCGAACACCGTGTACCCGTTGCTCTCGCGCATACGGAATGCGAAGACGGGGATGTCCGAGCCGTCGCTGAGCAGCTCGAACGGACCGATCTTCGCCACGCGCTCGGACAGTGAGGTCGCCACGTCCCTCAAGGTCGTCATGACCCGGGTGTAGCCCGCCCGGCCGAGGCGCAGGAAGTTGTAGTACTGGCCGACGATCTGGTTGCCCGGGCGGGAGAAGTTCAGCGTGAACGTGGGCATGTCGCCACCGAGGTAGTTCACGTGGAAGATCAGGTCCTCCGGTAGGTCCTCCTCGTCCCGCCACACGTTGAACCCGACGCCGGGGTAGGTGAGGCCGTACTTGTGCCCGGAGACGTTGATCGACCGCACCGCCGAGTGACGGAAGTCCCACTCGAGGTCCGGGTGCAGGAAGGGTGCCACGAACCCGCCGCTCGCCGCGTCGACGTGCAGCGGGACGTCCCAGCCGCGCGCGGCGTTCAGCCGGATCAGTGCATCACCGATGTCCTTGATCGGCTCGAACTCGCCGGTGAAGGTGGTGCCCAGGATCGCCACCACGCCGATGGTGTTCTCGTCGACCTGCGCCAGGGCTGTCTCCGGCGTAATCGTGTATCGGTCGGTCGTGATCGGGACGTACCGGGCCTCGACGTCCCAGTACCGGCAGAACTTCTCCCACACCACCTGGACGTTGCTGCCGAGGACGAGGTTCGGTCGGTCGGCGGGCAGCGCCGCAGCGGCCCGCCGCGCGCGCCACCGCCATTTCAGCGCGAGGCCCGCGAGCATGACCGCCTCGCTGGAGCCGATGGTGGAGACGCCGACCGCGGTCTCGTGTGGCTGGGCGTGGAACAGGTCGGCGACGATGTTGACGCAGCGGCGCTCGATCTCGGCCGTCGCGGGGTACTCGTCCTTGTCGATCATGTTCTTGTCGAAGGCAGCCGCCATCAGGCTCTCCGCCTGCGGCTCCATCCAGGTCGTGACGAACGTCGCCAGGTTCAGCCGGGAGCTCCCGTCGAGCAACAGCTCGTCGTGAATCACCCGGTATGCGGTGTCGGCATCGGAGCTCAGCGCAGGTATCCGGTTCTTCGGCAGCGGCTCGACCGCAAGCCGCCCGCAGTACGCGACCGACAGCAGTGCCTGCTCGGCTTCTTCATCACGCCTCATCCGGTGCATGCCAACCCCAGTTGTAGTAGGTCATCCGACTCTGCTGCGCGTCGTCGGCCCGTACATCACCCGCGTGGGGCTAACCGCGTCCGCGTTCATCCCGGCCGGGCGATGACCTTGGCGGCTGGACGTGGTCGAGTGCCGTCATGGTGGCGCGGGGCAGCTTGAGGTCCGGCTGGTCCCGGGAGCGGTGGATGGCCCTCGCGTTCGCCCTCGGGTCCGCGTGCTTCTTCATCGGCCCATTTCCTGGTTACGCCCACCTGGTCGGCGCCGTCACCGTGGCGGTGACGTTCTTCGTCGGCTCGCTCCTGTTCACCACCGGTGGCGCCCTTCAAGCGCGACTCGCCGCGGCACGCCGTCACGTCGCCGCGGCAGGCCGGGCGGAGTGGCGGTCCGCAACGACTCAGCTGGCGGGCACGGTCTTCTTCAACGTCTCGACGTTCCGCGCGATGCGGACCGTGGTGGCCGATCCGGACTACGACCGGCTGGTGTGGCGCCCCGACGCCTTCGGGTCGGTTTGCTTCCTGGTCTCCGGCGTCATCGCCTACCGGGCCAGCGGTCGGCACGGTTGGCTGCCGACGCGCGGGACGACGGGATGGTGGCAACCCGCGGTGAACCTCTTGGGTTGCGTCTTCTTCGGGATCTCGGCGCTGGCCGGCTACGTCGTCCCCGCGAGCACATCGATGATCGGCCAGGCGGCGGCGAACTGGAACACCGCGGCGGGCGCGGCGTGCTTCCTGGCGTGCGCCGCCGCTGGCCTGCACAGCGAGGGGCAGCGGACGACCATCCCCCGAACCGCGTGAGGACCCCGGCCGCCGGTGGAAGTGCGGAGTTCACCAGATCCGGATGACGCGGCCGTGTCGTGTGTGCGCCTAGCGTCGGATCGTCAGCGATCGATCAGAGGAGGACACGATGGCTGAGGCCGTGCCGCGCCAACGGAAACCGAACGTCCGGAACTCGCCCTGGGCCGAGGGCGCCACGGTCTTCGCCGGCTCGACGATGTTGGTCGTCGGTTTTCTGCAGTTCTTCGAGGGGCTGATCGCCCTCATCAACGGAAACGACTTCCTCGTCAACACGCCGAACTACGTGCTGAGGCTGGATCCGACGGCGTGGGGTTGGACCCACCTCATCCTCGGCGCACTTGTCGCCGTGGCCGGGGCGTTCATCTTCACGGGTAACGCGGCAGCTCGCGGTTTCGGCGTCTTCCTCGCCGGGATCTCCGTGATCACCAACTTCCTCTGGCTTCCGTACTACCCGCTCTGGGCGCTCGTTGTGCTCGCCCTGAACGTGTTCGTGATCTGGGGCCTGACGACGAGCAACATGGGGAACGCGCAGCAACCTCGGTGAGGCCGTCGCTGACGAGCTGGGGCTCACCGTCGAGGGATCCGTCCCCAGGGCTTGAAGACCGAGAGCACCATCGCGACGAGCAGGGCGGCCGGGGAAACGAGCGGCGGGAAGACGAGGTTGCCGACGGACAGGTCACCGGCCCCCCTGGCGGAGAACTCGTTGGCCCGGTCGACAGCGTCCAGCACCGTGGGGCGTAGGGCGAGCGGCACCAGCGCGGTCAGCGCGATGTTCAGCGCGAGCTTGATCGCCACCCACCAGTAGCGAAGAAGCCCGTACTTGCTGCGCCAGGCGAGGACCACCCCGCTGGCCAAGGACAGCAGGCCGACCGTCAGCAGCGGCCACACCGCGATCAGGTTGATCGCTTGGTAGGACACGACGCGGGCGCCTGGGTCGTCGGCCGTAGCGGCGGTGAGGACGAGCACACCCAGGGCGACGTCTAGCCCCAACCATGCGCCCCCTGCAGCGATGTGCAGGACCAGGAACCAACGGCGGCCGTTCCGAGACAGCGGCCGACTGGGCGACGACGTGGGTGCAGACCCTGCTCCAGCTCTGGCCACATCAGGTGTGTCTACATCAAGCCGAGCGGTTGGCGCTTCCCCCCAGGGGGGCAGCTGCTCGGCGGCCGGAGGCGGGAAGCCGGGGCGCCGCCGTTGACATCTCGGGGACGAGGATGGTCTCCTCTTTCTCGACAGTTCCGCCCTTTGTTAACGAAACTTTCGACCACTCGTTCAAGGGAGAACGACTTGCGCATGTCACGACGTCCTGTGTCCGGGCTCGCACTGCTCGGGTTGATGGGGGCGGGGGTCCCGGCCTAGACGCGAGAACGATCATGCCGGCCGGGAGCTACATCGTGGAGGCGTGGGTCAAGCTGCCGGCCGGTGCAGGTTCGAAGCCCACCGGCTGACCCGGGACCCGAACCGCAG
>DATFPQ010000177.1:0-15948 GCA_035264765.1 Actinomycetales bacterium | reverse complement strand
TAGGGAACTGTTTCACCAGCGAAGACGCCAGGGACTGGGTCGACACCGCGTGGGCCCGGCTGGGCTACGACCGCGAGGACCCGACGACCTGGGCCGAGCCAAGGGTGCACCTGTCCTCGAAGGAGTGGGTCGACACTCGTGACTTCGCGCCACGCGCGTTCAACGCCGCGTGCGACCTGCTGGGAGGGGCCGAGCGGGTCGAGGTGCCGTGGCTGTGGAGCGACGGCTTCATCGCCAACCTCGGCGTGGGCGCCGACCGTCCGTTCGAGCCGGCGTCCGCCGAGGTCGGCGGCTGGCACAAGGACGGCGACTTCTTCCGACACTTCCTGGACTCCCCGGAGCAGGGCCTCCTGACGCTCGTGCTGTGGACGAACGTCGTGTCACAGGGCGGTGGCACGTTCCTTGCCGCCGACTCCGTGCCCGTGATCGCCAGGCTCCTGGCCGAGCACCCCGAGGGCCTGCTACCGGGCGACTTCGACTACGACGCGCTCATTCGCCAGTGCCACGACTTCGTCGAGATCACGGGCACCGTCGGGGACGTCGTCCTCATCCACCCGTTCACGCTGCATGCGACGTCGCAGAACGTCCTGCGCCGGCAGCGCTTGATCACCAACCCGCCGTTGACCCTGCGGGAGCCCATGCGCTTCGACCGCGACGACCCGGAGGACTTCTCCCTGGTCGAGCGGGCCGTGCTCCGCGGCCTGGGGGTGGACCGCCTGGACTTCAGGCCCACGGGCCTGCGCGAGCAGGTCGTCCCGGAGCGCGTGCGGCTCCAGGGCGAGCGCGACCACGCCGAGCAGGCCCGGCTGGCAGGCTCCTGAGCCCTGCCGACCGACCAGGCGCTGTCGCACTCCCGCTGCATCGCAGCCGTGGTTGCGCCCGGGTGGCTGCGATTCACGACCAGAACGCTGGGCCCACGGCTGCGACTTCGGACTGGGCGCCGGGCGGCAGGGCTCGGTACGTCAGAGCCTTGCAGCACAGTGTCCGGAGGGGGACTTGAACCCCCACGCCCGTTAAAGGGCACTAGCACCTCAAGCTAGCGCGTCTGCCATTCCGCCACCCGGACAGGTGGATCGAGCGCCACCGGAGCGGCCCGCGATGCGACGTCGAGGTTAGCACGGTGACCAACGCGACCCGCACGCCGCCGAGAGGCTCCCAGGCAAGCCGCGCGGCTACCGTGGCGGCAGCACGCGGCGCAGCCAGCGACGCCGCCGATCGCGAGGAGCACAGTGACCGACACCACCGCGTCCGAGCCCGAGGCGAACGGCGGGGCAGCCGGCGAGGTCGCCGGCCTGTGCCGGGACCTGCTGCGGATCGACACCAGCAACTTCGGCGACGGGTCCGGGCCAGGGGAGCGGGCCGCGGCCGAGCACGTGATGGAACTGCTGACCGACGTCGGCCTGGCGCCGGAGCTGTTCGAGAGCGAGCGCGGCCGGGCCAGCGTCGTCGTCCGGGTCGAGGGCGAGGCCGAGGGCACCGCCGACCGGGGCGCCCTGCTGGTTCACGGCCACCTCGACGTGGTGCCCGCCGACGCGTCGGACTGGCGGGTGCACCCCTTCGGTGGCGAGGAGCGGGACGGCTGCCTGTGGGGACGCGGCGCCGTGGACATGAAGGACATGGACGCGATGATGCTGGCGGTCCTGCGCGACCTGGCCCGCAGCGGCCGCAGGCCCCCGCGCGACCTGGTCTTCGCCTTCTTCGCCGACGAGGAGGCCGGGGGAGTGCTCGGCAGCCACTGGCTGGTCGACCACCGCCGCGACCTGGTGGACGGCGTCACCGAGGCGATCAGCGAGGTTGGGGGCTACTCGGTGACGCTGAAGGGACGCGCCGGCGACCCGGTGCGCCTGTACCTGCTGCAGACCGCCGAGAAGGGCATCGCCTGGCTGCGGCTGCTGGCCCACGGCCGCGCGGGGCACGGCTCGCAGATCCACACCGACAACGCGGTCGCCCGGCTGGGGGCCGCCGTCGCGCGGATCGGCGAGCACCGCTGGCCGATCGAGATCACGCCGACCGTGCGGCAGTTCCTGGACGGCGTCACCGAGCTGACCGGCGTCGAGTTCGACCCCACCGACCCGGACAAGCTGCTGAGCCGCCTCGGCACGGTCGCGCGCTTCGTCGGCGCCACCTTCCAGGACACCGCCAACCCGACCGTGCTGCGGGCCGGCTACAAACACAACGTCGTGCCGCAGCTCGCCGAGGCCTTCGTCGACTGCCGCTTCCTGCCCGGCCACGAGGACACGCTGATGCAGACCATCCGCGAGCTGGCCGGGCCCGGCGTCGACGTCGAGGTGCACCACCGCGACACCTCTCTGGAGACCTCGTTCGACGGCCGGCTCGTCGACCGCATGGTCGCCGCGCTGCAGGCCGAGGACCCCGGCGCGCCAGTGCTCCCGTACTGCCTGTCCGGCGGCACGGACAACAAGGCGCTCAGCCGCCTGGGCATCCGCGGCTTCGGGTTCGCACCGCTGCAGCTCCCCGACGACCTCGACTTCCCCGCGATGTTCCATGGGGTCGACGAGCGCGTGCCGGTGCAGGCGCTGCAGTTCGGCACCCGGGTCCTGGAGCGGCTGCTGCGAACCTGCTGAGCGGGCGCCTCAGGGACGGTCCGGCGCCCGGCGCTGGTCGGCGGGCGACCGGTGGAACGCATGTCCTTCGACCACCTGGTTGCGACCGAGCCGGCTGTGCGACGCGCCGTACAGGAAGTAGATCAAGAACCCGACCAGCATCCAGACGATGAACCGCAGCCAGGTCTCGATCGGCAGGTTCACCATCAGCCAGACGCAGGCCAGGATGGCCAGCGCCGGCAGCCACGGGACTGCCGGTACGCGGAACGACCGCTCCAGGTCCGGACGGGTGCGGCGCAGGATGATCACACCCGCGGACACCACCACGAACGCGAAGAGCGTGCCGATGCTCACCATCTCCGAGAGCTTGGTGAGGTCGACGAAGCCGGCGAGCGCGGCCACGAAGCCCGCCGTGAGCAGCGTGATCCGGTACGGCGTCCCGAAGGTCGGGTGCACCTTGGCCAGCCCCTCGGGAAGGAGGCCGTCGCGCGACATCGCGAACAGCACCCGGCTCTGCCCCAGCATCAGCACCAGGATCACCGTGGTGATGCCGCAGACCGCACCTACCGAGATCAGCTTGCTCGCCCAGGTGACGCCGTTCGCCGCGAACGCCTCGGCCAGCGGGGCTCCCGTGTTCAGCTCCGTGTACTTGAGCATGCCGGTGATGACCAGGGCGACCGCCATGTAGAGCACGGTGCAGATGGCCAGCGAGCCGAGGATCCCGCGTGGCAGGTCACGCTTGGGGTTGCGAGTCTCCTCGGCTGCGGTGGCCACGATGTCGAAGCCGATGTACGCGAAGAAGACCACCGAGGCCGCGGCCACGATGCCGAAGATTCCGAACTGCGTCGGCTGTAGGCCGAACACCGCCTGGATCAGCGGCTGGGTCAAGCCGCTGGCGCTGGCCTCCTTCGGCTTGGCGGCCGGGATGAACGGTGCGTAGTTCGACGCCTTGATGTAGAACACGCCGGCCACGATGACCAGGAGGACCACTGCGAGCTTGATCACGACCAGGACGGCGGTGACCCGGCCGGACAGCTTGGTGCCGACGACCGCGAGTGCGGTCAGCGCCAGCACGATGAAGATCGCACCGAGGTCGGGAACTGCCTGGTCGCCGGCCATCCAGGTAGGCAGGTCGAACAGCGACTGCAGGTACGCCGACCAGCCCCGGGACACGACCGCGGCACCCAGCGCCAGCTCGAGCACCAGGTCCCAGCCGATGATCCACGCGACCAGCTCGCCCAGCGTGGCGTAGGAGAAGGTGTAGGCGCTGCCCGCGACCGGAACCGTCGAGGCGAACTCGGCGTAGCACAGGGCGGCCAGACCGCAGGCCACGGCTGCGAGCAGGAACGACAGCACGACGGCGGGACCGGCGTTGAGCGCCGCTTGCGCGCCGGTGAGCACGAAGATGCCGGTGCCGATGATCACGCCGACGCCGAACACCGTGAGGTCCCAGGCGGTGAGGCTCTTCTTGAGCTTGTGCTCCGGCTCGTCCGTCTCCCGGATCGACTGCTCGACGGACTTGGTACGGGTGAGGTCCACCGCGGCCTCGCTCTCGACGGGCGCCGGCCCGGCGCCGTGCCCCGCCACGCTAGACCTCAGCGGTCCCAGCGGCCACAGGTGAAGCAGGGCGGCCGCTACGCCGTGCGCTGCACCCGGATGATCCGACGCCGCAGCCACACCTTGCGGCCGCCGCCGCTGAACAGCCGCACCCGCGCGAGCTCCCACCGGCCGTACTCCGCGTGCTCAGTCAGCAGTGCCCGGACGTCGGCTCGCGACACGGCTCCGGGCAGCTGCAGGACGCGGTACTCGTACTCCACCATCGCCGACCATTGTGCACTGCCACCCGGCGTCCAGGAGCGGCGACTTTCCGGAGCGCCACCGCGACCGCCGGAGCGCTACGGTCTAGGCATGACGACGGACCCGCGCGCCGCACTCACCGCCCTGGTCGCCGCGCTGGAGCGGCACCTCGAGGCCGCTGCCGCACGCCGCGGCGAGAACGACCCGGTGGTCCTCGCGGCCTACAAGGCACTGGCCGAGGCCTTCGAGGACTACGACGACGCCCTGCTCGACGCCTTCGACGAGGTCACGCCGCTGGAGGTCTTCCACGGCGAGGAGGAGGACGAGGACTTCGACGAGGACGACGAGTTCGACGAGCCCGACGACGTCGAGGGTGGTGGCGCCTACACCGGCCTCGACGACGAGGACTACGACGACGAGCCGGAGGGCACGCCGAGCGGCGCCCCCCGCAGCCCCGACGCCACCCGGATGTAGCCGCGGCGGCCCGCGCGTCAGCCGTCCTGGTCGGTGCGCGGGTCGGAGACCTCGTCGAGCGCGAGCCGGATCTGTGGCGGCAGCACGACCTCCTCGCTGGTGAGCGTGCCCCGCAGCTGTGCGGCCGTCCGCGCGCCCACGACCGGCGCGACGACGCCGGGCTGGTCGCGGACCCAGGCCAGCGCGATCTCCCCGGGGGAGCAGCCGAGGCCCTCCGCCGCGGTGACGACCGCGTCCACCACCCGGCGCGAGCGCTCGCCGAGGTAGCGCTCGACGAAGGAGGCAAAGTGGGGTGACGCCGCGCGGGAGTCGGCCGGCGTCCCGTGCCGGTACTTCCCGGTGAGGACTCCACGGCCCAGCGGTGACCAGGCCATCAGCCCGAGGCCGAGAAACTCGGCGGCAGGGGCCACCTCGTCCTCGACGGCGCGAGACAGCAGCGAGTACTCGACCTGGTGCGCCACCAGCAGCCCGGCCGCCCGCCCGTCGGCCAGCGTTGCGGCGCGGGCGCTCTGCCAGCCGCGGTAGTTGGAGATGCCCGCGTACCGGGCGCGCCCGCTCGCGACCGCGGCCGCCAGGGCCGACAGCGTCTCCTCCAGCGGCACGTCGTCGCTCCAGGTGTGGGCGAGCCAAAGGTCCACGTGGTCGGTGCCCAGGCGGCGCAGGGACCCGTCGAGCGCAGCCAGCATGGCCCGCCGCGACGTGTCGACGACGCGGCTCCCGGACCGCCGGGATATGCCCGCCTTGGTGCACACCACGACGTCCTCGCGGCGTCCGACCTCCGCCAGCAGCTGTCCGAGCAGCTCCTCGGCCGCTCCGTCGCCGTAGGCGGCCGCCGTGTCGACGAGCGTGCCGCCCGCCTCGAGGAACGCGGTGAGCTGGTCGCGCGACTCGTGCTCGTCGGTGTCGCGGCCCCAGGTCATGGTGCCGAGCGCCAGCCGGGACACCAGCAGACCCGATGACCCGACGTACCGCTGCTCCATGGGCGCACACGGTACCGGCGCGTGCGCGAAGGTCCCGGCGGGCGGGCCACTACAGTCGCCGTCATGACGCCGGCTCCCTCTCACACGCCGGGCCGGCTGCGCCTGGGACTCAGCCTCGGCTACTGGGGCGCAGGCAACGACGCCGAGAACCTCGAGCTGGCGCGCGAGGCCGACCGGCTGGGCTACTCGGTGGCATGGGCGGCCGAGGCGTACGGTTCCGACGCCGCGACGGTGCTGACGTGGGTCGCCGCGCAGACCCAGCGGATCGACGTCGGCAGCGCCGTGTTCCAGATCCCGGCGCGGACCCCGGCGATGACGGCGATGACCGCCGCGACCCTGGATACGTTGAGCGGCGGGCGTTTCCGGCTCGGTCTGGGCGTCTCGGGGCCACAGGTCTCGGAGGGCTGGCACGGCGTGCGGTTCGACAAGCCGCTGGCCCGCACTCGCGAGTACGTCGAGATCGTCCGGATGGCGCTGCGTCGGGAGACCGTGCGCTACGACGGCGAGCACTTCCGGCTGCCGCTGCCGGACGGCCCAGGCAAGGCGATCAAGCTGACGGTGCACCCTGTACGGACCTACATCCCGGTGTACCTCGCGGCCGTGGGTCCGCGGAACCTGGAGCTCACCGGACAGGTCGCCGACGGCTGGCTGGGCATCTTCTTCAGCCCGGAGCACGCGTCCGTGTCGATGCAACCATTGCGCGGCGGGCGTTCCCGCGCCGGCCGGTCCACGGGGGACGACATCATGGCGGGCTTCGACGTCGTCCCGACGGTGCCCGTCGTCCTGGGCGAGGACGTCGCGCGGTGCGCCGACGCGGTGCGCGCCTACACTGCGCTGTACGTCGGCGGCATGGGGAGCAGGGAGCAGAACTTTTACAACGCCCTGGCTCGCAGGATGGGCTACGAGGAGGCGGCCGAGGAGGTGCAGCGGCTGTTCCTCGACCGGCGGCACCGAGAGGCGGCCGCCGCGGTGCCGCTGGACCTGATCGACGGCACGGCGCTGCTGGGACCGCGCGAGCGGGTCCGGGACCGGTTGCACGCATATGCACAAGCCGGCGTCACAACTCTGAGCGTGGCGACCCACGACACGAACTTCGCCGCACGTCTCCACACGATCCGCACCGTCGCTGAGATCCTGGACGAGTCCGGTCTGGCAGCCTGACCGTCGTGAGCGACCTGACCTACCTGCACTCGGTCGTCCTCGGCGTCGTCGAGGGCCTGACGGAGTTCCTCCCGGTGTCCAGCACCGGCCACCTGACCATCACCGAGGGGCTGCTGGGTCTACCCGTCAACGACAAGGCCGTGACGTCGTTCACCGCCGTCATCCAGCTCGGCGCCATCGCGGCCACCTTCCTGTACTTCTGGCGCGACATCTCCCGGCTCGCCACGGCATGGTTCCGCGGCCTCCGCTCACGCGTGGACCGCAAGGATCCCGACTACCGCATGGCCTGGTTCGTCGTCGCGGGCTCCATCCCGCTCGGCGTGGTCGGCCTGCTGGGCAAGGGCCTCATCACCGGACCGTTGCGCAGTCTCTGGTTCGTTTCCGCCGCACTGGTGCTGTGGAGCGCGGTGATGGTGTACGCCGAGAGGCGTGGCACACAGCGCAAGGGCGAGCACGACATCGGCTTCGGGGACGTCGTGATGATCGGTCTGATGCAGTGCTTCTCGCTGGTGCCGGGCGTCTCCCGTTCTGGTGCAACGATCTCGGCCGGACTGATCCGGGGGCTTGACCGCGTGACCGCGACGCGGCTGTCGTTCTTCCTCGCGATCCCGGCCCTCTCGGCGGCTGGGCTCTACGAGCTCAAGGACGTCGACACGACAGTCGTCGGCTGGGGCCCGCTCGCCCTCGGCACCGCGGTGTCGTTCGTGGTCGCCTACGCCTCGATCGCCTGGCTTCTGCGCTTCGTCCAGCACCATCCGATCACTGTGTTCGTCTACTACCGCGTGGCCCTCGGTATCGCGCTTGCGGCGCTCCTCGCGACCGGAGTGGTGTCAGCGACGTGATGGCCGCTACAGCCAGCCGGAGCGCTTGAAGGAGCGGTAGAGGAGCAGACACACCGCCGCCATGAGCGACAGCGCCATCGGGTACCCGAACCGCCAGTGCAGCTCCGGCATGTTGTCGAAGTTCATGCCGTAGATGCCGGCGATCATCGTGGGCATCGCCGCGATCGCCACCCATGCCGAGATGCGGCGCATGTCGTCGTTCTGCTGCACCGAGATCCGGGTCAGGTGGGCCGAGAGGATGTCGCTCAGCAGCCGGTCGTACGACTCGACGTGGTCGACGACCCGCAGCACGTGGTCGGCGACGTCGCGGAAGAACGGGCGAGAGCTCGCCGGCACGTGGGGGACGTCACGCTCGGCCAGCCGCTTGGCCGGCTCGAGCAGCGGCTGCACCGCCCGGCGGAACTCCAGGACCTCGCGCTTGAGCAGGTAGATCTGCCGCGCGTCCTGTCCTCCCTGCCGACGCTTCCCGGAGCCCTCCGGCGGTTGCTCGCCGAGCGCCCGCGCCTCGACCTCGATCTCGCCGGCGAAGACGCGGTCCTCCATCTGCTCGAGGTCCTGCCCGATCTCGGCGTCGATGGCCGTGTACCCGTCCACCACGGCGTCCATGACCGCGTACAGCACGGCCGCAGGCCCCTGGGCCAGGTACTCCGCGTTGGTCTCGAGCCGCCGTCGCACCTCGCGCAAGGGGGCGGCCTCGCCCCGCCGCACCGTCACGACGAAGTGCTCGCCGACGAAGAGCATGACCTCGCCGGTCTCGACCTGGGACGTCTCCTCGACGTACCGCAACGGCTTCAGGACGACGAACAGGGAGCTCTCGTAGACCTCGAGCTTGGACCGCTGGTTGCCCTTCACGGCGTCCTCGACGGCCAGCGGGTGCAGCCGCAGCTCGCTGCTGACGTTCCGGAACTCCGCGGCCGTCGGGTCCTTCAGACCGATCCAGAGAAAGCCGTCCGGCACGTCGCGGAGCCCCTCGATCTCCAGGCTGAGGTCCTCGCAGGGGAGCCTCTTGCCGTCCCGGTACACCGCGGCGTCGATGATCACGTTCCCATTCTCCCGCGTAGGGTGTCCGCATGCCGACTGTGCTGCTGGTACGACACGGCCGGACGACGGCCAACACCTCTGGCGTCCTCGCGGGCTGGACGCCGGGCGTCCGGCTGGACGAGGTCGGCGAGAAGCAGGCGCAAGCCCTGGCCGGCCGGATGGCGCCTGTACCGCTTGCGGCCGTGGTGTCGAGCCCGTTGGAGCGGTGCCAGCAGACGGCGCAGGCCCTGGTCTCCGTTCCGGGGCCGAAGGGGGCCGCCCGGCCCGAGCTGATGACGGACGAGCGACTGGGCGAGTGCCGGTACGGCGACTGGACCGGCCGGGAGCTGAAGACGCTCGTGCGCGACCCGCTGTGGAAGGTCGTGCAGGAGCACCCGAGCGCCGCCGTCTTTCCCGGCCCCGAGGGCGAGTCGATGCGGGCCATGCAGCTGCGCGCGGTCGACGCCGTCCGCGACTGGGACCAGCGGGTCGCCGAGGAGCACGGGCCGGACGCGGTGTGGGTGGCGGTGTCTCACGGGGACGTCATCAAGGCCGTCCTGGCCGACGCGCTCGGCGCCCACCTCGACGCTTTCCAGCGGATCGTCGTCTCACCGTGCTCGGTGTCGGTCGTCACGTACACCCCGACCCGGCCCTTCGTCGGCCGCACCAACGACGTCGGGGCCGACCTGGCGGCGTTGGCGCCCAAGCCGCGCCGACGCCGGACCCGGCGCGCCCCGACAAGCGACGCCGTGGTCGGGGGCTCCGCGGCCTGAGGTTTGCCGCCGGACGTGTCGGACCGGCGCTGATCCCGCGCCCTGTGCGCGCGCGTCGTAGGGTCGGGTTCATGCCCGTCTTCGACTACGACCCGCCGGAGCGCTTCGTCGCCGGAACCGTTGGTGAGCCCGGCGATCGCACCTTCTTCCTGCAGGCCGTCGCCGGCGCCCGCGTGACCAGCGTCGCCCTCGAGAAGCAGCAGGTGCAGGTGCTCGCGGAGCGGGTCGACGAGCTGCTGGACGAGGTGCTGCGCCGCACCGGGGGACAGGCACCCGTGCCCGCGATGGCGCCGGCGGACCTGGAGGACGTGGCGCCGCTCGCGAGCCCGGTCGAGGAGGACTTCCGGGTCGGGACGATGACCCTGGTCTGGGACGGCGATGCGCAACGCGTCGTCATCGAGTGCCTGGAGGTCGGGCAGGAGGCGACGCCGGAGGGAGACCTCGAGCCGTCGCCGGACGCGTCCCTGCTGCGAGTGCGGCTGACCGGGGCGGCAGCACGCGCGTTCGCCAAGCGCGCGGGTGCCGTCGTGGCGGCCGGGCGTCCCCCGTGCCCGTTCTGCGGCAACCCGCTGGACCGGCAGGGGCACGTGTGTCCGCGGGCCAACGGCCATCGACGGTGAGCGCCGCGCCCGCGCCGCTGGCCGAGCCTGATGCGCTCGAGCTGCTGACGCGCGGGCGGATCACGGTCGAGGGCCGGATGGCCGCGGCCTCCAACGCAACCCTGTACGCGGCGGTCGAGCACGCCGGCGTCAGCGCGCACTGCATCTACAAGCCGGTGGCGGGGGAGCGACCGCTGTGGGACTTCCCGCACGGCACACTGGGCCGGCGTGAGGTCGCGGCGTACGCGGTGTCCGTGGCGACCGGCTGGGAGGTCGTGCCGCCGACGGTGTGGCGCGAGGGTCCGTTCGGAGCGGGCAGCGTCCAGCTGTGGGTCGACGCGGTGGAGCTGGAGACCGACCTGGTCGACATCGTGCCCGCGGGCAAGGTGCCGCCGGGGTGGCTGCCCGTGCTCGACGCGGAGGACGCCCGAGGCGGCGACGTGACCTTGATCCACGCCGACGACGACCGGCTGGCCCGGATGGCGGTCTTCGACGCGGTGATCGACAACGCCGACCGCAAGGGTGGGCACGTGCTGGCAGGGGCGGACGGCCAGGTCTGGGGGGTCGACCACGGGCTGTCCTTCAACCTGGTGGACAAGCTGCGGACGGTGCTCTGGGGCTGGCAGGGGGAGCCGCTGCCCGATGACGCCGTGGACGTCCTGCGGGCGTTGGCGTCAGACCTGGACGGGCGCTCGACGCTGTTCGACGCGCTCTGCGAGCTGCTGTCCGAGGCCGAGGTTGCGCGCACCCGGCAGCGGGTCGGGACGCTGCTGCGCAAGGGGACGTTTCCCAGGCCGCGCCACGGTGGTCCGGTCATCCCCTGGCCGCCGTTCTGACGTCGCCGTTCCACGACGGCGCGCGGGTCCACAACGGCCGGGTTCCGACGACGGCCGGGGTCCAACGACGGCCGGGGTTGGACGTCGGTAGGGCCTCGGCCGGCGTCCGGGCCTCCTGACACCCGCTCTTTCGACGTCGAGACGGGCCTCTACGCTGACCCGGTGACATCGTGGCCCGCCCCTCCCGTTCCGACCGTGCCAGGTGAGGCCGTTCCGCTGCGGGTCTACGACACGTCGTCCGGTGAGGTGGTCCCGAGCGAGCCCGGACCCACGGCGAAGCTCTACGTTTGCGGCATCACGCCCTACGACGCGACCC
This sequence comes from Actinomycetales bacterium, assembly GCA_035264765.1. GTDB lineage: Bacteria > Actinomycetota > Actinomycetes > Actinomycetales > Angustibacteraceae > DATFPQ01. The sequence goes on along the minus strand of DATFPQ010000177.1, from coordinate 4,586 downwards.
ACCTGGGTCACGCGGCGACGTACGTGACCTTCGACGTCCTGCAGCGGGTCTGGCGCGACAACGGTCACACGGTCCACTACGTGCAGAACGTCACCGACGTCGACGACCCGCTGCTGGAGCGCGCGGAACGCGATGGCGTGGACTGGCGCGACCTGGCCGTCCGGGAGACCGAGCTCTTCCGCGAGGACATGACCGCGCTCGCCGTGCTGCCCCCCGACGAGTACGTCAGCGTCGTCGACTCGGTCGCCGAGATCGCGACGGACGTGGCCCGCCTGCTGGAGAGCGGTCACGCCTACCGGCTCGCGGTGGACGAGCCGACGGCCGACGGGGGCGCCGACGTCTACTTCGACCTCTCGACCGAGGACCGGTTCGGTGAGGTGTCCGGCTGGAGCCGGGCCGAGATGCTGGCGGTCTACGCCGACCGCGGCGGTGACCCCGACCGGCCGGGCAAGCGCGACCCCCTGGACCCGCTGCTGTGGCGGGCCGCGCGTCCCGGCGAGCCGTCCTGGGACGGCGGCGTGCTAGGACCCGGCCGCCCCGGCTGGCACGTGGAGTGCACCACCATCGCCCTGCGGTCCCTCGGCATGACCTTCGACGTGCAGGGTGGCGGCACCGACCTGGTGTTCCCGCACCACGAGATGAGCGCCGTCCAGGCCGAGGGGCTGACCGGCGAGTGGCCGTTCGCCCGCGCCTACGTGCACCAGGCGATGGTGGGGCTGGACGGCGAGAAGATGAGCAAGTCGCGGGGCAACCTGGTGCTCGTCTCCCGGCTGCGCGCTGACGGTCGCGACCCGATGGCCTTGCGGCTGGCCCTGCTGGCCCGCAGCTACCGCACCGAGTGGGCCTGGACCGACGACCTGCTCGCCGACGCCCAGGCCCGCCTCGACCGCTGGCGGGACGCCGTCTCGCGGCCCACCGGACCGAACGCCACGGCAACTGTCGCCGCGGTGCGTGAGCGGCTGGCCGACGACCTCGACACGCCCGGAGCGCTCGCCGCCGTGGACCGCTGGGTGGCCGAGCAGCTCGACGGCGGGGCGACCGGCACGCCGCAGCGGGACGCGACGCGCGACGACACGACCCGCGACGACACCGCCCTCGACGCCACGACACCCGACGACACGACAAGCGACGACAAAGCGCCCGCCCTGCTGGCCGCGGCCGTCGACGCCCTGCTCGGCGTCCGGCTCACCCCCGCCAGCTGAGGCCCCCCCTTCTGGCCCCGCGCCCACGAGCAGCGCCCCGTGCTCACGAGCAGCGCCATTGCTCCCGAGGAACGCCAAATTTCGGCTACACGGCCGCGAAAACGGCGTTGCTCATGAGCAACGGCGTCGGTGGTGAGCACCGGTGCAGCAGCGGGGCTCGGGCGGACGGCCGGCGTCAGCGCGGGGGCTTCGGCGGGTCGTCGTCGCGCCGGCGCAGGTACCGCTCGAACTCCTGCGCGATGGCCTCGCCGGAGGCCTCCGGGAGCTCGGTCGTGTCCTTGGCCTGCTCCAGCGCGCGCACGTAGTCGCCGACCTCGCTGTCGCCCTCGGCCAGCTCGTCCACGCCGCGCTCCCAGGCCTGCGCCAGCTCGGGCAGGTCCTCCAGCGGGATGGGGACGTCCAGCAGGTCCTCGATCCGGCGAAGCAGCGCGAGCGACGCCTTGGGTGACGGCCCGGCGCCGGCGTAGTGCGGCACCGCGGCCCACAGCGACACACCGGGCAGCCCGGCCTGCGCGGCGGCGTCACTGAGCACACCGACGATCCCGGTCGGGCCCTCGTACTGGGACTGCTCGACGTGCAGGTTCTCCAGCATCGACGGGTCGTCGCTGGTGCTCGTGATCGGGATCGGTCGCGTGTGCGGGACGTCCGCGAGCAGCGCCCCGATGGTGATCAGCGCGGTGACCCCCAGCCGGTCGGCGCACTCAAGCAGCTCGACCGCGTAGCCGCGCCAGCGCATGGACGGCTCGATCCCGTCGACGATCACGATGTCCCGGCCGATCGAGGGCACCCGTGCCGCCAGCAACCGCGTGGTGGGCCAGGTGACCCGGCGCCGGCCGTCGTCGTCGGTGCCCACCGTCGGCCGGTTCACCTGGAAGTCGTAGTAGTCCTCCGGGTCGAGCGCCGCGAAGGGCTCGGCCTTCCACACCCGCGCCAGGTGCTCGACGGCGGACGTGGCGGCCTCGCCCGCGTCGTTCCAGCCCTCGAATGCGGCGATCATCACGGGATCGGTCAGCTCGGGCAGGTCCGCGAGCTCGATCACCCAGGCCTCCTCAGGGCGGCGTCCGCCACGCTTGCGGGCACCGGTCCTGCCCGTCGTTCGCCCCAGCCTAGAGCGGAGCGCGCCCGGAGTCTCGCCACCAGGGCACCTCTCAACCCCCGCGTGCCGCCCGCCCGTAGACTGGCGCGACCCCGACGCCGTCCCGAAGGTCCCCCATGAGCAGCCGCTCCGACCTGTTCCGCAGCCTCCTGTCCGAGCGCGTCCTCGTCGCCGATGGCGCGATGGGCACGATGCTCCAGGCCGCCAACCCCTCGATGGACGACTTCCAGGGCCACGAGGGCTGCAACGAGATCCTCAACGTGACGAGGCCGGACGTCGTCCGGTCCGTGCACGACGCCTACCTGGCGGTCGGCGTCGACGCCGTCGAGACCAACACCTTCGGCGCCAACCTCGGCAACCTCGGCGAGTACGACATCCCCGAGCGGATCGGCGAGCTTGCCCTCGCCGGCGCCCGGATCGCCCGCGAGGCGGCGGACGCCTGGGCCACCGCCGACCAGCCGCGCTTCGTCCTCGGTTCGGTAGGCCCCGGCACCAAGCTTCCCTCGCTCGGGCACGCGCCGTACGCCGCCCTGCGGGACGCCTACCAGCAGCAGGTAGCCGGCCTGGTCGAGGGCGGGGCCGACGCCGTCCTGATCGAGACGGCCCAGGACCTGCTGCAGGCCAAGGCCGCGGTCGTCGGCGCGAAGCGGGCCCTGCGCGACGCCGGCGCCGACCTGCCGGTGATGGTCCAGGTGACCGTGGAGACCACGGGAACCATGCTCCTCGGCAGCGAGATCGGCGCCGCCCTCACCGCGCTGGAGCCGCTGGGGATCGACGCGATCGGGCTGAACTGCGCCACCGGCCCCAGCGAGATGAGTGAGCACCTGCGGCACCTGTCCAAGCACGCTCGCATCCCGGTGACCGCCATGCCCAACGCAGGACTGCCGCAGCTGTCCCGGGACGGCGCCTACTACCCGCTGACTCCGGACGAGCTGGCGCACGCGCACGAGCAGTTCACCGCGCAGTTCGGTCTCAGCCTCGTCGGCGGCTGCTGCGGCACCACGCCCGAGCACCTGGCGCGCGTGGTGGAGACGGTCCGCGGCAAGCCGGTCGGCGCGCGCCGGCCGCGTCCGGAGCCCGGCGTGGCCAGCCTGTACCAGCACGTCCCCTTCCGGCAGGACACCGCCTACCTGTCCATCGGCGAGCGCACCAACGCCAACGGCTCCAAGGCCTTCCGCGAGGCGATGCTGGCCCAGCGCTGGGACGAGTGCGTCGAGATCGCCCGGGCCCAGACCCGCGACGGCGCACACCTTCTCGACGTCTGCGTCGACTACGTCGGCCGCGACGGCGCCGAGGACATGCGCACGCTGGTATCCCGCCTGGCGACCGCCTCGACCCTGCCGCTGGTCCTGGACTCGACCGAGCCGGCCGTGATCGAGGCCGGCCTGGAGCTGCTCGGCGGCCGCGCCGTCGTCAACTCGGTCAACTACGAGGACGGCGACGGGCCCGGTAGCCGGTTCGCCCGGGTGATGCCCGTCATCCGTGAGCACGGTGCCGCGGTCGTGGCCATGTGCATCGACGAGCAGGGCCAGGCGCGCACCGCCCAGCACAAGGTCGCCGTCGCGAGCCGCACCATCGACGCGCTCACCGCCGAGTGGGGCATGTCCGCGTCGGACATCGTCGTGGACGCGCTCACCTTCCCCATAGCGACCGGCCAGGAGGAGACCCGCCGCGACGCGCTCGAGACCATCGAGGCGATCCGCGAGATCAAGCGCCGCTACCCCGACGTCCAGACCACGCTCGGCGTGTCCAACGTCTCCTTCGGGCTGAACCCGGCCGCGCGCGTGGTGCTCAACTCGGTCTTCCTGCACGAGTGCATCAAGGCCGGCCTCGACTCAGCGATCGTGCACGCCGCGAAGATCCTGCCGATGAGCAAGATCGACGACGAGCAGCGCCAGGTCGCGCTCGACATGGTCTACGACCGACGCCGCTGGGCCGGGGACGACCCGTCGTCCGGCACGCTGGTATACGACCCGCTGCAGCGCTACCTCGAGCTCTTCGAGGGCGTCGACGCAGCCTCGCTCAAGGCCTCACGGGCGGAGGAGCTGCTGGCGCTGCCCCTGGCCGAGCGGCTCTCCCGGCGGATCGTCGACGGCGAGCGGAAGGGTCTGGAGGACGACCTCGACGCCGCCCTCGCGGAAGGACGACCGGCGCTCGACATCATCAATGACCACCTGCTCGACGGAATGCGGGTCGTCGGCGACCTGTTCGGTCGCGGCGAGATGCAGCTGCCGTTCGTCCTGCAGTCCGCCGAGGTGATGAAGGCCGCGGTGGCCTACCTTGAGCCG
>DATFPQ010000176.1:0-17179 GCA_035264765.1 Actinomycetales bacterium | reverse complement strand
GCCGATCTCGTCCAGGCTCAACGAGTCGAACAGGACGACGTCGTCGAGCCGGTTGAGGAACTCGGGCTTGAACGCCGCACGCACGGCGCCCATGACCGCCTCGCGCTTGGTGGCGTCGTCGAGCATGGGGTCGACCAGGAACTGCGACCCGAGGTTCGACGTGAGGACCAGGATGACGTTGCGGAAGTCCACGGTCCGGCCCTGGCCGTCGGTCAGCCGGCCGTCGTCCAGCACCTGCAGCAGGATGTCGAACGCCTCGGGGTGGGCCTTCTCCACCTCGTCGAGCAGGACGACCGAGTACGGACGACGGCGGACGGCCTCGGTGAGCTGGCCACCCTCCTCGTAGCCGACGTACCCCGGAGGCGCACCGACCAGGCGGGCGACGGAGTGCTTCTCGGAGTACTCGGACATGTCGATCCGGACCATGGCGCGCTCGTCGTCGAACAGGAAGTCCGCGAGCGCCTTGGCGAGCTCGGTCTTGCCGACGCCGGTCGGGCCGAGGAACAGGAACGACCCGGTCGGACGGTCGGGGTCGGAGACGCCGGCCCGGGACCGCCGCACCGCGTCGGCCACGGCCTGCACGGCCTTCTTCTGGCCGATCAGGCGTGCCCCGATGACCTCCTCCATGCGCAGGAGCTTCGCGCTCTCGCCCTCCAGCAACCGGCCCGCCGGGATGCCGGTCCACGCCGAGACGACCTCCGCGATCTCGTCCGGTCCGACCTTCTCGGCGATCATCGGCTCGGGCGTGGGGCCGGCGGTGTCGGCCATCCCGGCGCGCTGCTCCTCGGCCTCGGCGGCCTGGAGCTGACGCTGGACGTCGGGGATCTCGCCGTACTGGATGCGGCCGGCGTCCTCGTAGCGACCCTCGCGCAGAGCCCGCTCGGCGGCCATCTGCAGCTCCTCGAGGCGGGCGCGCAGGTCACCGACGCGGTTGTGGCCGGCCTTCTCGGCCTCCCAGCGAGCCGTCAGGGCGGCGAGCTCCTCGCGCCGGTCGGCCAGGTCGGCACGTAGCCGCTCCAGCCGCTCGCGCGAGGCGTCGTCGTCGGCCTCGGACAGGTAGGACTCCTCCATCTGCAGGCGGGTGACCGCGCGCTGCAGCTCGTCGACCTCGACCGGGGACGAGTCCAGCTCCATCCGCAGCCGGGACGCGGCCTCGTCCACCAGGTCGATGGCCTTGTCCGGCAGCTGCCGGCCGGTGATGTACCGGTCGGACAGCGTGGCCGCAGCCACCAGGGCAGAGTCGGCGATGGCCACCTTGTGGTGCGCCTCGTAACGCTCCTTGAGCCCGCGCAGGATCGCGATGGTGTCCGGCACGCTGGGCTCGCCGACGAAGACCTGCTGGAACCGCCGCTCGAGCGCGGGGTCCTTCTCGATCCGCTCGCGGTACTCGTCCAGCGTGGTGGCGCCGACCATGCGCAAGTCGCCGCGGGCCAGCATCGGCTTGAGCATGTTGCCGGCGTCCATGGCGCCCTCGCCGCTCGCGCCCGCGCCCACGACGGTGTGCAGCTCGTCGATGAAGGTGACGACCTCGCCGCCGGAGCTCTTGATCTCCTCCAGCACGGCCTTGAGCCGCTCCTCGAACTCGCCGCGGTACTTCGCGCCCGCGACCATCGCGCCGAGGTCCAGCGAGATCAGCCGCTTGCCCCGCAGGGACTCCGGTACGTCGCCGTCGACGATGCGCTGGGCCAGGCCCTCGACGACCGCGGTCTTGCCGACGCCGGGCTCGCCGATCAGCACCGGGTTGTTCTTGGTCCGGCGCGACAGCACCTGGACGACGCGACGGATCTCGCTGTCGCGGCCGATCACCGGGTCGAGCTTGCCCTCCGCGGCGGCCGCGGTGAGGTCGACGCCGTACTTGTTCAGGGCGTCGTAGGTGCCCTCGGGGTCGGGGCTGGTGACCTTGGCCGAGCCGCGCACCTGGGGCAGCGCGTCCAGCACCGCCTCGCGGGTGACGCCGGCTCCGCGCAGGGCGTTGCCGACCGGTCCGGTGTCCTTGGTCAGGCCCAGCAGCAGGTGCTCGGTGGAGACGTACTGGTCACCGAGGGCGTCCGCCTCCTCCTTGGCCGCGGTCAGCACGGCCAACGCCGTCCGCGACAGCTGTGGTGCGCTGACCGACGGGCCGGTGGCGGACGGCAGGGACGCCAGGGCTCGCTCCGCGGCGGCGAGCACGGTCTGCGGGTCGACGCCGACCGCGTGCAGCAGCGGGCGGGTGGTCCCCTCGGCGCTGGACAGCAGCGCCACCGTGAGGTGGGCCGGCTCGACATGCGGGTTGCCGTTGGCGGTGGCGCGCTGGACGGCCTCGGCGAGGGCCTCCTGGCTGCGGGTGGTGAGCTTCAGGTCCATGGCAGCTCCTGGTGGTGCGGGACAACTAAGTTGAGTCTACGTCACTCAACCTCGTAGTGCCGCGTCGCATTCCACCGCACGCCCCCCTTCTGATCCCACGCCCTCCTTTGCTCACCAGCAAGGGTCTGCGGCCCTGGGGAGCGGCCGAGCCGGTGCGCTCCCCCGATCGGTCCTTGCCCGTCCCGCGTATCCCGGCGAGGCTGGCGGCATGACCGGATCAACGCCCTCGGACCCCTCGGCGCAGCCTCCGCCCGGCGAGCGGAGCCAGCCGCCGGCCGCAGGGCCACCTGCGGACGGACCGCCGCCTGCTCCCACCGGGCCGCCGCACGCCGGGCCGCCCTCCGCGCCGCCGCCTGCGGGCGAGCCGCCGTACGCCGGGCCGCCCTCCGCGTCGCCTCCTCCCGCCGGGCCGCCCGCCGCGCCACCCCCTGCGGGTGAGCCGCCATACGCCGGGGCGCCCGCCGCGCCACCGCCTGCGGGGGAGCCGCCATACGCCGGGCCGCCCTCGGCGGCGGCGCCGCCGCCGTACGGCGACCCCTCGTACGGCAACGCCGCCTACGGGAGCGCGCCGTCCTACCCGTCGGCACCCCAGTACGGTTCGCTGGCCGAAGGCCCCGCCGACCCCCCGCGCCCGCTGGCCCTCGCCGTCCGGCTGATGTACGTCGGCGCCGCCCTGTCCGTGCTCAACATCCTGTTCACCGCGCTCCAGCGGGACGCCATCCGCACCGAGCTGGTCAGGGCCGGCCGGCTGAGCCCGAGCGCGCTCGACGCCGCCGTCACGGCCACCATCGTGCTCGGCACCGTCGTGGGACTGGCCGCAACGGGTCTCTGGATCCTCAACGCGATCTACAACGCCCGAGGGCGCGCCTGGGCCCGGGTGCTCAGCACGGTGCTGGGCGGCCTGGCCGTGGTCTCCACGCTGGCCACCCTGTCCCAGCCCGGGGGCGGCCTGAGCCGCCTCCTCAGCATTCTCGGGCTGCTGATCGCCGCCGCCGTCCTGGTGCTGATCTGGCGGCCGGAGTCCAGCCGGTACTACGCCGCCCGCTCGGGGCGCCGCGGCGTCTGAGGCAGGTGCCGGGCGAGCATCTGGGCCAGGTGCTCGCCCGGCCGGTCGCCGAGGTCGGCCAGCTGGGTGCGGCAGCTGAACCCGTCGGCGAGGACCACTGCACCGTCCTGCGCCCGCCGGACGGCCGGCAGCAGCTGGTGCTCGGCGATGGCCACCGAGACGTCGTGGTGACCCCGCTCCACGCCCCAGTTGCCCGCCAGGCCGCAGCAGCCGCCGAGCCGCTCCACCGCGACCCCGGCCCGCTCGAGGAGGGCGGCGTCCGCCTGCCACCCCATCACCGCGTGGTGGTGGCAGTGCGGCTGGGCGACCGCGGCCGTCCCGGACAGGTCGGGCGGGGACCAGTCCGGCGTCGCCATCAGCAGCTCGGCGAACGTACGGGTCGCCGCGGCCACCTGGCGGACGTCGGCCAGCCGGTCGTCACCGGCCAGCTCGGCGGCGTCCGAGCGGAGCACACCGGTGCAGGAGGGCTCCAACCCGACGACGAGCGCACCGGACCGCACGTGCGGGAGCAGGGCGTCGACCGTGCCGAGGACCCGGCGCCGGGCGGCGTCGAGCTGGCCGGTCGAGATCCAGGTGAGGCCACAGCACACGGGTTCGGCCGTCACGCTGACGCGGTACCCGGCGTTCTCCAGCACGGCGACGGCGGCCCGTCCAACCTCCGGCGAGAACGCGTCGGTGAAGGTGTCGACGAAAAGCACCACATCGCCGTGGCGACCCTCCGGCCCGGGGCCCTCGCCGGCGAACCAGCGCCGGAAGGTCTGCGGGGCGAAGGCGGGCAGTCCCCGGCGCGGGTCCACGCCGGCCGACCAGGTGACCAGCGGGTGCAGCGCACGCCAGCGCATCGCCCGATTCACCAGTCGGGTCACCGCCGGCGCGCGGCCGAGCAGGCGGGTCCACCGGGGCAGCCAGCCCAGCGCGTAGTGCGACCGGGGACGCAGCCGCCGGTGGTACCTCGCGCGCAGCGCCTCGGCCTTGTACGCCGCCATGTCGACGCCCGTGGGGCAGTCCGACGAGCAGCCCTTGCAGGACAGGCAGAGCTCGAGCGCCTGGTGCACGGGCTCGCTGGCCAGCACGCGCGGCCCGAGGTGCCCGGCCACGGCGTCCTGCAGCACCCGGGCGCGCCCGCGGGTCGTGTCCTTCTCGTCGCGGGTGGCGAGGTAGGACGGGCACATCACGCCGCCGGCGGGGGTGGTGTCGGCGCGGCACTTCCCGACGCCCGTGCACCGGTGCACCGCCATCGACAGGTCGCCGCGGTCGTGTCGGTAGGCGAGGGCCAGGCCGGTCCGGGTCGGCCGCGCACCTTGCGTGCGCACGTCGGCATCCAGGGGTGCGGGCCGCACGATCACACCGGGGTTGAGCAGGTCGTCCGGGTCGAACACCGCCTTGACCCGCTCGAACAGACCGATCGCGGCGGGCGAGTACATCAGCGGAAGGAGCTCGCCGCGGGCGCGGCCGTCCCCGTGCTCGCCGGACATCGACCCGCCGTGACCGGCGACCAGCCGGGCGGCGTCCAGCAGGAAGGTCCGGAAGACCTTGGTGCCCTCTGGCGTCCCGAACGGGAAGTCGATGCGGATGTGGACGCAGCCGTCGCCGAAGTGCCCGTACGGCAGGCCGGCCAGGCCGTGGTCGGCGAGCAGCCGCTCGAACTCGCGCAGGTACACGCCGAGCCGCTCGGGCGGGACCGCGGCGTCCTCCCAGCCGGCGTGGGCGGGAGCCCCCGCGGGGGTGCGACCGGCCAGCCCCGCGCCGTCTTCGCGGATCCGCCACAGCGCGGCCGCCTGCGGAAGGTCCGTGACCACCCGCGCCTCCAGCGCGCCGGCGTCCGCAACCACGGCCCGCGCCCGGTCCGCGACCTCGGTGGCATGGTCTCCCGCGAGCTCGACCATCAGCCAGCCGCGACCACGGGGAAGGTCGGGCACGGACGAGGGCCCGAACCGCGCGCGCACCACCTCGACGATCCGCGCGTCCAGGCCCTCGCAGGCGATCGGCTGGTGCGGCAGCACGGCCGGCACGGCGTCCGCGGCCTCCGCCATCCCGGCATAGCCGAGCGCGACGAGCACGCGTACCGGCGCGTCGCGGACGAGCCGCACGCGGGCGCCGAGGGTCAGCGCCAGTGTCCCCTCGCTGCCGACCAGCGCCTTGGCCACGTCCGTGCCTCGCTCCGGCAGCAGGTGCTCCAGCGAGTACCCCGACACCTGGCGGCCGAAGCGGCCGAGCTCGGTGCGGAGCACGGCCAGGTCCGCACCGACGACCCGGTCGAGCTCGGCCAGCAGCGGCGAGGACGACATCGACCCGTTGAGCGCTCCTAGCCGGAGCCGCTCGCCGGAACCGGCGACGACGTCCAGGCCCAGCACGTTGTCGCTCGTGCGCCCGTAGCCCAGCGCCCGCGAGCCGCAGGCGTTGTTGCCGATCATCCCGCCGAGCGTGGCGCGGTTGTGGGTCGAGGGGTCGGGGCCGAAGCGCAGGCCGTACGGCGCGGCAGCCCGCTGCAGCGAGGCCTGCACCACGCCTGGCTCGACCAGCGCGGTCCCGGCGTCCGGGTCGATGTCGAGCACGCGGTGCAGGTGCCGGCTGACGTCGACGACCACGCCCGGGCCCACGGCGTTCCCGGCGATAGACGTCCCCGCGCCGCGCATGGTGATCGGCACGCCGAGCTCGCGGCAGACGGCGAGCGTGGCCAGCACCTCGTCGGGGTGCCGCGGCGCCACCACAGCGCGCGGCTCCACCCGGTAGAGCGAGGCGTCCGAGGAGTACAGCGACCGGCGCAGCCGGCTGTCGTCGACCTCCGCTATCCCCGCACGCCGCAGCGCCTCGACCAGCTCGCTCACGCGCGGAACTCTACGGCGCACGGCAGACGCCGGGACGCCCGCCGTTCAGGGACGGCGCGGGGCTAGGCACGGGGAGGAAACGGGGACAGCATGGGCAGATCACCCCAGCGCCGTGGAGGGCACCATGGCCGCTCGCCAGGTTCCGCGTCCCCGTCCCTGCGTCCGGCGTCCCGGGAGGTGGCGCCGCCAGCTGCGGCAGAGCACGGCCGTGCTGGCCCCCTTGGCCCTGGTCGTCCTTGGCCTGACCGCCGCCCCGGCGGGCACCGCGGCCGCCGCCCCGCCACCCTCGCCGCCGGCCGTGGTGACGGCGCAGCAGTCCGCCCAGCAGGACGTGCCGGCCCTCGCCGGGTCCGAGCCGGACACCTTGGTCGAGCCGGACGTCGCCGTCTCGCCGCAGGACGACCGGGTTGCCGTCGCCGTCGCCCACGACGGGCGGTACCCCGACGGCGGCGCGGTCGGCATCTCGTACTCGTGGACCGCCGACGGCGGGCAGACCTGGCACCCGCACCCGCTGCCGGGCGTGACCTCCACGACGGGCGGCGAGGCGCGGTGGGCGCGGGCCAGTGATCCCGTCGCGGCCTTCGACTCGGACGGCCGCGCGTACGTGTCGACACTGCTGTTCAACACCGGCTGCGACAGCGGCGTCGCGGTGTCCCGCAGCACCGACGGCGGTCGCACCTTCGGCCGGCCGGTGCTGGTGCACAGCAGCGACACGTGCGCGGTATCGGAGGACAAGAACTGGCTGGTCGTCGACACGGCCGCCGGCAGTCCCCACCGCGGCCGTGTGTACCAGTTCTGGACGCCCTTCCTTACCGACCCGTTTGGCGGCGCGGACGGCTCGCCCCAGGCGGTGGCGTGGTCCGACGACCAGGGCCGCACCTGGAGCCCACCAGTGAACGTCAGCGCGCCGCACGCGAACACGCAGAACTCCCAGCCGATGCTGCTGCGCGACGGGACGATCGTCGACTCCTACATCGACTTCGGCGACGAGGCCGCGGAGGAGGGACCCGAGGCGGCGCAGGCCCGGCATGCCCGGCGGTTGCCGCCCCCGGCCGTGGCGGCGCAGGTGCAGGGGCCGACGCTGCTCACCCGTATCTCCCGCGACGGCGGCCGGACGTGGACGGACGGCGGGGTCATCACCCGCGACCTCAGCGCAGGACCGCCCGGCATCCGGTGCTGCCTGCCGTCCGCGACCGCCGACCCGGTGAGCGGCCGCATGTACGCGACCTGGAGCGGGATCGACCCGAGGCGACTGCTGCTGGCCACATCCAGGGACGGGGTCAACTGGTCGGAGGAGCGCCGGATCAACCGCGACAGCGGCGACGTGCTCGGCGTCAACGCCGACGTCTCGGCGTACAACAGCGTCATGGCGGTGTCGTACGGGCTCACCAACCCCGACAACGGCCAGGGCCGGTTCGCCCGGCAGCTGGTCGTCACCAGCCGGGACGCCGGCGCGCACTTCTCCACGCCGGTCGTCGTCGGGCCACGCATCGACTACGCCTTCGCGGCCCAGGCGCGCGGGATCTTCCCGGGTGACTACATCGGCACGGCAATGAGGGGCACCGTCCTGTACGCCGTGTGGTGCGTGTCGACCCGGCCGGACCGCGCCGGAGCCAGGTTCCACCAGGTCGAGTACGCCGCGAGGCTCGACACCCGGTCCGGGCTGCGGCGCCGGTCCTGAAGCCGGCGCCGCAGCCCGCGCCGCGCGGATCGACCGTCGTCCGGGTCGGCCCGCTCCTGCTGAGGTGACACAGCGGCCCGGTCTGCCAGGATGCGGCGATGGCCCTGTTGCGCTGCGACTTCTTCTCCGACGTCCTCGGGCTCAGCACCTCGATGACGGTGATCCTGCCCCAGAGCACGTCGGCCCAGATCGGGATGTCCGGTAGCGCGGGCTCCGGCGCGCCACCCGTCCTGTACCTGCTGCACGGGCTGAGCGACGACGACACGACCTGGCTGCGCCGGACGTCGATCGAACGCTACGTAGCGCCGCTGGGGCTGGCCGTCGTGATGCCGCAGGTCCACCGGAGCTTCTACAGCGACCAGGCGCACGGCGGCCGCTACTGGACCTTCCTGTCCGAGGAGCTGCCGGCGGTCGTGAGCGGGTTCTTCCGGGTGTCCGAGCGCCGCGAGGACACCTTCGTCGCCGGGCTGTCGATGGGCGGCTACGGCGCCTTCAAGTGGGCGCTGCGGCAGCCGGAGCGGTTCGCGGCCGCGGCCAGCCTGTCCGGCGCGCTCGACATCGCCGCTCCGCCGAGGCTGGACCGGGTCGAGCCCGGCCTGACCGAGACTCTCTTCGGCGACCGGGAGCTCGCGGGCAGCGACGACGACGTGCTGGCACTGGTGCAGCGGACCGACCCCGCCACCACGCCCCGGCTGTATCTCGCGTGCGGCACCGAGGACGAGCTGCTCGGGCAGAACCAGCGCTTCCTGGAGGTGGCCCGCCGCCGCGAGCTGCCCGTGACCGTGGAGCTGGGTCCGGGGGAGCACGAGTGGGGCTACTGGGACGCGCGGATCCAGGACGTCCTGGCCTGGCTGCCGCTGACCGCCGCCGTCTGACGGACGTGCCACCGGGCGCGGGCAGCCCTACGGTGGGCGCCATGAGCGCACCTCGGGTCCTGTTCATCGGCGGCAGCGGAGTGATCAGCTCGGCGTGCTCCCGGCTGGCCGTCGAACGCGGCATCGACCTGCATGTCCTGAACCGCGGCACCAGCACAACCCGACCCCTGCCCGAGGGTGCCACGCTGCACCAGGCCAACGTCCGCGACCCGGCGTCGGTCAAGGAGGCCCTGGGCGACCTGGACTTCGACGCGGTCGTCGACTGGGTCGCGTTCACGCCGGACCACGTACGGACCGACGTCGAGCTGTTCCGCGGCCGCACCGGCCAGTACGTCTTCATCAGCTCCGCGTCGGCGTACCAGACGCCGCCGTCCCGGCTGCCCGTCCTGGAGTCGAGCCCGCTGCGGAACCCGTACTGGCAGTACTCGCGGGACAAGATCGCCTGCGAGGACGTGCTGACCGCGGCGTACCGGGAGGAGGGCTTCCCGGTCACGGTGGTCCGACCGTCGCACACCTACGACCGCACGCTCGTGCCGTTCGACGGCGGCTGGACCGCGGTGGAGCGGATGCGGCAGGGCCGGCCCATCGTGATCCACGGTGACGGGACGTCCCTGTGGACGCTCACCCACCACGTCGACTTCGCCCGCGGGTTCGTCCCACTGCTGGGCCACCCCCGCACCGTGGGCGACGCCTTCCACATCACGTCCGACGACGTGCTGACCTGGGACCAGATCGCGCACGCCATGGCCGCGGCCGCCGGCGTCGATGCCGAGATCGTCCACGTGCCGTCGGACGCCATCGCGGCCGAGAACCCGGAGTGGGGCGCCGGGCTGCTGGGCGACAAGGCGCACTCGATGGTGTTCGACAACGCCAAGCTGCGCTCCGTCGTCCCGGACTACCGAGCCACCATCCCGTTCGAGCAAGGTGCGCGCGAGATCGTCGAGTGGCACGACGCGGACGCGTCCCGGCGTGAGGTCGACGCCGAGCTGGACGCGCTGATGGACCGGTTGGTGGAGCGGTACAGACTGGGTTGAGCGTGGGGTGAGCGTGGGGCGGTCGCGGCTGCTCGTCCAGCGGCCTAACCCGGCGTGATCCGGCCGCCGCACTGCATCGCGGCGCCGAGCAGGTCGGCGGTGCCCCACCAGTCGACGAACCGCCCGGAAGCGACACGGGCCACGTGGAACGCCGGCAGCGTGACCGCCGCTCCGGTCGGCGGCAGGCCGAGGAAGTCCCCGCGTTGCGTCCCGCGCCAGGTCACCCGACCCGCCACCAGGTCGCCATCCGACAGCACCGCCTCGACCGTCCCGGTGAGGTCCGGAAAGGCCGACCGCGCGCCGGTCATCCATTGCTTGAAGCCCTCGATGCCCGGTTCCTGCCCCGGCACCGGGTTGTGGTCGACGATGTCCGGCGCCAGGACGTCGTCCAGCCCGTCGGCGTCGCCCTCGCTCACCGCCGCGATGACCTGTCGGTAGATGTCCCTCGGGTCGCTGCTACGGGTCGGGTCCATGGTTTCCTCCGTGGGTCGCGCCGTACGGGCCCGATCGTGGCAACAAGCGTCGCTGCCGCGGAAGCCGTTGCCACGCTGACTCAAATCCAGAGTCGGAACCAGCGGCCGTCGACGCGGCCTTACCGGGATGGGCCGCGTGTGCGGCGGCGTTGTACCTGGTGTGCCGGCCACGGCGGGTGAGAGACGCGCGCCGTCAGACCGGCGCGGAGGTGAGTGCCATGAAGGGTGACCGGGTCGAGATCGTGATCGACGCGGGTGGGTCCACGCGGACCTACGAGATAGAGGCAACCCGAGCCGGACGCCGGGTCGACGTCACGCACGGGCGCGGTCTGGTGGAGGTCACGGAGACGACCCGCGGAGGGACGCCGGTGCGTACCGCCCGGTTCATGGCGTCCCGGGTGCTGGCCCTGGTGGAGCACCCCGCCGCGCGCCCGGTGCTGCCGGACGACGAGCAGGTCACGCAGCTGCACCGCCCGGCCTGAGCCGGTCGACGGGGCGGGCCGACGTCTAGGCTCCCGGGCATGCCACGGTTCCTCGAAGCGCCCAGCCGCATCCCCGTCCCCGGCGGCAAGCTGATCGACGAGTACGTCGGACGGGTGGCCACCGGCACCGAAGCGGTCTCGGTGGCCCGCATGACGGCTCCGCCGGGGTGGAGTGAGCCGGCCCAGACGCCGGAGTTCGACGAGATCACCCTGGTGCTCGACGGTGAGGTCGTCGTCGAGCACGACGGCGGCCCGACGTCGGTCCGCGCCGGCCAGGCCATCGTCACCTCGGCCGGCGAGCGCGTGCGGTATCTCGTCGGCGAGCAGGGCGCGTCCTACGTGGCGATCTGCCTGCCGGCCTTCGGGCCGGACCTGGTGCGCCGCGAGGACGCCTGACCAGACCGCTACCGACACCACTCAGCCGCGCCGCCGCGCGAGGTCGTCCTCGACGTATCGCTCGCGGCCCACCACCCAGCCCGAACCGAGCATGGCCGCCAGGACCACGAACAGCAGCGCGAACGGCCAACCCCAGCCGCCGGTGGCACCGTGCAGGATCCCCACGAGGAGCGGGCCGGCGCCCGCGAACAGGTAGCCGATGCTCTGCGCGAAAGCGGACAGCGAGGCGGTCGTCGCGGGCGTCCTGGTGCGCAGCCCGATCAGGGTCAGCGCGAGCGGGAACGCGGCTGCGCCGAGCCCCGCCAGTGCCACCCAGAGCCATGGAGCGCTCCGGGGAGCGGTCAGCAGGCCGACGTACGACACGACGTAGACCAGAACGAGCAGAACGATGAGCGGTCGCTGGCTGCGCATCCGAGCGGCCCAGGCGGGCATCACCATGGACGTCGGGATCGACAGCGCGGCGAGGAACGCGACGAGCAGCCCGGCGCGCGCGGCCGAGAGGCCCGCGTCGCGGTACAGCTGGGCGAACCAGCCGAAGGCGACGTAGGCCTGGATCGACTGGCAGCCGAAGAAGATCGCGAGGGCCCAGGCCACCGGGCTGCGGAGCAGGGCACCGGTGCCGTGCTCGTCCGACGCCGGGCCGCGACGCACGTCACCGCGCAGCAGGGCCAGCCAGGGCAGGACGGCGACCGCGGCCACCGCGGCCCAGATCCCCAGGCCCAGCCGCCAGTCCTCGGCGCCGCCGAGCCGCGAGACCGGCACGGTGAGCGCCGCGGCCAGCGTCGTCCCGGTAGCGATCGCGGTGGTGTAGACCGCCGTCATCGGGCCGATGCGGTTCGGGAAGTGCCGCTTCACCAGCGAGGGCAGCAGGACGTTGCCCATCGCGCCGCCGACCAGGGCGAGCACGCTCATCAGCAGGAAGACGGTGGCGGAGCCCGCGAGCGCGCGGACCGCCAGCCCGGTGGTCATCAGCACGAGCGCCGCCGCGAGGGTTCGGCGCTCCCCTAGCCGACCGGCCACCGAGGGCGTGAGAGCACCGAGCGCGGCGAAGGACAGCACCGGCAGCGTGGTCAGCAGCCCGGCCAGACCACTGCCCAGGCCCAACCCGCGCTCCAGCTCGTCCAGCAACGGGCCGACGCTGGTCACCGCGGTCCGCAGGTTGAGCGCCGTCAGGACGATCGCGAGAAGCAGCAGCCACCGGGGGCCCGGCTCCGCCCGGCCGGACGACGGCTCGGTACCGGCGACCACCCGCCCGGTGGCGGTCGAGGCGGTGTCGGAGGCGGTGGCACGGGGGCCGGTGGAGGCAGCAGCGTGGCGCACGAGGGTCCGTTCGGAGGGGTGGCGGCCGACAGATTCTCCCCCGCCCCGGTCACCCACGCCCGTCCGGGGCGCGCTCACGTCCTCCGCCCGCTTGCTCCCCAGCCACGCCGTTGCTCACGAGCAACGCCAAAACCCGCCGCCGGACCCGCCGTCGCCGGCGCTGCTCGTGAGCATCGGCGTCGCTCGGGAGTAAGGGGCTAGGGGGCGAGGGTGGTGACGGCGGAGCGGATCACCTCGGGGACTGGCACCGGACGACGCGTGGCGGCGTCGACATACACGTGGACGAACCGGCCCAGCGCCGCCGGCGCCTCCTGGCCGGGGCGGAAGACCGCGAGCCGGTAGGTCACGCTCCGGGCGCCGAGCCGTTCGACGCCGAGCCCGATCTCCAGCTCGTCGGGGAACCCGACCGGCGTGAGGTACCGGCAGGACGTCTCCGCGACCACCCCGATGGCCGGCAGCCCTCGCACGTCGGTACCGGTGGCCTGCATCAGCCAGCCGTTGACCGTGGTGTCGAACCAGGCGTAGTAGACGACGTTGTTCGCGTGGCCGTAGGCGTCGTCGTCGGCCCAGCGGGTCGGCATCGGACGCCGGACCGGGAAGTCGGCACGGGTCGGCAGCGGGTCCACGGCCCCATCCTGACCGGTGCCGCCGGCCGGAGGCCGTACCGGGCAGGATGGGGAGCCGGCGAGCGGAGGAGAGCGGCATGGACGACGTCATCGCGGTGACCGGGAGCACGGGCGCTGTCGGCAACCGGGTCGCGCTGGCCCTTGCCGCTGCGGGGGTTCGCCAGCGGTTGGTCGGCCGCGACCCGTCCCGCCTGCCCCAGCTTGCGGGCGCCGAGCACGGGGCGCCCGCCCAGTACCGCGACACCGAGGCCATGCGCCGCGCCCTGGACGGCGCCAGCACGCTGTTCCTGGTGTCCGGCCGGGAGTCGGCGGACCGGCTGGTCGAGCACCGCAGCGCGGTCGACGCGGCCGTGGCGGCCGGTGTCGGGCGGATCGTGTACCTGTCGTTCCTCAGCGCCGCGCCGGACTGCACATTCACGTTCGGGCGGGACCACTGGCACACCGAGCAGCACATCCGCGAACGCTCGCAGCAGGACGGGCTGCGCTTCACGTTCCTGCGGGACAGCTTCTACGCCGCCATGCTGCCCGCGCTCGCGGACGCCGAGGGGGTGATCCGCGGTCCGGCCGGGGACGGCCGGGTCAGCGCGGTGACGCACGACGACGTCGCGGACGTCGCCGTCGCGGTCCTGCTCGACGGTCACGGGACGGCGCGCTCAGCGCACGATGGTGAGGCATACCCGGTCACCGGGCCGGAGGCGATCACCCTGGCGGAGGCGGCCGAGCAGATCACGGCGGCCACCGGACGTCGGGTCACCTACCAGCCGGAGACGGTCGAGGAGGCCTACGCCTCCCGCGCGCACTACGGCGCGCCCGACTTCGAGGTCGCCGGGTGGGTGACGTCGTACGTCGCCATCGCGAACGGGGAGCTCGAGCAGGTCAGCGACACCGTGCCTAGACTCACCGGCCACCCGGCCCGCAGCTTCGCGGAATTCCTGCGCACGCGCTGACGGGTCGGCGGCTCAGGGGCGGCGGTGAGCGGCTCAGGACCCAGCGCGCCGGCGGGCGGCTCAGGGCCGGGGGCGCCAGAGGACGAGCGCGGTGTCCGTGCCGAACACCGACCGCGCGGGCCGGCGTCCGGGCAGGACGCTGACCACGTCACCGCCCGGTCCGGCCGCGAACACCCGCTGCGCCAGCCCGGCCGCCGTCCGCGCCCGCTCCAGCTCGGCCTCGAGGTCGTGGACCCGACCGCGCAGCTCGCTCACCTCGCGGCCGAGGTCCAGGATCCGCTTGACGCCGGCCAGGCTGACGCCCTCGTCCTGCGACAGCCGCTGGACCTCACGCAGCATCGCGACGTCCCGCGCGGAGTACCGCCGCCCTCGGCCGCGGGTGCGGCCCGGCGAGACCAGCCCGATCCGGTCGTACTGCCGCAGCGTCTGCGGATGCATGCCGGCGAGCTGGGCCGCCACCGAGATGACGAAGACCGGGGTGTCGTCGTTCAGGTCCAGCGAGGGACCCGCAGCCGTTCCCCGCGCGTCCATCGAACCTCCTCGGTCAGCCGCGCGCCCGCGCCAGCAGATCGGCGCGCGGGTCGTCGCCCTTGGTGGCGACGGCGTAGGACTCCACCGCGGCCCGGGCGTCGGAGTCCAGCCGCTGCGGAACCGCGACCTGCACGGTGACCCGCAGGTCACCCACCTTCTGCGCGGTCCGGACGCCGCGGCCCTTGACCCGCAGCACGCGACCGGACGGCGTGCCGGCGGGCACCTTCAGCCGCACCGTGCCCACCTCGGCGCGGCCGTCGACCTGCTCCAGCGTCGGCACCTCGATGGTCGCGCCGAGCGCCGCCTCGGGGAAGGTCACCGGCACGGTCACCGTGAGGTCGTCCCCGGATCGGCCGAACACGGGGTCCGGGTCGACCGCGACGGTCACCAGCAGGTCGCCGTCACCAGCGCCGGGGTCTCCGGGCAGGCCCTTGCCACGCAGCCGGATTCGCTGGCCGTCCTTGACGCCGGCCGGGATCCGGGCGGTCACCTGTCCGACCTCGGCACCGCGCAGCGTGACGGTCGCGCCCGTGACGGCCTCCCGGAAGCTGAGCCGGGTGCTCGCGTTCACGTCGGCGCCGCGGCGGGGGCCCGGCGTCGCGCCGAAGCCGCCGAAGCCTCCGGTTCCCCGGGTCGTCGACCCCTCGGCTCCCATCTGGCGCAGGAGCTCCTCGATGTCCATGCCGGGGGCGCCGCCGCCCCCGGTGGAGTAGCGCACGCGTGGGCCGGCGCCGGAGCGCCTGCCGCCGCCGCCGAAGAGGCCGCCGAGCAGGTCCTCGAAGCCGCCGCCGCCGGCACCGCCGGGCGCGAACCGCGCCCCGCCGTGCGACATGGTGCGGATGGCGTCGTACTGCTGGCGCTGCTCGGGGTCGGAGAGCACGGCGTACGCCTCCCCGACCTCCTTGAAGCGCCGCTCGGCGACCTCGTCACCGGGGTTGGCGTCGGGGTGCAGCTGGCGGGCCAGCTTGCGGTACGCCTTCTTGATCGCCGCGGCGTCGGCGTCCTTGGCGACACCGAGCGTCGCGTAGAAGTCCTTCTCGAACCAGTCCTGACCGGCCACCCGGTGCCTCCTCTCTCGATCTTCCTCGGATGCCTGAGCTACTGCGGGTCCGCCACGGCCACCCGGGCCGCCCGCAGCACCCGGTCACCGGCCCGGTAGCCCGGCTGCAGCACCTGCACGACCGTCGGCCCCTCGGCGCCCTCCGGCAGCTCGGCCTGAGTGTGCATGAGCGCCTCGTGCACGGCCGGGTCGAACGGCTCGCCGCTCTCCCCGAACCGAGCCAGGCCGAAGCGGCCGAGCACGGCCTCCAGCTTGTCCGCGATGGCCGCGAACGGCGTGCCCTCGAGGTCGCCGTGCTGGCGGGCGAGGTGCACGTCGTCCAGCACCGGTAGCAGCTGCTCCAGGACGCCGGACACCGCGGTTTCGCGGGCCACGTCGCGGTCGCGCTCCACCCGCCGGCGGTAGTTCACGTACTCGGCCTGCAGCCGCTGGAGGTCCCGCAGCCGCTCCGCCGCGAGGTCGCTGTCCGGCGTGAGCTGCCCGGTGTCGCCGTCCACAGCACCGGTGGGCTGAGCAGCCGGCTGCGCCGTCGGCTGCTGCACCGTCGGCTGCTGGGCCGTCGGCTGCTCCTCCGTGGTCGCCTGGGCCGCGGCGCCGGTGGGCGTGCGCGGCTGGCCGGTCTCGGGGTCGATCCGCCGCTTGTCGCGGATGACGGGGCCCTCGGCCCCGTCATCCGCGACCTCGCGCCGACCCGTGAAGGGCTCGGTGCTCATGCGCTGCGGCCCCTCGCGTCACCCTCGTCGTCCACGACCTCGGCGTCGACGACGTCGTCGTCAGCGCTGCTGCCGGCCTGCGCGCCGCCCTGCGGAGCCCCCTGCGAGGCGCCCTCGGCACCCGCACCGGCGGCCTGCTCGGCGGCGTACATGGCCTGGCCGATCTTCTGGCTGGTCGTGGCGAGCGCCTCGGTCTTCGCCTTCAGCTCCTCGCTGGAGGCGTTCTCGGCCAGCGCCTTGCGCAGGTCGGCGATGGACTGCTCGACCTCGGTGCGGGTGTCGGCCGGCACCTTGTCCTCGTTGTCCTTGAGGAACTTCTCGGTCGACCAGGCCAGCTGCTCCGCCTGGTTGCGGGCCTCGGCCTCCTCGCGGCGCTTGCGGTCCTCCTCGGCGTGCAGTTCGGCCTCACGGACCATCCGCTCGATCTCCTCCTTGGGCAGCGCGCTGCCACCGGAGATCGTCATGGACTGCTCCTTGCCGGTGCCGCGGTCCTTGGCGGACACGTGCACGATGCCGTTCGCGTCGATGTCGAAGGTGACCTCGATCTGCGGGACGCCGCGCGGCGCCGGCGCGATGCCGGTGAGGTCGAAGGTGCCCAGCGGCTTGTTGTCGCGGGTCATCTCGCGCTCACCCTGGAACACCTGGATGGTCACGCTCGGCTGATTGTCCGCCGCGGTCGTGAAGACCTCGCTGCGCTTGGTCGGGATGGCCGTGTTCCGCTCGATGAGCTTGGTCATCAGGCCACCCTGCGTCTCGATGCCCAGCGACAGCGGGGTCACGTCGATCAGCAGGACGTCCTTGCGC
>DATFPQ010000175.1:0-9541 GCA_035264765.1 Actinomycetales bacterium | reverse complement strand
GCGGCACCTGGGAGACGTCCGCCAGCCGTAACCAGATGCGGGTGGGAACGGGTCGCGCTGGCCGAGGATCTCGCCCGGAGGCGGTGCATCACCGCGACGGCGTCCTCCACGGCGTCGGTGAACTGCGTCTCGTACGCGGTCGACCCGGTGCCGGGGTCGCCGTAGACCAACTGTGAGAACGGGCCCGGCCGGGGGCGAGTTCCATGCCGCCCGTCGGGTCCCGCGCCCATGAGCGGACCGGGCCGCGTCGAAATGGCGGGGCCAGCGCGGCGAGGATCGAGCAGATCAGCGACCCCTTGTGGAGCCGATAGCGCCAACGCTTCGCCAGTCCCCACAAGCTCCTCGGCCGCCTGTGGGGGGACCGGTCCGGGCTAGTGCACCACGGCAACCCGTGAGCACGCAGATGCGCACGGAGGCCGGCCGACCCGCGCACAGAACAGGGGGCTCCGCCACGAAGTCCCAGGTCAGCACAGTGCCAGGCCTGGGACTTCGAGTGTCTGAGGCGCGCTCCTAGACCGATCTCCCGAACCCCGCGAGCAGGATGAGCTTGTAGGCGAGGACGTTGTTGGGCTCGTCCGCTGGGTTCGGTCCCGGACGCTGGCACCGGGAGCAGACGACGTAGCGCTCTTCATCATCGTTGTAGCGGGTCTGCCAGTTGTGTGGTTGCAACAGGCACTTCAAGGGCAGCATGAGATGTCTCCGTTGTCAGGTCGTTTCGTATGTGTTGTCCGGGCCAGCCCAGGCCTGTGGCTTCCGGCTCGCTGGGCGGCACGGCCTCGTAGCCGTCCTCGGACGGCGTCAGTGGCTGGCGTGCAGGCAGTCGCGGTAGGCGATCTGCGGGAGGATGTTGGCGGCTTGGGCGGAAAGTCCTGCGGCCCGCAGTGCGGCTGCGCTGCCGTCCTTGCCGGCGCGGCAGTCCTGAGTGGAGCCGGTCTCCAGCCTTGGCCGTGCGGCGGCGGCCGGAGCCGCCAGGCCGATGGTCAGGGCGAGGGTGACGGCGGCAGTGAGTGAGCCGGTTTGCGATGTGGCGGTCCACATGGGGGGTCTCCTGCTGGATGTGGTGCTCTCTCGGACATCCACCAGGCTGTTGCTAAGGACGGCCGCCCCGGATCGGGCAACGACGTCGTCTCGAGCCGGAAAAAGCCTTACTTGTGGTCGCTGCTGGGGGCTCCGGCGCGGCCGGGTTGTGGCCCGTCCGGGTCCAGGCCGGCGCGGTGGCCTACCGAGGCGGCTTGCACGCGGTTGTCGACGCCGAGCTTGTCGAGTATCCGCGTGACGTGGACGCTCGCCGTCTTCGGGCTCATGAAAAGCTCGTGACCGATCTCACGGTTGGTCCGCCCGCGCATCAGCAGCCGGAGCACGGCCAGCTCGCGCTGGGTGAGCCCCAGGGAGTCCGGAGCAGCGGCCTCAGCTGCCGCGTCGACATCAGCGCCGTCGTGCAGAGGCAGCCTGGCCCGTGCGGCCAGGGCTGCGGTCTCCTCGATGAGGAGCCTGGCCCGCAGTCGGATGGCGATGTCGGACGCGCTGCGTAGCGACGGTGCCGCGGTGGAGCGCGATGCCCCCGCCTCCAGCAGCGCTTCGGCGTGCCGCCACCACGCGTAGGCGGCGAGATGGGGCTCGGTGGCCCCGCAGGTCCGCGCCGCGACGGCCCAGACGTCGGGGTCCGGCCGGCGGCGCAGTCGGCTGAGCTCACCGTCCGCCAGGGCGCGCAGCAAGCGGTCACCGGTCAGCGCGTCGTCGGCGATGGCGGCCAGGCGCTCGGCGAGGACGGCGTGGTGCGAGCTGATGGGACGGCCGCGGCCCTCGCCCTCGTCGGCCAGGTCCGCCGCCGCTCGGAGACCGAGGACGCACAGCAGCCGACCCCGCTCGCGGATCGCGAGGGCAGGCAGCTCTCCGACCGTCTCGTACACGGTCTCCAGCGCCTCGACCGGGCGGTGTTGCCAGAGCCTCAGCTCGACCAGGTACTCGTCGAAGTACAAGCCCTGACCCGGGGCGTCCCGCCGCTGCAGGCGCCGAGTGGCCTCGAGGTCGGCTTCGGCTCCCTCAAGGTCTCCGCGCAGAACGCGAAGCCGTGCACGGGTCACCCGGCCCCAGCCGAACTCCTCCTGGGCGATCACCTCCTCCAGGAGCACGGCGGCCTCGTCCCACCGGCCGAGCGCCAACAGGCTGGTCGCGGTGTTGGCGGCCAACATGCCGTCCAGCCAGTGCGTGCCCTCGGCCAGCGTGACGAGTGCCTCTCGGGCTTCCCGTCCGAGCTCGACGGCCTCAGCGTGTCGGCCCAGGCTCGTGAGCCGGTCGGTGACGCTGACGCCGACCGCCGCCACGTCCTCAGGGTCTCCCGCCGCCAGGGCGCGCCGCCACGCCTCGCCGAGGAGCTCCAAAGCGTGATCGGCCGGTCCCGTGAGCGGTTCGGCGTTCGACAGGTGGAGCATCGCGCGTCCGATCAGCGCGTCGTCGCCGGCCTGCCGCGCCGCCGCCAGGGCCTCCCGGGCCACCTGCCGCGCCTCGTCCAGCCGGTCGGTGTCGTTGTGCAGCATGGCTAGGTTCAACAGGACCCGCGCGCGGACTGCCGGGCCAGCGCTCTCCGGCAGTCCGGCGACAGCGGTCGACGCAGACGCATAGGCCGCACCCATCCGATGCAGCACCATGAGCACCCAGCTCCGGTGGGCCTGCAGCAGGCTGCGGTCCTCAGCACCGGGTTCGGGGGTCGAGGCGAGCGCCTCGTCGAGGTACGTGAGCGCGGCGGTGTGGTCCCCGGCGCGGTCAGCGGCCACCGCCGCACGGCGAAGGACGTCGAGGCGGTCCCCGGCGGACATGGCGGTCTCTCCGATGTCCGTGGCTTGGACCACTCGGCGCAGCTGGGTGTGAGCGGCGGCGAAGGCACCGATCCGCTCGGCCTCGGCGGCGGCTCGCAGTGACCACTGCACCGAGGCGTCGACGTCCTGGGTGCAGGAGAAGTGCCAGGCGACCTCCGCCAAACCCTTAGCATCATGCAACCCGTTCGCGCGACGGTTCAACGCCAGGCTCAGGGCCAGGGCCAAGCGCGCGTGGTGGGCCTGCCGCTCGGCGGGAAGCATCCCCTCGACCAGGGCGTTTCGAATCAGCTCATGACTGACGCCGTAGCGGTCGCCCTCGACCCACAGCAGGCCGCTCTCGACGGCCAACCGCGAACCCTGCTCAGCCTGCGTCGGTCCTAGGACCTGCGCAACCAGGCCGTGCTCAATCGGCCGACCGGCGACTGCCACCACCCCCACCACCAGCCGTCCGGAAGCCGGCAGGACCGAAAAGTCACTCAGGACAAGGTCCCCCACAGAGCGTGGCGTCATGTCGGGCTGGCTGCGGGCCAGCTCGCGAATGAGTAAAGGGTTTCCGCCTGACAGGCGATGCACCTCCGTGACGCGGCGGGGCTCCGGCGCTTTCGGTCCGAGGCTGGTCATCAGCTGTCCGGTCTGCTCCGGGGTCAGCGGCGGCACGTCAATGACGGTCAGGGTGCCGGTCGCCCGCTCGATGGCGAGCCAGCGCCGGATGTCGTCCGGAACCCCGCTGACCCGTGCGGACATGACCAGCAGCAGTCCCGCCGAAGGCGCGGCTCGCGCCAACAGCTTGAGCAGGCCCAAGGTCCCGTTATCGACCCACTGGACGTCGTCGACGAAGACCACGACGGTGTGCTCACTGGTAATGCGTTCCAGCAAACCTGCGACCGTCGTCAGCAGACGCGCCCGTTCCAGGCCTGGTTCCTGCCCGCCCGCCGTGACGTCCTGATCCCCCAGCCGGGAGTCAAGGAGGCTGAGTACGGATCTATCCCGCGGTGACATCGACTCGGACAGGACGTCAGGGTGTCCCCGCCGCAGGCCACGCACGAGCTGGGCGACAGGCGCGAAGGGGAGATCCCCACCCGCATCCGGAAGACCACCACAGGACACGGTCACCGCACCGGCGGCGTGCGCACGTTCCAGAAAGGCGCGGACCAAGGTCGATTTGCCGATTCCAGGTTCGCCTCTCACCAGGACCGCGGGGGAGCCGTCAACGGCGTCGGACAAGAACGAGTCCAGCGCCGAGGACTCCTTTTCGCGCCCGACGAGCAGGTCAACCACGTCACCATGGTCCCGCCACCGACCGCTGAAAGTAATAGGCCGTCAGTCCCCTGGAGTCGCCGACCCGGTAAGGCGTTTGGGATCAGAACGGCGTCGGTATGTGCCGGACGCCGAAGCCCGGGTCCCGGTAGCCGTCGCGCTCCTGCCGCTTGGGCAGGGTGGTGTCCTGTGGGGGCAGCGGACTGTAGGGAATGCTCGAAAGCAGGTGGGTGATGACGTTGAGCCGGCCCCGTTCCTTGTCGTCGTTGTTCACCACGTACCACGGCGCCCAGGCCGTGTCGGTCGCCCGGAACATGTCGTCTCGCGCTCGCGAGTAGTCGTACCAGCGGCTGTACGACCTCAGGTCGAGGTCGGACAGCTTCCAGACCTTGCGAGGGTCGTGGATGCGACTCTCGAGGCGCCGGGTCTGCTCGTCAGGGCTGACCTCGAGCCAGTACTTGAGCAGGATGATGCCGGAGTCCACGATGGCCCGCTCCACCCCAGGAGCGGCCTCGAGGAACTGCTGCGCCTGCTTGTCGGTGCAGAACCCCATGACCCGCTCGACGCCTGCGCGGTTGTACCAGCTGCGATCGAAGATGACGACTTCGCCGGCGGCGGGGAGGTGCGGGATGTACCGCTGAATGTACATCTGCGACTGCTCGCGTTCCGTGGGGGCCGACAGCGCGATGACGCGGAACACGCGCGGGCTGACCCGCTCGGTGATGGCCTTGATCGTGCCGCCCTTGCCGGCGGTGTCGCGGCCCTCGAAGAGGATGCAGACTCTGGCTCCCGAGTCCTTGACCCACTCCTGCATGGCAACGAGCTCACCGTGCAGGCGGCGCAGCTCGCGGCGGTAGTCCTTGCCCTTCATCGGTGGCCGTGGTGTCGCGTCTTCGCTCTCGTCCGGCTGCCGCTGCGCCACGAGGACGTGGCGGTCGTCGCTGCGGTTCGCGTCCGACTTGTGTTTCGGCATGTCGTCCCTCCATAGGCGCGGTCGTGGCCGGGGTCAGCGCCCGGGAGACGCCGAGCGCTGGCTCGGTATCGACGATGGCTCGGTGTCGGCGCGGGCCCGCGCCGGAGCGACGGCCAGCCGGGCGTCGATCGACGCTCGCGGCGCCCGGGCCCGCCGAACCCACTTGGTGCCCTCGACGACGACCGGGAGCGCCAGCGCAAGGGCGAGGCAGGCCAGCCACTGCGGGCCGGTGAGCGGCTGGGTGAGCAGGCTGTTCTGCAGGAAGTCCAGCCGCGTTGCCAGCAGGACGAAGGCCACGGGGATCAGCCCGATCGCCGAAGCCATGAGGATCGGCGGCAGCAGGCCGCTGACGGGATCGCGGCGGTTCGTGATCGCGTTGCCGACAGTTCCCAGGCCCATCACGACGAAGGTCATCGTCATGGCGGCGCTCGGCCCATCGGTGCGTGGTTCGTCAGGTCCGGCAACCAGGGGAACAAGCGCGGCCACGAACAGCACGGCGGCGTACAACACCCAGAAGAGCACCGCCGTACGGTTGGTAATCGGTACCCGGGGATCTCGCGGTGGCCGCTGCATGACGTGGGGATCGCCTGGGTCCACCGCGATGATGACGACGCCCAGCACGGTGACGCAGAAGAACAGGTACAACACCATCGAGGGGGTCAGCGCCACGCCCTGGTTGATGTTGAAGGCCGTGGCCGCCACGAAAAGCATCACGAGAGCCAGCAGCTGCGTCATCTGGTACCGGACGTACGCGACGATCTTCTCGTAGACCCGCCGGCCGATCTCGACCGCGTGCACGAGCGTGCCGAAGTTGTCGTCGGTGAGGATCATCCGCGCCGCCTGCTTCGTGACCTCGCTGCCGGTGCCCATCGCCACCCCGATGTCTGCCTGCTTCAGGGCGGCAGCGTCGTTCACGGCGTCACCGGTCATCGCCACGATCAGACCCTGCTGCTGCATCGAACGGGCCAGCCGAAGCTTGTCCTCTGGCGTTACTCGCCCGAAGACATGCAGCTCCGGCAGCCGCCGGGCCAGCTCCTCGTCGGACATGTCCTCGAGCTCGCGGCCGCTGATGGCGCCGGGTCCGAGCTCGAGCATCTTGCCGATCGCCTGGGCGGTGACCGCGTGGTCACCGGTGATCATCCGTACGTCGATCCCGGCCCGCCGCGCCGTCGTCACGGCGGCCTTCGCCTCGGCCCGAAGCGGGTCGATGATGCCGACCATCCCGACGAAGCCGAGGTCGCGGGTCAGCGACATCGGGTCCCTGGAAATTGCCGGCATCTCGTCCGGCTCCACCAGCCGGGCCGCGAAGGCCAGCACGCGCAGGCCCTGGCTGCCCATCTGCCGGTTCGCCGCGTCGATCTCCGCGCGGGCCGTCTCGATCGGCACCTGGGAGCCGCTCAGCGGGCCACCGGCCTGCGAGCAGCGAGCCAGCACCACGTCGGGGGCGCCCTTGACCAGCTCGATGACCCGCGGAACGCCGTCCGACGGGTACTCATGGAACGTCGCCATGAACTTGTACTCGGAGTCGAACGGCACCTCGGCAAGGCGCGGGTAGGCGCGCCGCGTCGCATCGGCGTCCACGCCGAGCTTGGCCGCGAGCACGACGAGCGCGGCCTCGGTCGGATCACCTATGACAGCGCCGTCGTCCCCGACGGTCGCGTCGCTGTCCAGCGCTAGCCCGAGGGCCAGCCTGGTGAAGTCGGGCACCGGCGCGCCCGCCACCGACGTGATCGCACCGGACTTCCGGTAGCCCTCTCCCTGAACGGTGAACCAGGAGCCGCCCGCGTACAGGACCGACACCATCATCTCGTTCATCGTCAGGGTGCCGGTCTTGTCGGTGTTGATGGCGCTTGTCGCGCCTAAAGTTTCGACGTCGGTCAGGTTCTTGACGATGGCCTTGGCCTGCGCGAGGTTCTTGGCGCCGTACGAGAGCAGCCCGGCGACGAACGCGGGCAGACCGGTGGGGATGGCGGAGATGGCCATCGCGGTACCGAGCAGCAGGAGCTGGTCGAACGGCATGCCGCGCAGCCAGCCCATGACAACGATGAAGGCCACCGCGGTCCACGCGATGATCCCGAGCACCTTGGTGAGCGAGTCGAGCTCTTTCTGAAGGGGTGAGCGCGTCCGCTTCACCTCGGTCAGCATCGTCGCGATCTGACCCATCTGGGTCTGCATGCCGGTCGCCGTGACAATCATCGCCGCGGTGCCTCGGGTCACGGACGTGTTCTGGAACAGCATGTTCGACCGGTCGCCCAGCGCGATGTCTCCCTCGGGCAGCACGGCGGCGCTCTTGGCGACGGGAGCGCTCTCCCCGGTCAGCGCCGCCTCCTGCGTCTCGAGGGTGGCCGAGCGCAGGATGCGCCCGTCTGCAGGGACGAGGTCACCGGCTTCCAGCTGGGCGATGTCCCCGGGTACGAGCTCCTCGGCGGGTACGACGACCAGCTGGCCGTCCCGGAGGACCTTGGCCTCGGGCACCTGCAGCTTCGACAGGGCGTCGACGCTGGCCCGAGCGTTCAGCTCCTGACGGGCGCCCAGGACGATGTTGAGCAGCACGAGGAACCCCACGAGGATCGCCGTCGAGACCTGGCCGATCACCAGGCTGACCCCGACCACGATGACCAGCATGATGTTCATCGGGTCTCGCAGCTGCTGAAGTGCCACCGCCAAGGTCGATGGCGGCTTCTCTGCCGCGATGCGGTTCGGTCCGTAGCGGCTCAGCCGCTCCGCGGCCTCGCTCCCGGTGAGCCCCCGGACCTCGTCGCTGCCCAACGCGGACACCACATCGCTCACCGACCGCGAGAACCACGGTTGCCGACCGTCGGCCGCGTCGGTGCGTCCCAGCTGGGCGGTGCTGCTCTTCTCGGTCATGGTCGCTCCCAGACGCACCAGTCGGAGATCCCGCAGGGCTTCCGGTCCAACGGTCGCGTCAACGGGCGGGGGGCTCTTCACCCCGCGGGGATGGTTCAGGTGCCGAGCGAGGCGGCGGGCGGGGACGGGCCGGCGGACCCCACACCCAGGACCGGTTGCCCTCGGTGTCCGGGCACTCGCAGGGGGTTAGGCATCCAAGGCGAGGCACGTGCGAAGCCTGGACTTCCTGGCCTGGCAACCGTTCGATACGTAGCCTCCCCGCGCAGCGCACAATGGCGGGAGGCCAGGCTCCAAAAGGATCTCCAGGCACGGATCCGGCCCGAGCCCCGTTCAACCGCGGCGCCGGGCGCTACGGCTGCCAGGTCGTGGAGCGACGCGCGTGCTGGTAGATCCTTGCGACCTGGTCGTGGGTCAGCTTGCGGCTGCTGCGGCGGAAGGCCCCGGGAATGTCCATGCGGTCGAGGATGGTGACGTCCTCAGGCGCCTGCTTGATGGTCACGTTGGGGATCAGGGTGCCGGTGAGGAACACGAGCGCGGGCTCGACGAACACCGGGAAGCCACACGCTTCGGTGAGCAGCCGCTGTGCCCGCTGAGCTTCGAACCGCGAGTTGCGCAGGTACTGCGTCGGGTGGCCGTTGACCCGGACGGCCTGCCGGCCGACCCAGACGCGCCCACCGGGGTGGGTCTTGGTGTTGATCGTCCACACGCCACCGGGGCCGATGAGCACGTGGTCGATGTCCGCGCCGCGCTCACCGACCGGGACCGCGTGCAGCACGTGCCACCCGCGCTTCGCGAGCTTCTCCAGCCTGGCTCCAACCGTCTCCTCACCGTCGGCGCCGACGCGCCAGGCCTGCTCGTCCGTCTTGACGTCGAGGGCGCGGGCCAGGAATGCGCCGATGCGGCTGCGTTCGCGCAGCGCTGCGGCCTCGGCCGCTGCCTGGGCCCGGGCCGCCTGGCCCGGCACATTCAGGGCCAGGTCCCGCCAGGGGTTGTCCGCCCCGGGTGCCGCCACTTGCCGCATCGCCTCGCTGGTTTCCGGTCTGGCACCGGTGCGAGTCACCGCCATGGCGGCCGCAGGTTGAGGGGCGGCCTCCGCGCGGACGACGGGAGGCGCGGCCACCGGGGTGTCCGACCGCGCCCGCACGTCGTCCGCTTCGGGCGGTGTGAGCACGGACGTGGCGGCACCCGCCAGCAGGTTGGGAGCGACGACTGCGTGGACGCTGCAGAAGCCCTCGACGGCTGCCCGGAAGGGGTCGCGCAGCTCAGCACGCTCGAGCTGATGCGTGCCCGCCAGCAGATCCACCCAGCCGACGCGCGCACCGCCGTCGTCGTTGACGTACAGCCTGTCCTTGCCGTACCTGCGCCACCGCGCCACGTGCAGGTCACCCATAGGGGGACTGTCGGACGGCGCCGTGCAGCTCTTGATGGATCCTTCGGAGGTAGCTCATCCGCGCAGTCGTAAGGCGCAACCTGCGCAGAACTCTCTTACTACCGGGCGCTGGGCGCCCGGTGTGGACGGTGAGCAGAGCCAGCCATCACCACCTCATCGAGGCTGGGGCGCAGGGACCCTGCTCGCGATCGCGTCAATCGCCGCGGGGAGTTCGGCCGCAGGGACCGGCCGGCTGAG
>DATFPQ010000174.1:0-14060 GCA_035264765.1 Actinomycetales bacterium | reverse complement strand
ACGAAGGAGCATCCCCGTGGCACGCGTGAAGAGGGCCGTCAACGCCCAGAAGAAGCGCCGCGTCGTCCTCGAGCGCGCCAGCGGCTACCGCGGCCAGCGCTCGCGGCTGTACCGCAAGGCCAAGGAGCAGGTCACCCACTCCCTGAACTACGCCTACCGCGACCGCCGCGCCAAGAAGGGCGACTTCCGCCGGCTGTGGATCCAGCGGATCAACGCCGCGGCCCGGGCCAACGGCATGACCTACAACCGCTTCATCCAGGGTCTCAAGGCCGCCGGTGTCGAGGTCGACCGCCGCATGCTCGCCGAGCTGGCCGTCAACGACGCCGCGGCGTTCACCGCGCTGGTCGAGCTGTCCCGCGCCAACGTTCCGGCCCCGACCGCCGCGACCGGCGACGCCGCCTGACCTCGACGACAGCCGAGACCCGCACGAGCAACAGCCCGACGCGCCCGTCCCCGGCCCGCACCCCGATGACCCCGCCCGACGCCGCCCGGCTCGGGCCCGCCCTGGACAACCCCAGGGCGGAGCGGGTCAGGGCGGTGCGGCGCCTGGGCAGGCGCGTCGTGCGTGAGCGGACCGGCCGCTTCGTCGCGGAGGGACCGCAGGCCGTGCGCGAGGCCCTGGTCGCGCACCGCCGGTCCGGGGACGTCGTCCTCGACCTCTACGTGGCGCCGGCCGCGGCCGATCGCTACCCGCAGGAGCTCGAGCTGGCGCGGGAGGGGAGGCTGCGCCCGGTGCTCGTCAGCGATCAGGTGCTGGCCGCCATGACCGACACGGTCACCCCGCAGGGACTGGTGGCCGTCTGCTCCACGGTCGACCGCCCCCTGACCGACGTCCTCGACGACCTGGCGGCCCGGCCCGGCCCGGTGCTGGTCGCAGTCCTCGCCCACGTGCGCGACCCCGGCAACGCGGGGACGGTCCTGCGGGCGGCGGACGCCGCCGGTGCCGATGCCGTCCTGCTCACCGAGGCCAGCGTCGACGTCCACAACCCCAAGTGCGTCCGGTCGACGGCCGGCAGCCTGTTCCATCTCCCGGTCGTCCAGGGTGCCGCCCTCGGCGACGTCGTGGCGGGGCTGCACGCGCGGGGCCTGGTGGTCCTCGCGGCGGACGGCGCCGGCGACCACGACCTCGACGACCTGCTGGACGAGGTCGACGTCGGGTTCGGCCAGGACGCCGGCCCAGACGTCCCGCTGCTCGCGCGTCCGACCGCCTGGCTGCTCGGCAACGAGGCCTGGGGGCTACCCGCGGAGCACCGTGCGCTCGCCGACGCCGTGGTCCGGGTGCCGTTGCACGGCCGCGCCGAGAGCCTCAACCTCGCGACCGCCGCCACCGTCTGCCTGTACGCGTCGGCCCGCGCGCACCGCCGAGGCCGACGCGCTGTCGCCGGTAGTCGCTAGAGTCGTTGCATGGGGAAGACGGCACAAGGCGGACAGCCCGCCCGTACCCGACGCGGCCTGCCGGCCACCGGTGGCCCCGCGCCGGCGCCGCCTTCCGTGCTGGTCCCCGCGACCGCGGGCACGCCGGCCGACGCCCGGACCGCCAACGGCCAGCAGGACGCCGCGCACCCGCTCGCCGTGCTCGCTGACGACCTGCCGGACGGGCTGGTCCTGGCGGACGCCGAGGGGCTGGTCGTCGGCCTGAACCGGGCCGCCGTGCGCGTGCTCGGGCGGGCGGCGGCCGACGTGGTCGGCAGTGACATCCGCGAGGCCCTGCCGCTGCAGGACACCGACGGGCGCAGCTGGTGGGCTTGCACCAACCCGTGGGCCGGCCTGGCCACGCGCACCGGGCACCGCGAGCGGCTGCTGCTGCTGCCGGGTCCGGACGGCCAGCGGGAGGTCCTCGTGACCGCGTCCTACCGCCGTCCCGGCCCTGGCCTGCCGGTCGACCTGGTGCTGGTGGGCGTGCGCGACGCGAAGGCCCGCCAGCGGGTGCAGGAGGAGCACGGTGCCCTCATCTCCACCGTGGCGCACGAGCTGCGCTCGCCGCTGACCTCGGTGAAGGGCTTCACCGCCACCCTGCTGCGCCGGTGGGACCGGTTCACCGACGACCAGAAGCGCCTCATGCTGGAGACCATCGAACACGACGCCGACCGCGTCACGCGGCTGATCAGCGAGCTGCTCGACATCTCCCGGATCGACGCCGGCCGCCTGGAGGTGCGCCGCCAGCCGGTCGACGTCGGTGCCGCGGCGCGCCGCCACGTCGAGCGGATGGTCGCGAGCGGTCACACCACCGACCGGTTCGACGTGCGGGTCGTCCCCGGCCTGCCCGAGGTGTGGGCCGACCCCGACCGGCTCGACCAGGTGCTGGGCAACCTGCTGGAGAACGCCGTCCGCCACGGCGAGGGCACGGTGACCGTCGAGGTGGCGCAGGGCAACGAGCCGAGCGCCCCCGGCCGGCCCGGAGGTCACGTGGTGTCGGTCACGGTGACCGACGAGGGCGAGGGCATCGCCGAAGAGGACATGCAGCGGGTGTTCACCCGGTTCTGGCAGGGTCGTCGCCGGGGCGGCACGGGCCTCGGCCTGTACCTGGTGCGCGGTCTCGTCGAGGCGCACGGCGGACGGATCACGGTGGGGCGGGGAGCCACGGGCGGTGCGCAGTTCCGATTTACGCTGCCCGCCGAGGTCCCCGAGCACGTGGCCTGACGGCGGGCGCCGCTGCACCCCCGCTCCACCCCTCTGCCGCACTGGGAGCATGGCTCCCGATCCCGTATGTCAGGAAGTGAGTAGGCATGCCCAGCCCCAACCCCGGCTACGACCCCGTACGGGTCGAGGCCCTGTCGGAGACCGCCGTCGAGCAGGCGCTGGCGGACGGCCTGGCGGCCGTGGCCGCGGCCCGAGACCTCGACGAGCTCAAGGCCGCGCGGCTCGAGCACGCGGGCGACCGCAGCCCGCTGGCGCTGGCCAACCGCGAGATCGGGGCACTGCCCCCGGCCGCGCGGGCCGAGGCGGGCCAGCGCGTCGGTGGCGCCCGCGGCCGGTTGGGCCGCGCGCTCGCCGACCGGCAGCGCGAGCTGGAGGCCGAGCGGGACGCCCGGGTCCTGGTGGAGGAGGCCGTCGACGTCACGCTGCCGGTCGACCGCCGCCCCGTCGGAGCCCGGCACCCCCTGCAGCTGCTGCAGGAGGGCATCGGCGACCTGTTCGTCGGCATGGGCTGGGAGGTCGCGGAGGGACCCGAGGTCGAGGCCGAGTGGTTCAACTTCGACGCGCTCAACTTCGACCCCGACCACCCGGCGCGCCAGATGCAGGACACCTTCTTCGTCGAGCCGCCGGAGGCCGGGCTGGTCCTGCGCACGCACACCTCGCCGGTGCAGGTCCGCACGCTGCTGGAGCGCGGCGTGCCGACGTACGTCGTCTGCCCCGGGCGGACCTTCCGAACCGACGAGCTCGACGCCACGCACACGCCGGTGTTCCACCAGGTCGAGGGGCTCGCCGTCGACGAAGGCCTGACCATGGCTCACCTGCGTGGCGTCCTCGAGCACTTCGCGCGTGCGATGTTCGGCGAGGACGTCGTGACCCGGTTCCGCCCGTCGTTCTTCCCGTTCACCGAACCGAGCGCCGAGATGGACCTGCGCTGGAAGACGCCGTCCGGGGAGCGGTGGCTGGAGTGGGGTGGCTGCGGCATGGTCCACCCGAACGTGCTGCGCGCCTGCGGTGTCGACCCGGACCGCTACAGCGGCTTCGCGTTCGGCATGGGGATCGAGCGCACGCTGATGCTGCGCAACGGGGTCGACGACATGCACGACATGGTCGAGGGCGACGTGCGGTTCAGCACGCACTACGGGATGGAGATCTGATGCGCGCGCCCCTGTCCTGGCTGCGGGACCACACGGACGCCGACGCCTCGACGTCCGCGGAGGACGTCCTGGCGGCGCTCGTCCGGGTCGGGCTGGAGGAGGAGGCCGTCCACGGCGGTGACGTGTCCGGTCCGGTGGTCGTCGGCGAGGTGCTGGAGGTGCAGCCCGAGCCGCAGAGGAACGGCAAGACGATCAACTGGTGCCAGGTCCGCACCGGACCGGGCGAGGAGGACGTCCGCGGCATCGTCTGCGGCGCGCACAACTTCGGCCCCGGCGACCAGGTGGTCGTCGCGCTCCCGGGCGCCGTGCTGCCCGGCGGGTTCGTGATCACCGCCCGCAAGACCTACGGGCACGTGTCGGACGGGATGATCTGCTCGTCGCTGGAGCTCGGGATCGGCGACGACCACGCCGGCATCCTGGTGCTCTCCGAGGCCGACCTCACCGACGTCCGGCCCGGCGACGACGCGCTGCCGTTGCTGGGGCTGGACGACGTCACGATCGAGGTCAACGTGACGCCGGACCGCGGGTACTGCTTCAGCCTGCGCGGCGTCGCCCGGGAGTACGCCCTCAGCACTGGTGGCGGCTTCCGCGACCCGTCGGACGTCGGCGCGCCCCCAGCCGACGACGAGGGGCACCCGGTTCGGATCAGCGACCACGCGCCGGTGCGTGGCCGCCAGGGCTGCCGTCGCTACGTCGCCCGCACCGTCCGCGGCGTGGACGCGTCCGCGCCGTCGCCGGCCTGGATGCAGCGCGTGCTGCAGGCCTGCGGCATGCGCCCCATCTCGCTCGCCGTCGACGTCACCAACTACGTGATGCTCGCCACCGGTCAACCATTGCATGCCTTCGACCTGGACCGGCTGCGTGGACCCGTCGTGGTGCGCCGGGCTCGGCCGGGGGAGCGGCTGACCACCCTGGACGACGTCGAGCGCCGGCTCGACCCCGAGGACCTGCTGATCACCGACGAGGACGCCGAGGGCTCCTCGCGGGTGCTGGCGATCGCCGGCGTGATGGGCGGGGCCAGCTCGGAGGTCGGGCCGACGACGCAGAACGTGCTGGTGGAGTCGGCGTGGTTCGACCCGGTGACGGTGGCCCGATCCGCCCGCCGGCACAAGCTCTCGACCGAGGCCAGCCGCCGCTTCGAGCGCGGGGTCGACACCGACCTCGCCGACCGGGCGGCCGAGCTGGCGGTCCGGCTGCTCGTCGAGCACGGCGGCGGCTCGGCCGGCGCGGGAGTCACCGACGTCGACGAGCGACTGCCGCGCGAGCCGGTGCGGATGCGCGCGGACCTGCCGGCCCGCCTGTCCGGCCTGACGCTGCCGGACGGGCAGGTGGACGACGCGCTGCGCGCCGTCGGTTGCGACGTCGAGCGGTCGGGCGACGAGGTCGTGGTGAACCCGGCGTCCTGGCGGCCGGACCTCGTCGAGGGCGCCGACCTGGTCGAGGAGGTGGCGCGGGTCGTCGGCTACGAGACCATCCCGGCGGTGCTGCCCGAGGCGCCGGCCGGACGCGGCCTGACCCGCAGGCAGCGGCTGCGCCGGTCGGTCGCCGCGCAGCTGGCTGGACTCGGCCTGGTCGAGGTCCTGACCTACCCGTTCGTCCCGGAGGGGCGGCACGACGCCCTGCAGCTGCCCGCGGACGACCCCAGGCGCCGGGCGCTGCGGCTCGCCAACCCGCTCAGCGAGCAGGCGCCGCTGCTGCGCACGTCGTTGCTCGACACCCTCGTGGACGCCGCCCGGCGCAACCTCTCGCGCGGCGCCCGCGACCTCGGGCTGTTCGAGATCGGGCGGGTGTTCCGCCCGGACGGCGCGGCTGCCGCCCCGGTGACCCTGCCGGCGCCGGGCACGCGGCCGGACGACGAGACGCTGGACCGGCTGCGGGCGGGCGTCCCGGCGCAGCCGCTGCGCTGCGCCGTGCTGCTCACCGGTGCCCGCGAGCCCGCCGGCTGGTGGGGCGCGGGGCGCCCGGTGGACTGGGCCGACGCGGTCGAGACCGTGCAGGCGGTGGCCCGCGGGCTCGGCGTCCGGTTGGTGGTGTCCCAGGACGAGCACGCGCCATGGCACCCGGGTCGGTGCGCCCGGCTGGCGCTGCCCGACGGCACCCTCGTCGGGCACGCCGGCGAGCTGGCCCCGGCCGCGCTCACGGCGCTGGAGCTACCGGAGCGAACCTGTGCCGCCGAGATGGACCTGGACGTGCTGCTCGCCGCCGTGCCGGACGTGGTGCGGGCGGAGCCGCTGTCGACGTACCCCGTGGCGCTGCGGGACGTCGCCCTCGTCGTGCCGGTGGCCGTCCCGGCGGCCCGGGTCGAGACGGCGCTGCGCGAGGGCGCCGGGTCGCTGCTCGAGGAGGTCCGGCTGTTCGACGAGTACCGCGGCGAGCAGGTGGGCGCGGGCCAGCGCTCGCTGGCCTACCGGCTGGTGCTGCGGGCGCCGGATCGCACGCTGACCGGGGAAGAGGCGACCGCCGTCCGCGACGCCGCAGTCCAGCGCGCGGCCGAGGTCACCGGCGCGGAGCTGCGAGCGGGTTGAGCGACGCCTCGAGCTGGGCGCACCGAGCCGCACACAGGAGCTGCCCGCACGGGTGCGCCCCCTGCCGAACGGCAGGGGGCGCACCCGGTCAGCGGGTCAACGCTGCTCAGAGCGGCTTCAGCCCGGGGATCTGGGTGTCGTGGACCCGGAAGAGTCCCCAGAGCCCGGCATTGACCTGGTTGGTGAGCAACCCGTCGCGGTACAGGTAGTCGCCGCCGAGCCCGCGGGAGCCGCCGGCCGTCATCCGCAGGGTCCTGCCCTCGGCGGGCAGGAGCTTGCCCTCGGTGCTGACCAGCCGCGAGGACGGGTCACCGGGCTGGTAGTTCCAGCTGTGCCCGGAGAAGGTCACCGAGTGGGCCCGCCCACGGTCGCTGCCCTGGATCAGCCGCACCCGCACCTGCTCGCCGACGTAGGCCTGCAGCAGCGGGGTGGCGGGGTCGCCGTGCAGCTGTGAGCTGTTCAGCCACGCCCGCTCCGTGTCGTTGAGCAACCGCGGGGCGTACCGCTCGGTGCGGTAGTTGATCCCCCGGTTGCCCTGCTCGTAGGGGTCGTCCACGACACTTGCCGTGGGGATCGCCGCGCCGGTCGAGGTGCGCAGGTTGAGCCCGTCCTGCCAGTTCAGGGCCTGCTCCCGGAAGGCGCGGGCCGCGCCGTTCGCGTCTGTCCAGCGCACGTCGGCCACCGCGCCCGACTTGACCGGCAGGCCCGTGGACGGGTGCAGCCAGGTCGACCCCTTGGGCTCGATCAGCAGGCCGCCGAACAGGCCGTGGTGGCGATGCCCCCGG
Source organism: Actinomycetales bacterium (assembly GCA_035264765.1). Classification (GTDB taxonomy): domain Bacteria; phylum Actinomycetota; class Actinomycetes; order Actinomycetales; family Angustibacteraceae; genus DATFPQ01. The sequence continues at coordinate 6,959 of DATFPQ010000174.1, read as the reverse complement.
CGGTCGCCGAAGTCCACCAGGTTCGTGGTCGCGCCCTCGAGGTTCGGTGGCACGTACCAGGAGAAGCTCGCGGACTTGCCGGGCGCGACGGTGCTGTCGTAGTTGTAGCCCACCGCCGCGCCATCCGACCGGGTGACGTCGTAGTTCACCAGGGCGGGGTGCAGGGACACCCGAGCGCCCTTGGGGAACGGTGCATCGGCGGGCAGCGGCGCGTCCCCGGTGTGCGAGGGGAGCCCGGTGGTCGGCAGCGTGTTGCGCAGCGTGACCTGGACGCAGTCCCCGGCGTTGGCCCGGAGCACCAGTGGCTCGGCCGGCTTGGTGCCGGCGCGGATAGCCGTCACGTCGTCGGTGAGGGCGAACATCGCGCCGTTGGGGTCGTTGTCGCCGGTCTGCTTGTTGTAGACGATCTTCAGAGCGATGGCGCTGATGTCGTACGGGCGCCGCGGTGCGTTGACCGGGCACTCGTCCACCGTCTTCGGGTTGCTTGCCGGGTAGCTGCCGCCGGGCTTCACCGCCGGCCAGGCGATGCCCGTGCCCTTCGGAGTACCCGTGGCGTCCGGCAGGGGCTGGAGGTCCGGCACGCGCGCGCCCGGAACCCGGAAGATCCCCCACATGCCGAGCCACTGGTCGTCGAGCGGCGTCGAGCCGTACAGGTAGTCGCCCGGCCGTCCGGCGCCGCCGCCCAAGATCTCCGGCACCCCGTTCTCCACGCCGCCGCGGGCCTGGCCCATCGTCCGCCCGGTGGACGTCGGCTTGCGGGTCGGCTTGCCCGACTCGATCTCGTAGTTGAAGTACTCCGCCAGCGACAGGGTCTGGTTGTCGACGACGGTCGAGTCCGGGTTGTCCGGCTCGGACAGCCAGCTGTGCCCGTGCAGGTTGAAGCTGTGGACCTCCTCATGGGCTCCGTCGACGTTGCGGATGACGACGGGGTCGCTCTGGTAGGCGCGCAGCAGAGGGGTCGCCGGGTCGCCGTGCACGACCGAGGAGTAGATGTACGCGGGGTCGCCCTTGAGCGCGGGGGCACCCGGCTTCGAGCGGATCTGGTACGGCTCGTTGCGGTAGTTGAGGGCATACCCGCCCTGGTCGGCGCCGTAGTCGTCGACCTCGGGCGGCGGCTGGACCGCCGCACCGGTTCCGGCCCCGCCGGGCCCGCTCTTCCACAGCGGGATGCGGTCCTGGTGGAACATCGTCAGCTCGCGGAAGTCCGGGCCCTGGGCGGTGCGGATGTCCGCCATCGTCCCGACGCCGTCGGTCTGCGTCCCGGTCTTCGGGTCGTGCCAGGTCGCGTCCGAAGGTTCCACGTTCATGGCCGCGAACAAGCCCTTCTGCTGGTGCAGGTTCGCGTACTGGTGGTCGTGGAAGAACACGGTGCGCAGGGCGGTGTCGACGAACCAGCGGCTGCCATAGGTCTGGCCCGGCATGGCCGCCTGCACGTAGTTCCAGCCGACGCTCGTGCCGTCCGAGCCGAGCTCGTCGAACTTCACCATGTGGACGTGCGTGGAGATCTCGGAGGTCTCCTCGGTCCGCATGAAGTCGCCGTCGAGGCGGTTGACGTGGTCGATGGGGACCTTCGGATCCTCGTCCAGGTGGGTGTCGTTGGTATGCAGCACGGTGACGCACTCGCCGATGCGGGCGCGGATCGTGTAGGGCTCCGGTTTCTCGGTGCCCGCCAGGACGGCTGCCTTATGGCTCTCCTCGACGTAGAGGCGGCCCTGTTTGTCGGCCCAGCCGGCATTGTTGTAGACGAGCTTGCGGTCGATGGTGTGCGGCCGGTACGTCCGAGCCGGCGCGCCGGTCGGACAGGGGTCGATGAAGCCGGCTCCGGGCTTGCTGGGGCTGAGCGCGGGGAGGTTCGCCGCCTCCAGCGCCGTGGGGCCGCGGGGGGCGTCGCCCGGGCGGCGGATCGCAGCGAAGTCGTCCTTCACCACGGCGTTGGGGATGCGGTACGCGCGCTGGCCGACGTCGCCCTTGACGAACAGCGGGAAGCCGGGGTGCAGCTCGTCCGGTGCCGGCGTGGCACCCACGCGGTTCGGAAGCTCCTGCAGCCGCTCCAGCGGCGTGCCGTCGGGGTAGCTCTGGCTACCGTCCCGGAGCCGGTCGAAGATCCGCAGGTGGCCCCAGAAGCCGCCGGCGAAGTGCGGGTACAGGTGGCAGTGGAAGATCGAGTCGCCGATCGTGCGCTGGGTGCCACCGGCACCGCCCTCGATCTCCAGCGGGAACGCCTCGCCGGGGCTGACGCTCTGCACGTCCTTGCGGGGCGTCCGCGAGGCCTGCGGGTTGTCCGGGTCGGCGAACCAGCGCTGGGTGTGCTGGTGCCAGGGGTGCGTCTCCTTGGCCCCCGGGTGGATGACGTGGAACCGGATCTTGTCGCTGCGGTAGGCCTTGGGGATGACGTTGTCCGAGTCCGTCACCACCTCACCGTTCGAGGTGCGGGTCAGCTTTCCCTCGTCGCCGAACACCCACGCCTGCAGGTGCGACTCCTCGGACATGCACTTGGCACCCGGGTCGTTGACCACCTTGCCCAGCTCGGGGACGTAGCCGTCACAGAAGTGGTCGTCGGGGGCGTAGGTCTTGCCGTTCGGCAACGTGATGGTCTTGGCGATGCCCTCAGGGTTCTCGGGCGTCTTCGTGCCGCGGTGCTCCAGGATCGCGCGCAGCCGGTTGCGCAGCGGCTCGGCCCGGTAGTTGATGCCGAAGGTCGAGTCCTCCAGGCCCGTGGTCGGCATCGTGGGGGGGTTGCCGTCGCGGTCCACGATGTCCTCGTTCTCGTCCATGAAGATCATGGCGAACGACCGGTAGTCCTGACCGGTGGAGGTGTGGACGTCGGCGAAGACCTCGGTCTGCACCGCGACGCCGGCACCGTTCAGCAGGTCGGCGCCCGTTCGCGGGTCGTGCCACGTGGAGCCCCGGGGGTGCACGACGACGCCGCCGTAGAGACCCAACTGCATCGTGGACCCATCGCCGGAGTCGTCCAGGCCCGCGACGTCGACCAGCGGTGCCTCGCCGATTCGGTCGGCGTACCAGGTGTATGTCCGCTCCTGTCCGGTCGCGACCGTGGTGTCCGGGTTGTTGCCGACCCGCGCCCCGTCCGAGGTCTTGGGGTCGAACTGCACGAGCCCGTCCGCGTGCACGCCGACCCGGCGTCCGGAGATGTCGTTGCGCAGCTTGACCGTGATGCAGTCCCCGACGTTGGCCCGCACCACCAGCGGCTGGGACAGGTTCGGGTTGGCCACGATGTCGTCCTTGCCGCGGCGGGCGTCTGCGTTCTTCAGGCCGTACTGGAGGCCGTCCGGGATCTTGTCCCCCCAGCCGTTCACCGGGATGACATTCTGGAAGGCGGCCAGGTCGTAGGTGATGGGGCGTGCCCCGACCGGGCAGGGTCCCGACGCCGCAGCGGCCGGTGCGGCCGGCGCCGCCACGACCAGGGGGCCCGCCACGAGGGCGAGGGCGGCGACCCGGGCGGTGATGCGACGTCCGTGGCGGGGACGGTGCAAGGCGAGGACCGTGACCGCGACGGCCAGGGTCACGGGCAGTGCGAGCAGCCCGTCGCGCAGCAGGTCGAAGGGCAGCGGGAGGTCATAGGCCTGCCCCACCGGCGCGGAGAGCGCCTCGAGCACCGGAGACCCGCACGCCAGCACGCCGGCGGCGGCGAGTGCGGCGACGCAGGCCCGGGCTGCCCGCTGCGACGCCGCGTCCGCCCCCGCACATGTGCACAGCAGCCGGTCGGTCGTGCGCAGGACCAGCACCACCGCGAGGAGGACCGCGGGCAGGAGAAGCCCCGCGTCCCGTGCCCAGTGCGCCAGCGGGATGCGGCCCGCAGCATCGACGGCATCGAGGCGGGTGTGGAGCACCTGCTGCCAGGCGACGCCGGACGCGGTGAGGGCCAGCGCCAGTCGACCCGCTCCATCTGGGAGGACGTCGCTGTTGTCCTCGGCGAACGACGGCTCTGCGGTGCTTCCCATGTCAGTGGTCCTCGCTCGTCGACGCCTGGTCGTGGGCTGCGGGGGCTTCGGCCGGGTGGTCGCCGGAGGAGCTCTTGGCGGGCGCCGGCGAGGGCTGGTGCGGACGGTCGGCGCCAGGCTGAGCCGGCTTCTGCGGGCGCGCGGGAGCCGACTGCTGGACGATCGGGCCGAGGTCGGCGACGACCGGGCTGCCGACCGCGGGCGAGTACCGCAGCCGCGAGCGCTCCGCGGTGGGGGAGCTGAACGTGAGGCGGAGGCTGATCGCTGCGTGCGGGCGTAGGGTCTGCGCGGGGGCCGCCGCCGCACCGGGCGCTACCTCGGTGTCGCCGGCGAGCAGCCGGAACTGTCCGGGGGAGTACGACACCGGCTCCGCAGTGGTGTTGGTCAGCGTCACCGGGACCATGACGGTCGCCTGCGCGGCTTCGTCGTGACCGGCCGGCATCCCGATCATGTCCTTCGAATCGTGCTTGAGGCTGACCGACAACGCACCGACCTCGAGCGTTCCGGTCCCGGTGGGCAGCGCCGCGGCGGTCCCCGAGTCGGTCGCGCCGCCCTGGGTCAGCAGGAGCGCGGCCAGCACGGCGCCCGCACCGGCCAGCGCGACCACCACGCCGACAACCACGACGCCCAGCAGTTCGCGTCCGGCCCAGGACGGTGCCGATCGACGTCGACCCGGGCGAGAAGCCGGTCGACGGCGAACCGGGTGGGAGCCACGTGGTCCGCGGGCCATCGGGCGGTCAGCGAGCAGCGTCACAGTCTGTTCCCCTTGGTGTCGCCTTTGTCGACGTGCCAGGGCCCCCACCTCGAGCTGTGGGGGCCGGTGCACTTGTCAAGGGGACGACATGGGCGTGAACCGGACGTCAAATGCCGCTGAGGGCGCGCGCGACGTCCCTCACGCCCTCAGCCGGTGGCGGCGCGGGCGACCCGCTCGGCGACGTCCAGTAGCCGGTCGTCGGCGCCCGGCACCGCGACCAGCTGGACGCCCACCGGCAGGCCGTGCGGGCTACGAAGCAGCGGCAGGCTCACCGCGGGACAGTGCAGCAGGGTCCACGCCCGGCAGAACAGGGGGTCCCCGGTGGCGCCCAGGCCGGACGGCGCCTCGCCCAGCACGGCCGGAGTCAGGACGGCGTCGACGCCGGACAGCAGGGCCGGCAGGTGGTGCCGGCACTCCTCGGCCAGCGCTCGCGCGCCGTCGTACTCCTGCGCCGACCGCGCGCGGCCCCGCTCCACCACGCCCAGCGCCGACGCGCTGACCAGGTCCGGCGAGTCGGTGGCCTCCCGAGCGAGGTTGCGGGCGACCTCCACCTCCATCACCACGGTCTGCGCCTCGACCAGCCGGTCGTACTCGGCCGGAAGCTCGGTGTCGACCACGGTCAGCCCCTGCCGTGCGAGCCGGCCCGCGAGGTGCTCGATGGCGTCGCGGGTGCTCGGTTCGGCGCGCTGCCAGTGTCCGGTCCGGACCAGCGCCAGCGTCGGCGCTCCACCCGGCGCGCCCGGCGCCGCGCCGCCGTCACGGACAGCGGCGAAGACCGCACGGGCGTCGGCGACGGTTCGGGCGAACAACCCGACGGTGTCGAGCGTGTCGCTGATCAGCTTGACGCCGGACCGGTCGATCGCGCCGAAGGTCGGCTTGAAGCCGACGATGCCGCAGAAGGCGGCCGGCCGGATCACCGACCCGGCGGTCTGGGTGCCGATCGCCGCGGCGACCACCACGTCGGCCACTGCGGCTGCCGACCCGCTCGACGACCCACCCGGCGTCCGCCCCGGGTCGTGCGGGTTGGTCGTCGGACCGGGCTGGAAGAGCGCGAACTCCGTGGTGACCGTCTTCCCGGCGAGCAGGGCCCCGGCCGACCGAAGCCGTCGCATCACGGCGGCATCGGCAGCCGGCTGGTGGCCGGCGTAGATCGGGGACCCGTAGGTCGTCGGCAGGTCGGCGGTGTCGACCAGGTCCTTCACGCCCACGGGCAGCCCGTGCAGCGGGCCTACCGCCCCGCCGGAGGCGAGGGCGCCGTCCAGCGCCGCCGCCTGCCGACGTACCAGGTCGACATCCACGGCGGCGAAGGCGTGCAGCACCGGCTCGCGTTCGGCGACCCGCGCGAGCACGGACTCCGCGACGTCGGCGGTGCGCACCTCCCCGGTGCGGACCAGTTCGAGCAGCTCGGTGGCGGGTAGGTGCTGCAGGTCGGTCACGGCTCCTCCGAGGTCCGGTTCGACCGCACCCTAGGGCCTGCTCCGCGCGAACCTGCTCCACCAGGGCCGGTCGGCGGACCGCTCGCCGGCGTCGCTGGAGCATCGCCGCCGGGGTGGAGGAACGGGAGGGGGCGGTTGTGCATGACTAAGCCGAGGACTGTATGGTCATACAGGACCGGGGAGGTGCGCATGCTGTCGGTAGCGGTTGCCGGAGCCAGCGGGTACGCGGGTGGTGAGGTGCTGCGCCTTGCGCTCGGTCATCCGCAGCTGCGGGTCGGCGCGCTGACCGCCGGCTCCAGCACCGGGTCGACCCTGGGCACGCACCACCCGCACCTGCGGCCGCTCGCGGACCGGGTGCTGCAGGACACCGACGCGACGGTGCTCGCGGACCACGACGTCGTCGTCCTCGCGCTGCCGCACGGCGCGTCCGCCGAGATCGTCGCGCAGCTGCCGGACGACGTCCTCGTGGTCGACTGCGGCGCGGACTTCCGGCTCACCGACGCCGGCGCCTGGGAGCGGTTCTACGGGACGCCCCACGCCGGGTCCTGGCCCTACGGCCTGCCTGAGCTGCCGCTGTCCGGCGGCGGGCGCCAGCGTGACCTGCTGGCCGGCACACGGCGGGTTGCCGTTCCGGGTTGCTATCCCACCGCGTCCTCGCTCGCGCTGGCACCGGGGTTCGCGGCCGGGCTGCTCGAGCCGGACGACGTCGTCGTGGTTGCGGCGAGCGGTACGTCGGGCGCCGGGCGGGCGGCGAAGCCGGCCATGCTGGGCTCGGAGGTGATGGGCTCGATGTCGCCATACGGCGTC
>DATFPQ010000173.1:0-2225 GCA_035264765.1 Actinomycetales bacterium | reverse complement strand
CCGACCTCGTGGACCGCATGACTCTCCTCGAGGAGGAAGCGCGCCAGGCCGGCGCCGTACGAGCCCGTGCCCTCTCGACGCCGAAGGCGCGGACGCTGCCCAGGGACCGCGCCCAGGCCTCGAGCTCGCGGTAGCCCGCGGGGCCGACCTTGATCGACAGCTCCGCGGTCCGCACGCCGAGCCCGGTGACGGCCACGGCGGCGTGGGTGTGCTTGTGGGTGTCGACGCCGACGATGATGTCGGCGGGTAAGCCCTCGCTCATGTCGCCTGTCCTCTGATCGGATCGCGGGCCCGGCGATCCGGCGGGCGGACAGGACCGTGACGGGACAGGACCGTGACGGGATGGACGGCCTCGGGCTCCTATGAGTTCGCCACCAGCATGTCTGACCCTGGTGGACGAAACCTGTGGCAGGATGGGGTGGGCTGCCGGCACCGAGGTCGGCCGTTGTCCATGGTGCGCACGAGCCCGCCTATGAGTTGGACCCGGGGCGTCCGGAGCACCCTCGATTGTGCCACGGGCCGATCGGCCCCGGAGCACGCCGTTTAGAGTCCCCCTGAAGGACACCCCACGCCGGCAGCTCGACAGAGGAGGGAGCGATGGAAGTCCTCTATCCCCGCTGCGCCGGTCTGGACGTGCACCCGGTCTGGACGTGCACAAGGATACCGTGGTGGCCAGCGCCCGCCGCGCCGCCGGGCGCGAGGTGGTCGTGGAGGTGCGGAGCTTCGCGACCACCACGGCCGGACTGCTGGCGCTCTCCGCCTGGCTGGCCGAGCGCGGCCGCACCCACGTCGCCATGGAGGCCACGGGGGTCTACTGGAAGCCGGTCTGGCACGTCCTGGCCGACGGCGACTTCACGCTCGTGCTGGCCAACGCGGCGCACGTGAAGAACGTGCCCGGCCGCAAGACCGACGTCGCCGACGCGACCTGGCTCGCCGAGCTGCTCGCCCACGGCCTGGTGCGCGCCAGCTTCGTGCCGGACGCGCCCACCCAGACGCTGCGTGCCCTGCTGCGCACCCGCAAGCAGCTGGTCCGCGAGCGGGCCAGCCACGTGCAGCGGCTGCAGAAGACGCTGGAGGACGCCAACCTCGAGCTCGCCTCGGTGCTCACCGACATCACCGGGACGAGCGGGCGCGCGATCCTCGAGGCCTTGATCGCAGGCGAGACCGAGCCGGCCACGCTGGCCGCCCCGGCGAACCAGCGGGTCAGGGCACCGCGGGGGACGCTGGAGGAGGCGCTGCGCGGCCGCGTCACGTCTCACCACCGCTTCCTGCTGCGACTGCACCTGCGGCAGGTGGATGCCCTGGAGGCGGCGGTCGCCGGGATCGACCGGGAGGTGGAGGCGGACCTCGAGCCCTTCCGCGCCGCGGTCCGGCTGCTGAGCTCGATCCCCGGCGTCAGCGCCCTGAGCGCCGAGGTGATCGTCGCCGAGATCGGCACCGACATGGGCCGCTTCCCCACCGCCGGCCATCTGCTGTCCTGGGCCGGGCTGTGCCCGCGCAGCGATGAGAGCGCGGGCAAGCGCCGCTCCACCCGCCTGCGCAAGGGCGCGCCCTGGCTCAAGACCACGCTCGTGCAGTGCGCCTGGGCCTCGACCCGCAAGAAGGCCAGCTACCTGCAGGCGCAGTTCCGACGCCTGCGCGCCCGCCGTGGTCCGAAGAAGGCGATCTGTGCGGTCGCTGCGTCCATCCCGACCGCGGCCTACCACATGCTCCGCGGCGGCACCTTCTACCAGGACCTCGGGCCCGACCACTTCGACCGCCGGGCCTAAGGGCGACAGAACGGCGCGCCTCGTCAAGCGGCTCACCGCCCTCGGCTACACCATCAAGCCATCCGCATGTCCGGCCCCGGCCTGATTGGGTTTCTGTTTAGGAATTCCTGGTGCAGCCGGCGCCGTCCCGCGGAGCGTTGCCGCGCGGACGCTGCCGGCCAAGCCCCGGGACCTTCACAAGCCCCGGGACCTTCACCGGCAGCGGCCTTCCCCGGCAAGAGGAGCGCGCGCCCATGGCCGAGACCGAGATCATCCTGCTCACCCCCGCCAACAATTCCGGCGTCCTGGGCCTCGCCCGCGCGACGTTGGACGGGACGACCCTGACGCTGGACGTCGCCGCCTCCGGCCTCACGCCAGGCGAGTCGCACCCGCTGCACATCCACGGCTTCACCGACGGCGCCGCCGGCACCGAGCACCCCGCCACCGTCGCGGATGACGCCAACACCGACGGCCGCA
>DATFPQ010000172.1:0-3966 GCA_035264765.1 Actinomycetales bacterium | reverse complement strand
TGCGGACCGAGGAGGGCGGAACGGTCCATGGGACCACCGACCGGCAGGCCGACATGGCGCTGGTGACGCTGACCGGTCCGGACGGGCGGCGCGCCCTGCCGGTGTTCTCGTCGGTCCAGACCCTCGCCGCCTGGGACGCCGCAGCCCGTCCGGTGGCGGTCGAGAGCCGGCGCGCCGCGGCGTCGGCGGTGGCCGAGGGCTGCGACCTGATGGTGCTCGACGCCGCCGGGCCGGCAACCTTCGTGGTGACCCGGCCGGCCCTGTGGGCTCTCGGGCAGGGCCGGGCGTGGTGCCCGGCGCACGAGGACGTCGACGTCCTCGCCGAGCTGCGCCGCGCCGTCGACGACGAGCGCCAGGTGGCCGGCGTGGCCGGCGAGCCGGGCAGCGGTGCCCAGCTGCGCGTGGTGCTGCGGGTTCGCCCCGGCCTGCGGGCCGAGGAGGTGCAGGCTCTCGCGCAACGGGTGGCGGAACGGCTGCGCGCCAGCCCGGTCATGACCGAGCGGGTCGAGGGCCTTGAGCTGCGGGTCATCCCTGCCTGACCGTTTCCCCTGCCTGACCGGTTCGCCCTACCTGACGGCCTGGACGGGGCCGACCCCAACCGGCTGCCAGACTGGACCGGTGCCGCTCGCTCCCTACCGCCAGGTCCTGTCCGTGCCCGGCGTCCCCGCCGTCACCCTGCTCGGCATCCTGGCCCGGATCCCGCACACGGCGGTGGCAGTCGTCCTCACCGTCCACGTCACCCAGGGGCTGCACCGGGGCTACGGCGCCGCCGGCCTGCTGGTGGCCGCGCTGACCGTGGGGATGGCGGTGGGGTCGCCGTGGCGGGGTCGCGCGGTCGACCGGCTCGGGCTACGCCGGGCGCTGCTGCCGTCCGTGCTGGTCGAGGCAGCCGTGTGGGGGCTGGCACCGTGGCTGTCGTACGGGTGGCTCGTGGTGGCGGTCGCCTTCGCCGGTGCGCTCGGCCTGCCGATCTTCACCGTGATGCGGCTCGCCCTGTCGGTGATGGTTCCTGCGGCGCTGCGTCGCACTGCCTTCGCCCTCGACTCCGTGTCGGTCGAGGTCTCGTTCATGGTCGGCCCGGCGCTCGGCATCCTGGCCGCGACGTCGGCGTCGTCCTCCACCGCGCTGCTCGTCGTCGGCGGCACCACGGTGCTCGCCGGGATCGCCCTGATGGTGATCGACCCGCCGACGCGGACCCCGCTGCCGGCGCCCGTCGTCGAGCGGTCCGAGGCCGCGACGTCCGGCTGCAGCTCGCAGACCGCGTGCCTGGTCGCCCCGGTCGGCGTCGGCGAGGACGTCCCCGCCCGTGATCCCGGTCCGCACGGGCGCGTGCCACTGACGCCCGCGCTCCTGTCGGTGCTGGCCGTCACCGCCGGTGCGACGGTCGTGCTCGCCGGCACCGACGTCTCGATCGTCGCCACCCTGCGTGAGACCGGGAACCTGGGGTCGACGGGGGTCGTGATGGCCGTCTGGGCCTTCGCGTCCCTGCTCGGCGGCCTGGTCTACGGCGCCCTGCGGCGCGGTGTGCTCCCCGCCGCGCTGCTGCTCTCGCTCGGGCTGCTCACGGCACCGGTCGGCCTGGCACCGGGGTCGCTGTGGCTCTGCCTGGCAGTGGTCCCGGCCGGGCTGCTGTGCGCACCGGTGGTCACGGCGACCGCGGAGGCCATCGCCAACCTGGTCCCCGAGCAGGTGCGGGGCGAGGCGATGGGCTGGCACGGGTCGGCGCTCACGGCCGGCACCGCGCTCGGCGCCCCGCTCGCCGGCGCCGCGATCGACCGGGTGGCGCCGTGGGCCGGCTTCGCCGTAGTGGGCGGCGTCGGCGTCCTGGTGGCGCTCGTCGGCCTCGCGGCCGTGGGCGTCCGCCGGGCGCGCCGGTTGGTGCCGGAGGCGGCCGCGACGGACGGGAGCGTGACCGCCTGAGCGGCGACCGGACCGCGTCGGACCACCCGACCGGGCCCAAGAACACCGGGCTTTGGAAGCACCGGGCTTCAGAAGCGCCGGGCCGTAGAAGCACCGGCCCCTAGAACACCGGGCCGGTCAGCCGCTCGCCGGGACCCTGCCCCGGCGGGTCGGGGACGGGGGAGGCCTCGCGGAACGCGAGCTGCACCTGGCGCAGGCCGTCCCGCAGCAGCCGGGCGTGCTGGTTGCCGACCTCGGGCGCGGCGGCGGTGACCAAGCCGGCGAGGGCGATGATCAGCTTGCGGGCCTCGTCCAGGTCGACGTGGCTGGCATCGGCGGACGAGCCGTCGGTCGGCTCGTCATGGCCCAGGCCGCACTTGACGGCGGCCGCGCTGAGCAGGTGCAGGGCGGCCGTGCTGATGAGCTCGATCGCGGGGACCTCCGCGATGTCCCGCACCGCGTCCGAGGCGTCCGAGGCCTCCGACAGGTCCGACACGGACGCCCCAGGCGCGCCCCCGTCCGGCCGGTCCGAGGGAATAGCGACGTCGTCGTCCATGCTGATACCCTTGCAGACTGACCGACCGGATCCGTGCGAGCCCCCCGGGGCCCGAGCGGGTGCGGTGCGCAAGCGGAGTCTCTCCCACCTGCGTGGCCGATGGGCCGCCAGGTCCCGGTCCGTCCGGCCCTCGTGGCCGGGCCTCGCGTGCTGCGGCACGTCGGCGCCGCTCGGCGTCCGGCGACGCCATGGCTCGATCGGGTAACGGAGCAGGCTCCCTCGCGACGGCGACGGGAGCCTTTCTCGTCTCCGTGGTCCCGGAGAGACCCGAAGGAGCAGCACATCAGCGAACCTCGCATCAACGACCGCATCCGAGTACCCGAGGTGCGGCTCGTCGGACCGAATGGCGAGCAGGTCGGCATCGTGCGCGTCGAGGACGCGCTCCGGCTCGCGCAGGAGGCCGACCTCGACCTCGTCGAGGTGGCCCCGACCGCGCGGCCGCCGGTCTGCAAGCTCATGGACTTCGGCAAGTTCAAGTACGAGAACGCGCTGAAGGCCCGTGAGGCCCGCAAGAACCAGATCAACACGGTGATCAAGGAGATCAAGCTCCGGCCGAAGATCGACCCGCACGACTACGGCACCAAGAAGGGCCACGTCGTCCGGTTCCTGAAGGCCGGTGACAAGGTCAAGGTCACCATCATGTTCCGCGGACGCGAGCAGTCCCGACCCGAGCTGGGCTTCCGGCTGCTGCAGCGGCTTGCCGAGGACGTCGCCGAGCTCGGCTTCGTCGAGAGCGCGCCGAAGCAGGACGGCCGCAACATGATCATGGTTCTGGGACCGACGAAGAAGAAGGCCGAGGCCAAGGCCGAGGAGCGACGCCGCCGCAGCGCCGACGCCGAGGGTGCGCAGACCCCGGCGCCCGCCGCGAGCGCGCCGGTACCGGTCGACGCCGAGGCCTGACAGACCTACGCGTCCGCCGCCCCACGGCGGCGGCACGCGCTTGGTCACGACCGCATCCGGTCGTGGCCGACTGCTGGACGCACCGTGCCCTCCGCCCGAGGGACGACCGCGGTGGACGAGGGATCCGCGCCCACCGGCCGGACCAGACGACGAGGAGACACGGCTGCCATGCCGAAGATGAAGACCCACAGCGGCACCAAGAAGCGGTTCCGCATCAGCGGCAAGGGCAAGGTCATGCGTGAGCAGGCCAACAACGTCCACAAGTTCGAGGAGAAGACCTCGCGCCAGTCGCGTCGGCTCTCCCAGGACGTCGTCACCTCGCCGGCCGACGTGAAGCGGATCAAGCGGCTGCTCGGCAAGTGAGCCGGACTGCAGTTCCAGGCCGGGTCTGACCCGGCACCGGCTGACCACCAGCCAGCACCCCCACCGACGCGTCGGGCGTCGCCTCGCACGAGGCGACGCCGACGCACGCACTGACGAAGGAGCATCCCCGTGGCACGCGTGAAGAGGGCCGTCAACGCCCAGAAGAAGCGCCGCGTCGTCCTCGAGCGCGCCAGCGGCTACCGCGGCCAGCGCTCGCGGCTGTACCGCAAGGCCAAGGAGCAGGTCAC
>DATFPQ010000171.1:0-6240 GCA_035264765.1 Actinomycetales bacterium | reverse complement strand
GCCGGTTCTTCCGGAGGCCTCGACGCAAGCCATCGCCGCGCCGTCCTCGCTGTTCGTCCCCGCGCCAGTGCAGCCCGACGTCGCCCCGGGGCTCCCAACCGACCGGTCGGTCGACCCGTCGCCGTTCGGGGGCGCTTCGACCTCGTCCCCGGCGGCAGCGATGTCCCTGGCCTCAGCGGCGGCTCCGGCGGTTGCGAGCGCTGTGGCATCCCCTGACGTCGCCGCGGCACCGGCTTCGGCTCTGTCGGTGCCGGCTCTGGCACCGACGGGCTCGGCTCCGACGAGCTCGGTCCCGACGGGGTCGGTCCCGACGGGCTCGGCTCAGGCGGGCTCGGCCTCCGCGGCTGCAACGCCCACGGCGGCGCAGACCCTGCGCGAGCGGTCGGTGATGGCTTCCGAGGCGCTGTCCGAGCTGAGCGCGCTGTCCGCGTACAGCCCGCAGGCCGGGCAGCAGGCCGCCGCGCCCAGCCGGCGCAGCGCTACGGGTGGACTGGAGGTCCCCGGCCAGAGCCAGCACCCGGGTGAGGAGCCGCTCGGCGCCCGGCGGGGCCCGCGCAATGCCGCCGACGTGCGCAGCATGCTCAGCGGCGCGCGGGCCGGCGGTGACCGCGGGAACGCTGCCGGCTCCACTGCGGCGTCTGGTGCGCTGCCGATTCCTGGGCAGCACTGACCTCAGGGTCACGTCAGCGCCGACCGGGCGCAGAGCGTCATCGGCGGACAGGTAGCTCCCCGGACCCGCGGGGCACGAGCGTCGGCTGAATCAGGACGTGCCGCGGCTCGCTGGTGTCCCCGTCCAGCCGGCGGAACAGCAGGTCGCCGACGCAGGCGCCAATCCGCCCGACGTCCTGCCGGATGACGGTCAGCGCGGGCTGCAGGATGTCGGCGAGCGGGAAGTCGTCGAAGCCCACCACCGCCATGCAGTCCTGACAGTCGGCCTGTCGAAGCGCCCGCACCACGCCGATGCTCACGGTGTTGCGGCCGGCGAACACCGCGGTCGGCGGGTTAGGGAGCGCTAAGAGTCTGGCCATCGCCTCCTGGCCTGCGTCCGGAGTGCGCAGTCCGGTCACCACCAGCTCCTCCGGCACCGACACACCCGCCGCTGCGAGGCCCCGCCGATAGCCCTCCAGCCGGTCCGCCGCCGTGCGGATCGTGGTTGCGTCCCCTAGGTAGGCGATCCTCGTGTGCCCGTGATCGAGCAGGTGCCCCGTGGCCGTGACAGCACCGTTGACGTTATCCACGGTGACCGCGTCGGCCTCGACTCCGCGCGGGGCCCGGTCGACGAAGACCGTGGGCAGCCCGGCTCGAAGGTCCGCGCCGAGGTAGTCCTGCCGGTCGCTGGCGGGCATCAGCACCAGGCCGTCCACCCGGCGCGCCACCAGGTCCGCGACCAGTGCGCGCTCGCGGTCGGCGTCCTCGTCCAGGCTGGCGGCCAGGACGGCCACCCCGCGCTCGCGGGCTTCGTCCTCCAGGGAGCGGAGCAAGGCGGACGAGAAGCTGTTGCTGATGTCCTGCAGCAGGACGCCGACGCTGCGCGTCCGGCCACTGGAGCGTCGCAGGTTGCTGGCCGTGAGGTTGGGTCGGTAGTCCAGGCGGTTCGCCGCCTGCTGAACCCGAAGCCGAAGCTCTGGCTTCACGCCCGGCTCGTCGTTGACCACCCGGGAGACGGTCTTGACGCTGACCCGGGCGAGCGCCGCGACATCGCGCATGGTGGCCCGCCCCGGGCGAGGGGGTCCAGGGCCGGCACCTGACATCGTTGTCACATTCACAGCAACGAGTTGTACGCCGCCGTTGACACCTGCACAAGGCCCGCCTATACATGATCTCGACAACGTTGTCAGCGCCGCAACGGCGCCGAGAGAGGACGGAACCATGCACAGCACCAGGCCACTCGGAGCGCGCGCGGGGCAGCGTCGGCTGGTCGCCCTCGGAGCCGTGGCCGTGAGCGCCGCGCTGGCCCTGTCCGCGTGTGGCGGCGGCTCCGACTCGGGCTCGGGCGGCAGCAGTGGCGGTGGCGGCGGCGAGCAGGTCGGCGTCTCACTCATCACCAAGGACTCCAGCAACCCGTTCTTCGTCGCCATGCAGAAGGGCGCAAAGGAGGAGGCGGCCAAGTCCAACGTCGACCTGACCGTGGCCTCCGGCAAGCAGGACGGCGACGAGCAGGGCCAGGTGCAGGCGATCGAGAACGCCATCGCCAAGGGCCAAAAGGGCATCCTCATCACACCCAACGGTCCCGGCGTGAACTCGGCGATCAAGGAGGCCCGCGACGCTGGCCTGTACGTCATCGCCCTCGACACCCCGCCGGACCCGGCGAACACCGTCGACATCACCTTCGCCACCGACAACTTCAAGGCCGGTCAGCTGATCGGCGAGTGGGCGAAGGCTCAGCTGAAGGGCAAGCCCGCGACCATCGCGCTGCTCGACCTGTTCAACGACAAGGTCGTGTCGGTCGACTACAGCCGCGACCAGGGCTTCCTGACCGGCATGGGCATCGATACCAAGGACAAGAAGAAGAACGGCGACGAGGCCAAGACCGGCAGCTACGACGGCGGCACGTACACGATCGTCTGCAACGAGCCCACGACGGGCGCCGAGGACGGCGGCCGCACCGCGATGGAGAACTGCCTGAACAAGAACCCCGACATCAACGTCGTCTACACGATCAACGAGCCCTCGGCGATCGGTGCCAACAACGCCCTCAAGGCCGCGGGCAAGGACAAGAGCGCGATCATCGTGTCGGTCGACGGTGGGTGTGACGGCGTCAAGTCGGTGACGGACGGTGTCATCGGCGCCACCTCGCAGCAGTACCCGCTGAAGATGGCACAGCTGGGCGTCCAGGCGGTCTCGAAGTACGCCAAGGACAAGACCACCCCCACGACGTCCCAGGGCCTGGACTTCTATGACACGGGCGTCGCACTGGTGACCGACAAGAAGGTCGACGGCGTCGACAGCATCAGCAGCGCCGAGGGAGCCAAGGTCTGCTGGGGCTGAGCCCCGCGCGGCTGTTCCCCGAGGGGTGGCCCGGTGCTAGACATGGCGCGCCGGGCCCGCTTCGTGATCCCGGGCGGCGACGTCCGCCTGCACCACTGCACCGGCGACCCCGGGGCGATGACGCCCCCGGACGGAAGAAGGCATGACGTGACCGCAGCCACCGAGGCCGGCAGCACGGCCCCCACCAGCGCAGCGGAGGAGCTGGCCCGCCGCCGGCACACCCCAGCACAGCGCATCCAGCACCTGCTTCACTCGCACCCGGCCATCAGCCCGGCCCTGATCCTCGTGCTGACGGCGATCGTGTTCACCGCGCTCAACCCGAACTTCGCCCAGCCGAACTCGCTGTCGCTGCTGGTGCAGCAGACCGCGGTCATCGCGGCGCTGGGCATCGGCCAGACCCTGGTCATCCTCACCGCGGGCATCGACCTGTCGGTGGGCGCCATCACCATCCTGTCCACGATGGTCATGGCGACCCTGGCCGCGAACAACGGCGTACCCGGCCCTCTGGCGCTGCTCATCGGCGTCCTGCTCGGCCTGGCCGCGGGAGCCCTCAACGGCCTGCTTGTCACCCGCCTCAACCTGCCGCCGTTCATCGTCACGCTCGGCACGCTGAGCATCTTCACGGCGATCGCGCTGCTGTACTCCGGCGGCCAGTCGATTCAAGAGCAGAAGATGCCGCCCATCCTGAACTGGACCGGTACGGCCATCCGGCCGTTCGGTCCCGGCAGCTTCTACGTCACGACCGGCGTGGTCATCGTCATCCTGCTCTACCTGATCGTGGGCTTCGCGCTCAGCCAGACCGCCTGGGGGCGGCACGTGTACGCCGTGGGCGACGACGGCGAGGCCTCGCGACTGGCCGGTATCCGGGTCAACCGGGTGCTGCTCAGCGTCTACACCGTGGCAGGGGCGATCTACGGCATCACCGCCTGGGTGCTGATCGGCCGGGCCGGTGCTGCCAGCCCGAACGCCATCACCGACGCCAACCTGAGCAGCATCACCGCCGTGGTCATCGGCGGCACCAGCCTGTTCGGCGGCCGCGGCGGCCTGACCGGCACCCTGCTCGGCGCGCTCATCGTCCAGTCGTTCGCCACCGGCCTCTCGCTCGCCGGCGTCGACGCCCAGTACCGGCTGCTCGCGGTCGGCGTCCTGGTCATCGTGGCCGTCGCGGTGGACCAGTGGATCCGGAAGGTGAAGGCATGACGTCCACCCATACCCCCCACGGCGCCACCAGCGCCGGCGAGCGGACCGCGGTGCTGTCCGCCCGCGGCCTGGTCAAGACGTTCGGCCGGGTCGTCGGCCTGGATGGCGTCGACCTCAACCTGTACCCCGGCGAGGTCCTCGCCATCATCGGCGACAACGGCGCGGGCAAGTCCACCCTGATCAAGTGCCTGACCGGTGCGCTCGTGCCGGACGCCGGTGAGCTGGTCCTGGACGGCAAGCCGGTGCACTTCCGTCGGCCGCAGGACGCCCGCGAGGCCGGCATCGAGACCGTCTACCAGACCCTCGCCGTGGCGCCCGCCCTGGACATAGCGAGCAACCTGTTCCTCGCCCGCGAGGAGCGCCGGCGCGGGCCGCTCGGCTCGGTGCTGCGGATGCTCGACAAGAAGGGGATGAAGGAGCGGGCCGGTGACTCGGTCAAGGCCCTGGGCATCGCGACCATCCAGAACATGGGTCAGGCGGTCGAGACCCTGTCCGGCGGTCAGCGCCAGGCGGTGGCCGTGGCCCGGGCGGCGGCGTTCGGCACCAAGCTCGTCGTGCTGGACGAGCCCACGGCCGCGCTCGGTGTCAAGGAGTCGAACCAGGTCCTACGCACCATCGAGCAGCTGCGCGACAACGGCCTGCCGGTCATCCTGATCAGCCACAACATGCCACACGTGTGGCAGCTCGCAGACCGCATCCACATCCAGCGGCTGGGCCGGCGGGCCGCGGTCATCACCCCGCAGTCGCACAACATGACCGACGGTGTGGCGATCATGACCGGCGCCGCAACGGTCGCTCCGGAGGAGATGGCCCCGCTCTGATCGGTTCCGTCAACCACGGACCAGGTCCCGTCAACGAGGCAACGGCGCACCGTATGGCGTGCGCCGTTGCCTCGTTGCGCACGGGGACGGACCGCCGGACCGTCGGTCTGCGCGGTCAGCGCCCGGCTAGGGTCGGCGGGTGGACGACGACCAGGCCCTCACCGGCAGCCGCCCGCTCGAGCCGGGCGTGGTGCGAGATTTCCGGGTCAACCTGTCCTACGGCGAGTACCTGCAGCTGGACCAGCTGCTGTCGGCGCAGCGTCGCGTCAGCGTCCCGCCGCACCACGACGAGCTGCTCTTCATCATCCAGCACCAGACCTCCGAGCTCTGGCTCAAGCTTGTGCTGCACGAGCTGCGGCACGTCCAGGACCTGCTGGCGGCCGACGACCTGCGCCCGGCGCTGAAGGGCCTGGCCCGGGTCAAGCACATCCAGCGCACGCTTACCGAGCAGTGGTCCGTGCTCGCCACCCTCACGCCGTCCGAGTACACGGAGTTCCGCAGTTTCCTCGGGACGTCCTCGGGCTTCCAGTCCTTCCAGTACCGCGCGGTCGAGTTCGCGCTCGGCAACAAGGACCGCCGGATGCTGGAGGTGTTCGGGCACGACGACGCGGCGCGTGCGCTGCTGCTCGAGCAGCTGCAACGGCCCAGCGTCTACGACGAGTTCCTGCGCTACCTGTCCCGGCACGGTCACGACGTCCCCGAAGAGGTGCTGGCCCGGGACGTCACGCGCGCCCACGTCTTCACCCCTGGACTGGTGCCGGTCTTCCGCGCGGTCTACGCCGCAGCCGCCGAGCACTGGGAGGCCTACGAGGCCTGCGAGGAGCTCGTCGACGTCGAGGAGAACTTCCAGCTCTGGCGGTTCCGGCACCTGAAGACGGTGGAGCGGATGATCGGCGTCAAGCACGGAACCGGTGGTTCCAGCGGAGTGCCGTTCTTGCGCGCGGCGCTCGACCTGACCTTCTTCCCGGAGCTTTTCGCCGTCCGCGCCGAGCTGTGAGCGTCAGGGCCCGTCCCACACGAGCAGCCCGTCCTCGCGGACTCTGGCTCCCTCCGCCGGTCGGTGCGGACGTAGCGCACCGGCCGGCATCAGGTGTCGGACGTCGGCCCCGTGAGCCATCGCGGCGACGTCCGCGACCAGCCGCCGGTGGCAGCGCCACCACACGGTCTCGCTGCACATCACGGCCACCGTGCGACGGGTCGCCTCGTCCAGGAGGTCCGCCATCGCCGCGCG
>DATFPQ010000170.1:0-4654 GCA_035264765.1 Actinomycetales bacterium | reverse complement strand
CACGCCCCAACGCGCTGCCCCGCTGACCGCCCCGCGCCGCCGCCCGCCGGGCTGACCGCCCCACCGCCGCCCCGCACCCACCCCGTACTCACCAGCAGCGCCGTTGCTCCCGAGGAACGCCACCGCAGGGCGGCGGAAAGGCCGTCAGCGGCGTTGCTCGGGAGGAACGGCGCTCCTGGTGAGCAAAGCACGCATGGAGGGGCCGTCGCGTTCACAGAACGCGGCGGCTCACGGAAGCTGTCGGTCGCCGGGCCGGTCCAGCCGCAGCCACCGGTAGCCGTAGCCCTTGAGCGTCAGCTCGGCCCCGCCACCGTTGTCGACCACCGTGTCGCCGGGCTGGAGCAGGTCGATCAGGCGCGTCCCTGGCTCCTGCTCGTCGAGCTCGAGCGGCACCGTCACCGGCTCGGCGCCGAGGTTGTGCAGCGCGACGACCGTGCCGTCGCTCCAGGAGCACCGGTGCGCGAGCACCTGGGGGTGTGGCTGGTCGAGAACGGTGAGGTCGCCCCAACCGAGCTCGGGGCACTCGCGATAGCGCTGGGCCAGCATCGCGACGAAGTTCCAGAGGGACGTCGGGTCGCGTCGCTGCGCGGCTGCGTTGACGTGGGCGGGCCCGTAACGGCCGACGACCGGACGCACGGCCAGCCGCGACAGCGGCGCGGTGGAGAAACCGCCGTCCTCGTGCGCCGTCCACTGCATCGGCGTCCGTACGGCGTTCCGACCCTCGGCGTCGAGGTCCTCCCCCATGCCGATCTCCTCGCCGTAGTAGAGAACCGGCGTGCCGGGCAGGGAGAACAGCAGGCTGTAGACCATGCGAATCCGCTGCGGGTCGCCGTCCAGCATGGGCGGGAGCCGGCGCTTCAGGCCGCGTCCGTAGAGCTGCATCCGCGGCTCCGGACCGAACGCGGCGAACACCTCCTGACGCTCGGCCTCGGTCAGCTTGTCCAGCGTCAGTTCGTCGTGGTTGCGGACGAACGTGGCCCAGTGCGAGTCCGGGTTCACTGCCGGGCGCTCGGTGAGCGCGGCCGCGAGCGGGCCGGCGTCCGCGCGTGCCAGAGCGAGGTACAGGCGCTGCATGGTGATGAAGTCGAACAGCATGGTCAGCTCGTTGCCGTCCTGGCCGCCGAAGAACGCCGCCTGCTCCTCGTGTGGGAGGTTCACCTCGCCGAGCAGGATGGCGTCACCGGCCCGTCGTCCGAGGAAGGAGCGCAGGGCACGCAGGTACGCGTGCGGGTCGGCGAAGTGCCGGCGCTCTTCGTCCGGCACACCGGTCGTGTCCAGGAGGAACGGCACCGCGTCGACCCGGAAGCCGGACAGGCCGAGCTGCAGCCAGAACCCCATGGCCTTCGCGATCTCGTCGCGGACCCGAGGGTTGGCGACGTTGAGGTCCGGCTGATGCTGGTAGAAGTGGTGCAGGTACCACTCTCCCGTTCCCTCGTCGAGCTGCCAGATGCTCCTCTCCTGGTCCGGGAAGACCACTTGGTCGGACGTGTCCGGCGGTGGGTCCGCGCGCCACACGTAGAAGTCGCGGTACGGCGACTGCTTGCTCGACCGGGCGGCGCGAAACCACGGGTGCTGGTCGGACGTGTGGTTGACGACGAGGTCGGCGATCACCCGGATGCCCCGGTCCTGGCAGGTCCGAAGCAGCTCGACGAGGTCGCCGAGCGTGCCCAGCCGAGGGTCCACGGCGTAGAGGTCGGTGACGTCGTAGCCGTCGTCCCGGTCGGGCGTCGCGTAGAACGGCATCAGCCACAGGCAGGTCACGCCGAGCTCGGCTAGGTAGTCCACCCGCTGGCTCAGCCCGGCCAGGTCGCCGACACCATCGCCGTCGGAGTCGAAGAAGGTCTCGACGTCCAGGCAGTAGACCACGGCGGTCTTCCACCAGAGGTCGCTGGTGTCGGTGATCCTCACGGCCGCCTCCGTCTACTCCGGAGGTCCCGCGACCCCGCGGCCACCTGTGTAGCGCCAACGCTGTTGCAAGAGCAACAGGCAGCCCGTTCACGGCAGCCAGCGATGGGCCGCGGCCCTGTTTTGCGGGAGCGTCCGGGCCGAGACAGACCCTTTTCGACAGAGGCAACGCCCGAGTGTCCCTTTGACCGCCCCACCGGCAGCCCTCAGGGCAGGCCGCCGGCTGGTGCGGAACGGCTTCCGGCACCAGCAACCGCGCCCCCGCTCGCTGTTGCGTCGACCGTCATGGCGTAGTTCGTCCAGCGTGACTCGACACTGAACCCGACCCGTCGGTAGACGCCGAGCGCGCCGGTGGGGTTCTCGGAGTCCACGTCGAGGGAGGCCTCGTCGTACCCGGCGTCACGGTAGGCGTGCAGGGCGTGACCCAGCAACGCGGTCGCCAGCCCCTTGGCCCGGTGCCTGCGCAGCGTGCCGACCTTGCCGACGTACGCCTCTCGACGTCCGGTCGCTGCAAAGGCGGCGTCGTACTCGGCCGTGTGCACGTACGCAACGATCTCGTCCGAGCCGTCTGCGCTTGCGACGAAGCACAGGTCGGGGCGGAAGCTGTGCGACCCGGTGACGAACTGCCGCCACATGACCTCCGACCATGGCGTGAAGTTCGGATGGTCGAGAAACGCTGCGTTGTGGGCTCGGCGGAGCGCGTCGGTCATCGAGCTGTCGTAGCCGTACAGCCCGTAGCCCTCCGGCAGCGCGCGTGCGGGTGGGACCGCATCCAGCGGCATGCGCATCCTGAAGTTCCACCGCTCGGCCCGCATGCCGACGGACGCCAGCAGGTCCGCCTGGGCGGCGTCGGACGACAGGCCCGTAACGACGAGCCTCGCCGGCAGCTCGGGGCGGCGCTCGTTGCGCGCCTGGGCCGCGCGCTGCACCATCCCGGCCACCATCAACCTGCCGATACCCTGCGCGCGCCGGGTAGGTAGGACGGACCCCTGCATGTGGACCTTGAAGTGCCCGTCAGCCACGCCCCGCGGCAGAATCGAGTAGTAACCGACCATCTGCCCGTCTGCGTCGAAGGCGCCGACGAAGTCCTTCCCGACCTGGACTTCGGGGTTGGTCATCTCCTCGGCGAGGTCGGCGGCACCGTAGTGCTCGCCGGTGCGGTCGACCTTCTCGATCGCTGCGAGCAGATCAGTCCAGGCTGGGATGTCGCTGTGCGCGAGGGGGCGCAGGGTGATGTCCACTGCCAGAGCGTATGAGCGGTCCACTCGGTGCGTCTCGCGGTTTCCCCGCGGACGTCAGCTGAACCCGCGCGTCACCGTTCGAACCGCCAGCGGCACCCTGCGGCACCAGCGCTGCGATGCTGCCGAGCCTTGCCGCCCCCGTACCGTAGTCGAAGCCAGTGGCCGCGCCCCCACGTCTTGCAGGCCGCACCTCAGAGGGTCGCGCCAGGAGAGTATGTGTGGAAGCTGAGACCTCGCCGTTCCGGTACACGATCTGCGCGGCCTTGACCCGCCGTCGCCGAGGTCTCGACGCGGGAGCCTCTTGACATGCAGGTAGATACCTGCATGATGGAGATGTGACGGGGTCGCGGGACGAGGTGTTCAAGGCCCTGGCGGACCCGACCCGGCGGAAGGTGCTCGATCGGCTGCGGGAACGGGATGGGCAGACTCTCGGCGAGCTTTGCGGTGAGCTCGCCATGGCGCGCCAGTCGGCATCCCAGCACCTCGGCGTCCTCGAGGCGGCGAACCTCATCAGCACCGTGCGGCGGGGACGGGAGAAGCTGCATTACCTGAACCCGGTGCCGTTGCAGGACATCCAGGAACGGTGGATCGACAGCTTCGCAACCCCGCGCCTCCGCAGTCTCAGCGCGATCCGACGAACGGCAGAGGAGCAACACATGTCAGACAGCAACGGGGACGAGCCCACGTCAAGGCCCACTTACGTCTACGTCACCTATATCAGAGCCACGCCGGAGCAGGTGTGGCGCGCCCTGACCGACGCGGACCTGACCGCCCGGTACTGGGGGCACAGCAACGTCTCGGACTGGCAGGTCGGCTCAGGGTGGCAGCACGTGCGCCCCGACGGCTCCGGGGTCGCCGACGGGGGCGGCACGGTCTTGGAGGTCGACCCGCCGACGAGGCTAGTCATGACGTTCGAAGCCCCTGACGAGCAGCGCGATGACGGCCCCTCGGAGGTGATCTTCACGGTCGAGCCGTACCACGACATCGTCCGGCTCACTGTCCGGCACGAGAACCTGGCCGACCAGGCTGCGCGCGAAGAAGTCTCCGCTGGTTGGCCCGCGGTCCTGGCGAACCTGAAGTCCCTGCTGGAGACCGGCAGCGTCCTGCCGCAGGCGCCGTGGGAGATGCATGCCGAGCGGCGAGCGGCGTCGATGGCCGGCGACGCCGAGGAATGACCACCCGCCCGTGCCCACTGCATCTTCATCGTCGTGTCGTCGGCCACGGGGGCCTTAGCGACTCCAATCGCGGGCCCGGTTCTTCATCGGGCCTGGCCGCGGGAGACAGCGGGAGCGGGCTGGGAATGTGCCGCCGTGCGTAACAGTGGCTGGGCCTGGATGTTCGCCTGCGGCTGGCCCGTTCGCGCCCTTCGGTGCGAGCGGGGCAGCACTCCGACATGAACCGCCCTGGGTCTCCCGGAGGGTTGGTTGGTTACGCGACCTCCGGGATGGGGGTCGTGGTTGCGGCCTGACGGTAGCGCTGTTCGTACTCGATCGGGGGAGTGTGCTGGA
>DATFPQ010000169.1:0-8609 GCA_035264765.1 Actinomycetales bacterium | reverse complement strand
GCGCGGCGCCAGTCGTTAGGGTGGCTGGATCGTGAGCGCCGAACCGACCCCTCCCGACGTCCCGACCCTCGCTGAGCTCGTTGCCGGTCTGAGCGACGAGCTCGTCGCCATCCGTCGGGACCTGCATGCGCACCCGGAGGCGTCCCGGCAGGAGCACCGGACGGGCGCGCTGGTGGCGGCGCGGCTGGAGCGGGCCGGCATCCCGGTGCAGCGGCTGCCCGGTACCGGCCTGGTCGCGGAGGTGGGGCTGGACGCAGGAGCCGGCGAGACGGGGGTGCGCACCGTCGCGCTGCGCGCCGACATGGACGCGCTGCAGATGGACGACCTCACCGACGACCCGTGGCGCTCTCGGATCGACGGCCTGGCGCATGCCTGCGGCCACGACCTGCACACCTCCGCACTGATCGGCGCGGGCGTCGCGCTGCACGAGCGGCACCTCGCCGACCCGCTGCCCGGCCGGGTGCGCCTGCTCTTCCAGCCGGCCGAGGAGGTCATGCCCGGCGGGGCGCGTGACCTGGTCGCGGCGAACGTCCTGGACGGCGTCTCGAACATCTTCGCCCTGCACTGCGACCCGTCCATCGACGTCGGGCAGGTGGGCCTGCGCCGCGGGCCGATCACGTCAGCGTGCGACCAGGTGACCGTGCGGCTGCGTGGCACGGGCGGGCACACGTCCCGCCCGCACCTGACGCAGGACCTCACCTTCGCCCTCGCCAAGATGGTCACCGACGTCCCGGCAGCGCTCTCGCGCCGGCTGGACCCCCGCGCCGGCGCCAGCCTGGTGTGGGGCTACGTCCGCGCGGGCAGCGCCCGCAACGTCGTGCCGTCGCTGGGCGAGGCCGGCGGCACGCTGCGGATCCTTGACGTCCGGGTCTGGGAGCTGGCCCGCGAGCTGGTCACCGAGCTGGTCGACCAGGTGGTGGCGCCGTACGGGGTGAGCGCGGAGCTGCACTACCTGCGCGGCGTGCCGCCCGTGGTCAACGCGGCGTCGGCCGCGCGGCTGCTCACCCGCGCCGCCACGGCGGTCGTCGGCGCCTCCGCCGTCGTCAGCACCGAGCAGAGCCTCGGCGGCGAGGACTTCGCCTGGTACCTCGAGCGGGTGCCCGGCGCGATGGCCCGGCTGGGCACACGCGCGCCCGATGGGCCGACGTACGACCTGCACCAGGGGGACCTTCGGGTGGACGACGGCGCCGTGCCGATCGGCGCGGGTCTGCTCGCCCGGGTGGCGGTCGAGGCGCTCGTCGAGCACAGCGCGTAACGGTTCGGACAACGTCGGTCCTCGCCGTCAAAGACGGTCAGGCCGCGGCTGTACTCTCCGGTAGTTCCCAGCGCCGCGCTCGCGGTGCCCCCTGTGAGTAAGGAGACACCCTTGCGTCGGGTGATGAAGTGGGCGGCGGTCGTCTCGACGGCGGCTCTGGCCCTGTCCGCGTGCGGCGGCAGCGACTCGCCCGGCGCCGGCGGTGGCGCCACGACGGGCGGTAGCAGCAGCGGCGGTGCGAAGCCGCTGAAGGTCGGCATGGCCTACGACATCGGCGGACGCGGCGACCAGTCCTTCAACGACTCCGCCGCGGCGGGCCTGGACAAGGCCAAGACCGACTTCGGCGGCGACACGCAGGAGGCGGAGGCCGCCAACGGTGAGGCCGAGTCGGCCAAGGAGGACCGCCTGCGCACCCTGGCCCAGGCCGGCTACAGCCCGATCGTCGCCGTCGGGTTCGCCTACGCGACCTCGCTCGGCAAGGTCGCCAAGGAGTTCCCCGAGGTCAAGTTCGCCATTGTCGACTCCGCCGACGTCAAGGCGGCCAACATCAGCAACCTGACCTTCGCCGAGAACGAGGGGTCCTTCCTGGTCGGCGCGGCCGCGGCGCTGAAGTCCAAGAAGGCGAACATCGGCTTCGTGGGTGGCGTGCAGACGCCGCTGATCGCCAAGTTCGAGGCCGGGTACATGGCGGGCGCGAAGGCGGTCAACCCGAAGATCACCGTCCAGAGCAAGTACCTGACCCAGCCGCCGGACTTCAGCGGCTTCAACGACCCGGCCAAGGGCAAGACCGCTGCGCAGGGCATGATCGACGCCGGCGCAGACGTCATCTACCACGCGGCCGGCGGCTCCGGGTCCGGCGTCTTCGAGGCAGCCAAGGCCGGCAACACCCTGGCGATCGGCGTCGACTCCGACCAGGCCAAGACCGCGGCAGCCGGCGTCCGCGACGTCATCCTCACCTCGATGCTGAAGAAGGTCGACGTGGCCGTGTACGACTTCATCAAGTCGGTGCAGGACGGCAGCGTCAAGTCCGGCGAGCAGGTCTACGACCTCAAGGCCGGGGGCATCGACTACGCCACCACCGGCGGCAAGGTCGACGACATCAAGGCCAAGCTGGACGCCTACAAGCAGCAGATCATCGACGGCAAGATCACGGTTCCCAGCAAGCCGTGACGACGCGGGGCGGCTCCGTCGCAGGAGACGGGCCATGGGTCCGGGGCACGCGGTAGCGTCGCCCCGGACCTTCCGGTGCCCCTAGACCCCGGGCTCGCCCCGTCCCCGACGGCACCGGCGGCCGTGACGAGGAGTTTCGTGACCACAGCACCCGAGGTCGAGACCGCGGCGCCGGCGGTGCGGCTGACCGGCATCACCAAGCGCTTCCCGGGTGTCGTCGCGAACCGCAACGTGAACATCACCGTGCGGCGCGGGACGGTGCACGCCCTGGTCGGCGAGAACGGTGCCGGCAAGTCCACGCTGATGAAGATCCTCTACGGCGTGCAGCGTCCGGACGAGGGCTCGATCGAGGTCGACGGCGCGCCGGTCAGCCTGTCCAGCCCGGCCGACGCCATCCGGGCCGGAATCGGGATGGTGTACCAGCACTTCATGCTGGCCGACAACCTCACGGTCCTCGAGAACGTGGTGCTCGGCGCGGAGCGGATGCACGGCATCGGTGACGGCGCCCGGCGCCGGATCGAGGAGCTCTCCCACGCGTACGGCCTGGAGATCGACGCGGACGCGCTGGTCGAGGAGCTCGGCGTCGGCGACCGCCAGCGGGTGGAGATCCTCAAGGTCCTCTACCGCGGGGCCCGCACGCTGATCCTGGACGAGCCCACCGCGGTGCTCGTGCCGCAGGAGGTGGACGAGCTCTTCGACAACCTGCGCGAGCTCAAGAGCGAGGGCCTGACCGTCCTGTTCATCTCGCACAAGCTCGATGAGGTCCTCGCCGTGGCCGACGACATCACGGTCGTGCGGCGCGGCGAGACGGTGGCCACGGTGGACCCGGCGTCGACGACGTCGCGCCGGCTGGCCGAGCTGATGGTGGGCAGCGAGCTGCCCACGCCCGAACGCGGCGAGTCCACCGTCAGGACGACCCCGGTGCTCCAGGTCCACGGGGTCACGCTGCGCTCCGGCGACCGCGCCGTCCTCGACGACGTGTCGTTCACCATCCACAGCGGCGAGGTGCTCGGCATCGCCGGGGTCGAGGGCAACGGCCAGGGCGAGCTGGTGGACGTGATCATGGGCCTGCGGGCGCCGGAGTCCGGGGCCGTCGTCCTCGGTGAGGAGGACGTGTCGGCCTGGCCCACCCGCCGCCGGCGGGAGGCCGGCATCGGCTTCATCCCCGAGGACCGGCACCGGCAGGGGCTGCTGCTCGAGGCGCCGCTCTGGGAGAACCGGGTGCTCGGCCACCAGACCCGTCGGCCGGCGGCCCGCGGTCCGCTGGTCGACCGCCGCGGTGCCCGCGCCGACACGGAGCGGATCGTGCGCGAGTTCGACGTCCGGACGCCGGGGATCGACGTCACCGCCGGATCCCTGTCGGGCGGCAACCAGCAGAAGCTGATCGTCGGCCGTGAGCTGAGCGGCGACCCCGTGCTGCTGCTGGCCGCGCACCCGACGCGTGGTGTCGACGTCGGCGCTCAGGCCGCGATCTGGGACTCCATCCGCGAGGCCCGCCGCCGTGGGCTGGCGGTGCTGCTCATCTCGGCCGACCTGGACGAGCTGATCGGCCTCTCGGACACCATCCGGGTGGTGCTCCGCGGGCGGCTGGTCGGCACGTTCGACCCCGCCTCCGTGACGCCGGAGCTGCTCGGCTCGGCGATGACCGGCGCGGACGGCGACCCGCGGACCTCCGCGAGGACGGAGCCGGGGTCATGAGCGGCGGCGTGGCCCTCCAAGGCAACGGTCGACGGGGCGGTCCCGAACGGAGCGGCCGGGGATCGAGCAGCCGGGGATCGAGGAGCTCGCGATGAGGAACCGGGACTGGACCCGGGTGGCGCTCGGGTTCGCGGCGCCGCTGCTGGCCATCGTCTTCTCGGTGATCGTGACCAGCCTGATCCTGGTCGCGGCCGGCGACCCGGTCGGCACCACCTGGCGGACGCTTGCGACCGGCGGCCTGTCCGGCGCGCTTCCGCGCAACCTGGTCAACACCGTCAACCTGGGCACCACCTACTACCTGTCGGCGGTGGCGGTGGCGATCGGGTTCCGGATGAACCTGTTCAACATCGGCGTCGACGGCCAGTACCGCCTGGCCGTGTTCGCCGCCGCGGTGGTCGGCGGAGCGGTGACCCTGCCGCGGCCGCTGCACGTGCTGCTCATCGTGGTCGTCGCGATGGTCGTCGGCGGCGCCTGGGCCGCCATCGCCGGGCTGCTCAAGGTCGGCCGCGGGGTCAGCGAGGTGATCTCGACGATCATGCTCAACGCCATCGCGGGCGGGCTGGTCGCGTACCTCTTGCGCCGGGTGGCCTCGGGCCAGCAGGCGAGCAACAACATCGCGACGCCGTCCATCCCGGAGTCGGGCCGGGTGCCGGGCTTCACGCTGCTGCCGAGCAGCCCGCTGCTCGCCTACGGCTTCCTGTTCGTGGCGATCCTGGTGGGCCTCGGGTATTGGTACCTGCTCGGTCGAACCCGCTTCGGGTTCGACCTGCGGGCGACCGGGCTCTCGCCGTCGGCGGCGGTGGCGAGCGGGGTCAACGTCCGCCGGATGGTTCTGGCCGCCATGGTGCTGAGCGGCGCCGTGGCCGGGCTCGTCGGGCTTCCCGAGCTGCTCGGCAAGACGTACACCTACGACCTCTCGTTCCCGGCCGGGCTCGGCTTCACCGGCATCGCGATCGCCCTGGTGGGCCGCAACTCCCCGGTCGGCATCGCCTTGGCGGCGCTGCTGTTCGCCTACCTCGACACGGCGTCCAACCCGCTGCAGATCCTGGCCGACGTCGCACCGGAGATCGTCAAGATCATGCAGGGGGTCATCGTCCTGTCCGTGGTGATCGCCTACGAGCTGGTCCGGCGCTACGGCGTCGTGCACGAGCAGCGTCGGGTGGCGGCCCAGCTGTCCGCCACGCGTCCCCAGACCGAGGAGGTGCCGGCATGACTGACTTCCCAGCACCTCGCTCCCTTCGCTCACGACGCGCAGGGGACCCCACATGAGCACCTCGGTGACCGCCGCAGCGGGCGCTCCCACCGCTTCGAGCCCGGTCAGGGGCCGACGGGGACGGCTCGGCCCGCGCGAGTGGGTGCTCGCTGGCGTCACCGCCCTGTTCCTCCTCTCGTTCGTCCGGTTGCTCACCGGCGCCCAGGACATCGGCTCCAGCGGCACGCTGGCGGCGTCCATCGCGCTGGCGGTGCCGATCGCCATGGCCGGGCTCGGGGGCCTGTGGAGCGAGCGCTCCGGGGTGGTCAACATCGGCCTCGAGGGCATGATGATCTTCGGGACCTGGGGTGCCGGCTTTGCGGGCTACCAATGGGGCCCCTGGGCCGGACTCGCCTGCGGCGTGCTCTTCGGTGCCCTCGGCGGGCTGTTGCACGCCGTCGCCACCGTGACCTTCAACGTCGACCACATCGTCAGCGGTGTCGCGATCAACCTCCTGGCGGCGGGCACCGTGAAGTACCTGTCCGGCTTGGCCTTCGTCGGCAAGCCGGGAGGCGGCAAGACGCAGTCCCCGCAGATCGACGACCTGCCGTCGGTGACGGTGCCCGGCGTGTCCGACGCCCTGCTCAGCCTGGAACGGCAGCGTTGGTTCTTCGTCTCGGACCTCGCCGCGGTCGTCCGCGGGCTCGTGACCAGCGTGTCGGTGCTCACGCTCCTGGCGGTGGCGCTGATCGTTGGCACGTACTTCGTGCTCTGGCGGACGGCGTTCGGCCTACGGCTGCGCAGCTGCGGCGAGAACCCGGTGGCGGCGGAGTCCCTCGGGGTGGACGTCTACCGCTACAAGTACATCGCCGTCGTGGTGTCGGGGGCGCTCGCCGGCCTCGGCGGGGTCTTCCTGGCCGAGGTGGCGTCAAGCGCGTACCGCGACGGGCAGACCGGCGGCCGAGGCTTCATCGGCCTGGCGGCGATGATCTTCGGTAACTGGCGGCCGGGCGGCCTGCTCATCGGGTCGGGCCTGTTCGGGTACACCGACGCGCTCCAGCTGCGCCAGGGCGGGCAGAGCGTGCACGCCCTGCTGCTCGTCCTGGTGCTCATCCTCGCCGCCATCACGGTGTGGCGGGTCGTGCGCCGGCGCCCCCTCGTCGGCACCGTGATCTCGGCGGTCGTCGCCGTCCTGCTGCTGGGCTGGTACCTGGCGTCCGACGAGATCCCCGGGGACTTCACCGGCATGACGCCGTACGTGGCGACGCTGTTGGTGCTCAGCCTGTCCTCGCAACGGCTGCGGATGCCCGCCGCCGACGGACTGCGCTACCGGCGGGGCGAGGGCGGCTGACGGTGGGAGAAGTCCGGATCGACTGGCCCAGGCTGCGCTCGGCCGCCGTGGCCGCCATGCGCCACGCCTACGTCCCGTACTCGCAGTTCCCGGTGGGGGTCGCCGGCCTGGTGGACGACGGCCGGGTGGTGTCCGGGTGCAACGTCGAGAACGCCTCCTACGGCGTCGGGCTGTGTGCGGAGTGCGGCATGGTCAGCCAGCTGCACCTCACCGGTGGCGGCCGGCTGGTGGCTGTCGCCTGCGTCGACCGCCACGGGGCGCCGCTGATGGCCTGCGGCCGGTGCCGGCAGCTGCTGTGGGAGAACGGCGGCCCGGACTGCCTGGTCGACACACCGGGCGGCATCCGGCCGATGAGCGAAGTCCTTCCGGACGCCTTCGGAGCCGACGACCTGCGGGAGCGAGCATGAGACCGCGCCACGACGTCCCTCGCTACGCTGACGACGTCGAGGGGGGCCCGGAATGAGCACCGCTGGCGCTGAGCCGTACGACGCCGTCGACGTGATCCGGACCAAGCGCGACGGCGGCCGGCTGGACGACGGGCAGGTCGACTGGGTGGTCGACGCCTACACCCGCGGCGTCGTGGCGGAAGAGCAGATGTCCGCCCTCGCGATGGCGATCCTGCTGAACGGCATGGACCGGCGTGAGATCGCGCGCTGGACCGACGCGATGATCCGTTCCGGTGAGCGGATGGACTTCTCCGGGCTGTCCCGCCCGACCGCCGACAAGCACTCGACCGGCGGCGTCGGCGACAAGATCACCCTGCCGCTCGCACCGCTCGTCGCGGCCTGTGGGGTCGCCGTCCCGCAGCTGTCCGGGCGCGGGCTCGGCCACACCGGAGGGACGCTCGACAAGCTGGAGTCCGTGCCCGGCTGGCGGGCGTCCCTGAGCAACGCCGAGATGCTGGCGCAGCTCGAGGACGTCGGGGCGGTGATCTGCGCGGCCGGCGAGGGTCTGGCGCCCGCCGACCGCAAGCTCTACGCGCTGCGCGACGTCACCGGCACCGTCGAGGCCATCCCGCTGATCGCCAGCTCGATCATGAGCAAGAAGATCGCCGAGGGCACCGGCGCGCTCGTTCTGGACGTGAAGGTCGGTTCGGGTGCGTTCATGAAGTCGGTTCCGGACGCCCGCGAGCTGGCCCGGACGATGGTCGACCTCGGCACCGACGCCGGTGTGCGAACCGTGGCCCTGCTCACGAACATGCAGACCCCGCTCGGTCTGACGGCCGGCAACGCCCTGGAGGTCCGCGAGGCGGTCGAGGTGCTCGCCGGTGGTGGCCCGGACGACGTCGTCGAGCTGACCCTCGCGCTGGCCCGGGAGATGCTGGCGGCCGCCGAGCGAGATGGCGTCGACCCGGCCGACAAGCTGCGGGACGGCTCCGCCATGGACGTCTGGCGGCGGATGCTGCAGGCCCAGGGCGGCGACCCGGACGCCAAGCTGCCCACCGCCCGGGAGACGCACGTCGTCGATGCGCCGGCGGACGGCGTGCTGACCCGGCTCGACGCGCTCGCCGTGGGCGTGGCGGCCTGGCGGCTCGGCGCCGGACGGGCCCGCAAGGAGGACGCCGTGCAGGCCGCCGCCGGGGTCGAGCTGCACGTCAAGCCGGGCGCCGTCGTCCGCGGCGGCGAACCGCTGATGACCCTGCATACCGACACCCCGGAGCGGTTCGAGCGCGCCCTGGCGGCGCTGGACGACGCGCTGTTCATCGCCCCCGAGGGCTCGCGCCCGGACCTGCTGCCGCTGGTCGTGGAGCGGATCGCCGCCCCCTGACCGCTGTGGCCCTCTCTTTGGCGCGGGGTCACCCCGCGACGAACCTAATCCGAAAATGGACGGTCTGCGGGCAGGCGGCAGCTCCCGGGGCAGCCGGGACCGGCTTGCGGGGTGTCAGGCGGCGGGTTCGAGGGTGACCTTGTAGCCAAGGGCTTGCAGTTCGCGGATGTGCTGGT
>DATFPQ010000168.1:0-10783 GCA_035264765.1 Actinomycetales bacterium | reverse complement strand
GGTCCCAGCAGTGTGTGATCGGGTTGGTGAGACGACGGGCGGGGCTGCCCATGATGGTCGGCGAGGTCATCTCGGAGATGCCTCAATGCCGCGTGGGGCTCACCCGCGCCAGTGGACGCGCCGCCATCGTCGATCCGCGGCGGCGGGTCGGCAAACGCGTCGCTCAACCCCAGTCCTCGACCGACGAGCCAGATCGAGCCCGTGCCGGGCATCCGCACCCGTGACACGCTTCGAACGTCCGTCCCGCTGCGCCGTGGACGAGCACTCCGCACGACCATCCGGCCCTGGCAGACGGCGAGCGAGAACAGGAGACACCGTGGTCGAGCCCTACCAAAGCAGGGACAACACCGTGGACAACCGGGTGGAGGACCTGCTTGCCCGACTCACGGTCGAGGACAAGGCCGGTCTGATGTTCCACGACATCGTCGCGATGGGCCGCGGCGGCAGCCTGATGAGTGCCGACAACCCGTTCGGGCGCCCCGCCTCCGACGTCGCGATCCGGGACATGCGGCTCAACCACTTCAACGTCGCCGGCCAGGTCGACGACGTCCGGGAGCTCGTCGCTTGGCACAACGCCGTCCAGGAGCTGGCACTGTCCACCGGACCGGGCATCCCCGTGACCTTGTCCACCGACCCCCGGCACTCCTTCAGCAACAATCCGGGAACCGAGGCACTGGCCGGCGCCTTCTCCCAGTGGCCCCAGTCCTTGGGATTCGCTGCCCTGGATGACGCCGATCTGGTGCAGCGGTACGCCGACATCGCCCGCCAGGAGTACCTGGCCGCCGGTATCCGCGTCGGTCTGCACCCGCAGATCGACCTGGCCACCGAGCCGCGCTGGGCCCGCGTCGGCATGACGTTCGGCGAAGACGCGGACCTGACCTGCCGCCTGGTGACCGCGTACATCCGCGGCTTTCAGGGCGCCGAGCTCGGCCCGGACTCGGTGGCCACCATGACCAAGCACTTCCCCGGCGGCGGTCCGCAGAAGGACGGGGAGGATCCGCACTTCGCCTACGGGCGCGAGCAGGTCTACCCCGGCGGTCAGATCGAGTACCACCTGCGCCCGTTCCGGGCCGCGATCGCCGCCGGGACGTTGCAGATGATGCCCTACTACGGCATGCCGGTCGGAACCCAGTGGGAGGAGGTCGGGTTCGCCTTCAACAAGGGGGTGATCACCGATCTGCTGCGCGAGGAGCTCGGCTTTGACGGCATCGTCTGCACCGACTGGGGCCTGATCGGCGACAGCGTCATCCTCGGTCAGTTCATGCCCGCCCGGGCATGGGGCGGCGAGCACCTCAGCGAGATCGAACGGGCGCAGAAGATCCTCGAGGCGGGATGCGACCAGTTCGGTGGCGAGTCCCGCCCCGAGCTGGTCGTCGAGCTGGTGCGGACCGGTCGGGTCAGCCAGGCGCGGATCGACCAGTCGGTACGGCGGCTGCTCCGCGAGAAGTTCGTGCTCGGGCTGTTCGACCGCCCCCTGCTGGACGCCGACCGGGCGGTGGCCACCATCGGACGGGCCGACTTCGTCGCGGAAGGCGAAGCAGCCCAACGCGCCGCCATGGTCCGGCTCACCGCCGTGAAATCCGGACCGGCCGAACTGCCCCTGGACGTGCACCAGTCGGTCTACGTCGAGAACATCGCCCCCGAGCCTGCGGCGCGCCTGGGCCAGGTCGTCGCCGACCCCGCCGACGCCGACGTCGCCGTGCTCCGGCTCAACGCACCCTTCGAACCTCGCCCCGGCGGATTCGAGGCCTTCTTCCACGCCGGGTCGCTGGAGTTCGCGCCGGCAGAGCGCGACCGAATCGTCGCCATCTGTCAGCAGGTCCCCACCATCGTCGTGCTGTTCCTGGACCGGCCCGCGATCGTGCCCGAGATCGCCGGTGCGGCCGCAGCGCTGATCGTGGAGTTCGGCGCCCGGGACGACGCCCTCGTGGACGTGCTACTCGGGCGAACCCACGCCCGGGGCCGGCTGCCGTTCGATCTGCCGTCCTCCACGGCCGCCGTCGTGGCCAGCCGGACCGACACCCCCTTCGACACAGCCGACCCGCTCTTCCGGTTCGGCGACGGCCTGGTGTCGTAGGCCGAACTGATCGTCCCGCACAGAAGCGGGAACTTGTCGACCCTGAGGAACCAGCGAGCCGAGGCGGGAAAGATGGGAAAGACGTACCAAGCGAAGGCGCCGGCAACTCAGACCTTCGGCGCCGAGGCGTTCCACGAGGTGGACGGAACCGTCCTCAGGTGGCTGGGCATGGCCGGCTTCCTCATCAACAGCCGGGGCACGACCCTCATGATCGACCCGTTGTTGGGAGAGTTCGACATGCCGATCATGATCGAGATGCCGATCGCCGCTCACGACGTGCCCCGTCTGGACGCCGTCCTCGTCACCCACAGCGACAACGACCACTACAGCGTCCCGACCTGCCGGGACCTCGCTCCCGTCACGCGGGCATACCACTCGACAAATTACGTCGCGGGCCTGATGAAGGAGGAGGGACTACCCGCGCACGGGCACGACATCGGCGACCATTTCGAGGTCGGCCCGGTCCGCGTCCAGGTCACCCCGGCCGACCACGCCTGGCAGAACGCCTCCCCGGGAACAAGCACGCGAACATTCCGCGACGAGGACTGCTGCGGCTTCTGGATCGACACACCCGACGGCACCATCTGGGCACCCGGCGACTCCCGTCTCATCCCCGAGCACCACCTGACGATGCCGGCCCCGGATGCCCTGCTCTTCGACTTCTCCGACAGCGAATGGCATTTCGGCCTCGACGGAGCCGTCCAGATGGCCAACGCCTACCCGGCGACGCCACTGATCCTCCACCACTGGGGCTCGGTGGACGCCCCAGACTTCCCCCCGTTCAACGGCAATCCAGACGACCTGTACGGCCGGGTCGACAATCCCGATCGCATCCACGTCGTTGCGCCAGGAGAGCCGTTCAAGCTGGCTCGTCTGAGTTGACGCCCACGTTGCACGGTTAGGATCCCCAAACGGCACACGGAGGAAACAGGAGCCCGCCAGCCTACGGACTGGCCGGCTCCTGCGCGCCTCCGAAGAGAGGCCCAGACAGAGCAGCGCCGTGGCCCACGGACGGACGAGCCGAGCGCCATGTGCTCCGGCTACCTGTCCCGTGGGGGGATCCTCAATCGGTGATCGGGGGCTCGTCTGTTCGCGCAGGTCGACGGCCCGACGGCGGCTGCATGGTCATGCACGCCACGCTCGTCAGGCCTCATCCGAGCCTGCCGCCTTGAGGCCCTGCCACATTGGCGGGCCCCTGTCTGATCTGACCGTCGGTGTCCTGACCCGGCGCGGGGCGACTGGGTGGCGCGCTCGGCCGTCCCTCCGACGCTAGGGTCGGGTCATGCCGAGCTCGTCGAACCCGGGACCGCGGTGGATCATCCACGGTGAGCGCGTCGTCGACGACGGTCGGCGTGCCCGCCTGAGCATCGCCGACGTGGAGCTCCCGGACGGGGTGCGCTTCGAGCAGTACGTGCTACGCATGCCCAAGGCAGCGATCGTCGTGGTCCTCAACGATGCCGACGAGGTCCTGATGATGTGGCGGCATCGGTTCATCATCGACCGTTGGGTTTGGGAGCTGCCGGGCGGCTACATCGATGCGGACGAGGATCCTGCGGTGACTGCGGCTAGGGAAGTCGAAGAGGAAACGGGCTGGCGACCCCGGAGCATGGAGTTCCTGCTGTCCTTTCAGCCCACGGTCGGAACGGCTGACAACGAGAATCTGGTGTTCCTGGCGCGGGGTGCAGAGCACACCGGCGCAGCGCCGGACATCAACGAATCGCAGCACATCGCTTGGGTGCCACTCGACCAGGCACTGGAACGAGTCACTAAGGGCGAGATCGTGGGCGCCGCCTCAGTCGTTGGCCTCATGAGGGTGAAAATGATCCGCGACGAAGAGCTTCGTCAGGCCACCGCGGACAGCTGACGAGCTTCGCACCTGAACCGATCGACGTCGGGCTGCCCGGCGAATGGCGCCAGGCGCCCGGCAACCTCTGAGACGTACTCGACGGCGCGCACAGAGTCGAGCTGCCTCGCGATGGCGGCCGCCTGCCGACCCACGGTGCAAGCGGCTTCAACGTTGCCCTGCTCGGCATGGGCCGTCGCGAGCAATGACAGGTTGAAAGCGCGGCCTCTTACATACTTTGGATCCATGTCGAGAGAGCGCTCGGCGAACTGGGCGGTCTGGTTCGGCCGACCAAGGGCCTTGAAGCAGTGCCCAAACTTCGCGGAGAGGTAGGCCTCGTCGAAGTACGAAATCCACTGCGGGTCGGCGGCGCGATCAGCGCGATCTAGCGCAGTCTCGGCCGCGGTCAGAGCCTTGGTGCACGCGGCCTCGTCTGCACGCGTGGCATGCCCCTGAGCCTCAAGGACGGCTGCCTCTGCCACCAGCGCTGGAACGCCGACCTCCCGCGCCGTCCTGCCGGCAGCCCGGGCCAGGTCGACGGCCGTCGCGCCTTCTCCCACGTACGACGCCTGGTGGCTCATGGCCGCCAGGATCTCCGCGCCTAGCGCACGATCGCCTGCGGCCTGCGCCAGCCGCAAGGCCTGGAGCAGGTATCGCTGGGCAGCCCCGTGGTCGGCGGCGTCGTAGGTCATCCATCCCACGAGCTGTGTCAGTTCCGCGGTGGCCTGTAGGAGCTGCCCGCCGAAGTTTTTGTCGAACCGCGCCTCCTTCAGAAGCGGCGCCACCTCGTGATGCAGATATCGAACAGCGCTCTCACGTACGGAGCCGCCGCCGTGCTGATTGTCGAGGCCCCGATAGGCGGTCGTCATGTTCCGGATTGTTGCGATGTCGACGTCACGCACCAGTCGCGAACCGCTATCCCGGCTCACCAACTCACCATCGTCGGCGACAAGCCAGCGGAGAACCGGCCCGCCACATGCCGCAGCACTGAAGAGAAAGCCGCGCAGGAGGGTTCTGCGGTCGACGTCCAGGCTCCAGAGCGCAGTCACGTGGTCGATGCCCTCCGTCCAGGTGTCCGCATAGGTGATCCCAACGCCGGCCATGTTGTCATCCGTGGCCGACACAAACCCAAGGGATGACGCCGGCTGTGCGTAGACCTGGGCCAAGAGCCGCTGGTACATCGGGTCCGGTGGCCGGTGCCCGTTCTCCCACCGAGATACCTGGGTCTTCAGGCTCGCCGGCTCCGGAAGTGTCATCCCACAGCTCGCGGCCTGGGCGCGCAGCTCGAGGATGAGGCGGGTCTGCGACCAGGCCCTCGCTTGCCGCGCCTGCTTCAGCGGAGTGTCGGTCACTAGCTCCCCCGTCCCTTGCCGATACCGGGCGAATCACCAGCATGCCCTATCGGTCTGCCATCGAGTCGCCGTGGCTGGCCGACGGGTTAACCGGCGGCAACCCCCGTCATCTGTTGGGTAACCCCGCCGTCGGGCTGTGCTGTGGGCACTCGGTGGCTTCAGGGGCTGCCGCGAGCCGATGGGACGGAAGACATGCGGATCAAGATGGACACGGCGTCGGTGCGGTTCATGCTGACTCGGCCGGCGGAGGCGAAGGTCGACCGGGAGACCCAGCAGCAGAAGGTCGACCGCTCGACCGGTGCGCTGCTGTGGCAGGTGCAGGTGATG
Source organism: Actinomycetales bacterium (assembly GCA_035264765.1). Lineage (GTDB taxonomy): Bacteria > Actinomycetota > Actinomycetes > Actinomycetales > Angustibacteraceae > DATFPQ01. The sequence continues at coordinate 5,184 of DATFPQ010000168.1, read as the reverse complement.
GCGCTGGACGAGACCGGCGGCGAGATCCTCAACGTCACCGTCGACACCGAACCCAACGTGGGCGTCGGCGACTTCGTTCGGCTGGACGGGCTGGTCGCTATCCCCTGGTCGATGGGTGACCGGTCCGGGGTGGCGTTCCGCGCCGCGGGCATCGCCGCGGTCAAGGGCGCGGCCGCCGCGTCGGCCGCGTGAGGGGGTCGGCGATGACCGTCGTGGGTGTCGTGGTGGTGATGGGCCTGCTGGCCCTGGTACTCATGCGGACCCGGGCGCTGAACGCCGGCGGGTTCCTGTTCGCCGCGGTGTGGGGGTTCTTGCTGGCCGCAACCCCGGCCGGTCCTGCCGTCACGGACGTGCTCGGCCGGGTCGGGCACTCGATGTGGCAGGCGGTGCAGGGGCTGTGAGCCGACGGACCGTCAAGGCCACCTGGACCCGGGCCGGGGCGCTGCGCGGGGAGCGGGCCGACGCCCTGCTGGTCCCCCCCGTCCGGCTGTCCCTGGCCGCGGTGCTGGCGATCAACGCCGGCCGCCTGGTGGTGCGCGGCCTGGATCTGCTCGCCCGGCACCCGGTCGGCGCCGCGAGCTGGGGCGCGGCGTACGCGCTGTGGCTGCTCGCCGGGACCACCCGCCTGCTGCTCCTCGCGGCGGCCGTGGCCGTGGCGTTGGGGGGCTGGGCGCTGGTGCACCGGTCTTCCTTCGGGCGGCTGGTCGCCCGGCCCGCCCGGGGACGGTGGCGCGGGTGGTGGGTGTACCGGCGGCACTGGCAGCCGGTGATGGCCGCGCACGGCCTGACCCTGGGCTACGGCGACGCCCAGTACGCCCCCCGCGTCCGCGCCGTGCGGTGGCTGCCGTGCGTGGACGCGGTGCTGGTCCAGCTGGTGTCCGGGCAGTCCCCGGCCGACTACGAGCGTGCCGCGGCGGCCCTGGCGCACGCCTTCCGGGCGCTGTCCTGTCGGGTCCGGGTCGACCGCCCCGGCCGGGTGTGGCTGGACTTCACCTACGCCGACCCCCTCCGTGCCACAGTGCCGGCGCTGCCGGTGACCGACGTCCCGGACCTGACCGCCCTGCCGCTGGGCCGGGCCGAGGACGGCACCCCCTGGCGGCTGCGGCTGCTCGGCTCGCACGTGCTCATCGCCGGGGCGACCGGCGCCGGGAAGGGGTCGGTGCTGTGGTCCCTGGTCCGCGCGGTCGCCGGGGCCATCCACGCCGGCACCGTGCAGGTGTGGGCGGTCGACCCCAAGGGCGGGATGGAGCTCGCGTTCGGCGCCCGGCTGTTCCACCGCCTGGCGTACCGCACCACCGACGACATGCTGCTGCTGCTGGAGGACGCGAAGGCGGCCATGCAGGACCGCCAGGCCCGCCTGCTCGGCCTCACCCGCCTGCACACCCCCACCGCCGCGGACCCGCTGATCGTGGTCCTGGTCGACGAGCTCGCCGCGCTGACCGCCTACGTCGACCGGGACACCAAGCGCAAGGCGGCCGAGCTGCTCCAGTTGCTGCTGTCCCAAGGACGCGCCGTCGGCATCCTGGTCGTCGCCGCCCTGCAGGACCCCGGCAAGGACGTCCTGCCGTTCCGGGACCTGTTCCCCACCCGGATCGGGCTGCGGCTGACCGAGGACGTCCAGGTCGACATGGTCCTCGGCCGGGGCGCCCGGGACCGCGGCGCGGTCTGCGACGCCATCCCCGAGACCCTGCCCGGTGTCGGGTACGTCCAGCTCGAGGGCCGCCGCGAACCCACCCGGGTCCGCGCCGCCTACGTCAGCGACGACGACCTCGCGGCCATGGCCGGCGCCTACGCCCCCGCCCGCATCGCGAACGGCGCTTCCGTCGCGGCCCCCGGCCGAGACCCACGACCGTGACCGGGCACGGGGCGCCGATGTCGCTGGGTGACCTGCTGCCGGGCACGGTGGCCGAAATGAGCGCCCGGGCCGCCCGCGCCGACTTCGACCGGTGGGCCGACCAGGCGAAGGGCTGCGGGCACTGCTCCCGGCCGATCCGGCTGCGCGGGCGCACCGAGACCCGCACCCCCGACGGCCGCCTGCTCGCCGCCTACGACACCGCCGGGGAACCGGACGGGGTGGCGTACGTGCGGTGCGGCAACCGGCGATCGGCGGTCTGCCCGTCCTGCTCGCACGAGTACAAGGGCGACATGTGGCACTTGCTCTACGCCGGTACCACCGGGGGGATCAAGGAGGTTCCGGCCACCGTCGCGCAGCACCCGATGGTGTTCGCCACCCTGACCGCCCCGTCCTTCGGGCCGGTGCACACCACTCGCGCCGATCCGACCCGCGGCCGCGGCGCTCGCTGCCGATCCCGGCGCGACCACCCGCGCTGCGAGCACGGCCGGGCGCTGTGGTGCACCGCGGTCCACGCCGTGGACGACCCGACGCTGGGGACGCCGCTCTGCGCGGACTGCTATGACTACGGCGGGCATGTGGCGTTCAACTGGTACGCCCCTGAGCTGTGGCGGCGGTTCACCATCGCGCTGCGCCGGCGGCTGGCCGACGACCTTGGCGTCCCTCGCCGCGAGCTCGGAGACTTGGTGGTGCCGGCGTTCGCCAAGGTCGCTGAGTTCCAACGCCGCGGCCTCGTGCACTTCCACGCCCTGATCCGCCTCGACGGCCCTGGCGAGGACTACCCCGGTCCGGCCACCAACGTCACCGCCGAGCAGCTCGGCCAGGCCGTCGTCCACGCCGCCGGCGCCGTGAGCGTGACGACCGCGCCGTGGACATTGGGCGCCCCGACGTGGGAGCTGCGGTTCGGTGAGCAGGTCGACGCCCGGCCGGTGCACGGCGCCGCCGACCGCGACACCGCCCGCGGCGACATGCACCCGCAGATGGTCGCCGCGTACATCGCCAAGTACGCCACCAAGGCCGCCGAGGACTTCGGCATCATTGCCCGACCGATGACCGCCGGGGACGTCGAGCAACTGCGGGTCGGCGAGCACGCTAAGGCGATCCTCCGTACTGCAGCGACCATCGCCACCGACGCGGCGAGGACCATCGACGCGCTGCGCGAGGACGCCGACTGCCTCGGCGCGGACGACGCCGACAACGCCGCGGTCATCGCCGCCGCCTCGTCCTGGGTGCTGCTGACCAAGTGGCTGCACATGCTCGGCTTCCGCGGCCACTTCTCCACCAAGTCCCGTCGCTACTCGGTCACCCTCGGACGGCTGCGCGGTGAGCGCCGGACCTGGCGCCGCCGCCACGCTCCCAGCACCGGCGCGCACGAGCTCCGCCGGCTCGGCGCAGACACCGAGCTCGACGAGGACGACTCCACGCTCGTCGTGCTGCGCCAGTGGGCCTTCGACGGTGTCGGCTGGCTCACCAGCGGCGACGCCGCCCTGGCCGCCTCCGCCGCGGCCCGCGCCCGCGAGCACCGCGACGCCGCCCGCCTGGCTCCTGAGCAGCCCGACCTCGACTGACAGACCCCCTCACCGCGCCAGAACCCGACCATCCCCTGGCGGCCGTCCCGTAGCTGCGACTCGAAGGCCGCAGCGGAGCGGGTCAAGGCTCGCGCAGCGACCGCGAAGCGGCTTGGCCTTGAGGCGCGCAGCGGAGGCCGCAGACTCGCCGCGCAGGGACGGACGACCACCGCACGGACACCGACAACTGAGCACAGGAAAGGACCGACCATGAGGACAGCCCGACCGCTTCTGTCGCCCAAGGATGAGCAGCCGTCGCCGCCGGAGTGCGACCGGCTGTGGACCGTGCATGACGTCGGGGCCTTCCTCGGCGTCCCGGTGACGACGCTGCACCAATGGCGCTACGTGGGGACCGGCCCGGCCGCGTTCCGGGTGGGCAAGCACCTGCGGTACGACCCGGCCGTCGTCCGCCGCTGGCTGGTTGAGGAGTGCACGTCGACCAGGCCCGTCTGACGTGGCCGGAAACATCGCCCGCCGCCCGGACGGCCGTTGGCGCGCCCGGCATCGCGACGCCTCGGGCCGCGAGCACGCGCGGCACTTCGACCGTAAGCTCGACGCCACCCGCTGGCTCGCGGGAGTCGAGGTCGCCAAGTCGCGCGGGGAGTGGGTTGACCCCGCCCTTGCACGCATCCGGTTCGGTGACTGGGCGCGGACCTGGCTCGACGCGCAGGTTCAGCTGAAGCCGTCCACGCGGGAGCGTTACGCGGTCGCGCTGCGCTGCCACGTCCTGCCGATCTGGGAACGCGTTCCGTTGGCCGCCATGACCCATGCGGACGTCGCCGCGTGGGTGCAGCAGCTGGTGGCATCGGGGCTGAAGCCCGGGACCGTGCAGTACGCGCACCGAGTGCTGTCCCTCGTGCTGGCCCATGCGGTCCGGGACGGTCGCCTGGCGCGCAACGTCGCCCAGGGCGTGCGGCTCCCCCGCGTGGTCCGCGGTGAGGTCGTCTTCCTCGACCACGACCAGGTCGAGCGGCTCGCCGCGGCCTCCGAGCCCTACGGCCTGCTGGTCCGCGTCCTCGCGTACACCGGGCTGCGCTGGGGTGAGGCGACGGCGCTGCGCGTCGGCCGGCTCGACCTGTTCCGGCGCCGGCTGCACGTGGTGTCCGCGTTTGCGGAGGTCCGCGGCAAGCTCGTGGAGGGCACACCGAAGAACCACCAGGTCCGGTGGGTGCCCCTGCCGCGGTTCCTCGTCGACGAGCTCGCCCGGTACGTCGCCGGCCTCGGCCCGGACGAGCTGGTGTTCCGCTCCCCCAAGGACGGGCCGCTGCGCAACTCCAACTTCCGCGACCGGTTCTTCGACAAGGCGGTCATCGCCTCCGGGCTGGACGGGCTGACTCCGCACGACCTGCGGCACACCGCGGCGAGCCTGGCCGTGGCCGCCGGGGCGAACGTCAAGGCGGTCCAGCGGATGCTGGGGCACGCCTCGGCCGCGATGACGCTGGACGTGTACGCGGGCCTGTTCGGCGACGACCTGGACGCGGTCGCGGAGCGCCTCGACCAGGCGGTTTCCGGCCGGGTTGCGGACCAGGTGCGGACTACGGGCACCGGAGAGACAGTCACGCCCCTCCCGCCGAGAGGGCGGAAGGGGCGCTGACCTGCGGTGATGCGGTGGAGCCGCCTGTCGGAGTCGAACCGACGACCTACGCATTACGAGCCATGTCAGGAGTAAATTCCGGCCCGAGGTGGCGACGAAGTGGAGCGGTCTCGTGCTCGCTATTCCTGTGGCGGGTTGACGGCACCTGTGGCCGACTGACGGGCGGATGT
>DATFPQ010000167.1:0-3437 GCA_035264765.1 Actinomycetales bacterium | reverse complement strand
GACCGGACCGATCACGATGACGACGACGTCCGGCTTCCGCCGGCGCAGGTCCTCGAGCGCCTTCAGCCCGGCCGGATGGATCGTGCGCATGGGGTGTTGGAGGTCGTCGACGCCGTTGAAGAACAGAACGACGTCGGGGTCGAAGGCTACGGCCCAGGGCACCCGCTGGCCGAACGAGCGACCGGACGGCGCGGCGACCCAGCCGCTGCCTGCCACGGACTTGGCGACGCAGTACCAGCGCAGGTCGGCGCAGGTGCGTCGGTACCAGACGTTGGAGCCGCGACCGCCGACGTCCGAGCCGCCGGTGTAGCTGTCACCGATGATGGCGACCTGCGGCCACGGTGAGGGTGCAGTGATTTTGCGTACCTCGGTGACCGGCGCGACCTGAGCGGGAGCCCCCGTTGCGTTGCGCCGCTCGGCGGCCACGGTCCAACCGGCCAGGCCGACTGCGGCGGCAAGGATCGCGACCGCGCTCAGGAGCCGTTGTGTCCCAGGTCGCATGGGGTCCATGCTACGGGTGAGCCGCCGGGGCTGTTCGTCGTTTCGCGTCCCCGGCGCGCGTCCGCCTGTACCCTCGACGGAGGCCGCGATCCGCGGCACGGCGCGTTGATCGGGGATTGAGTGGACGTCAGCGGATACCTCGCGGCACTTCGGAACCGGTGGCGGACGGTGGCCGCCGCCCTTCTCCTTGGCGGACTGCTGGCCTCCCTGGTCACCTGGCTAACCCCGCCGACGTACGCGGCCACCTCTCAGTCCTTCGTGACCATCGGCACGTCGTCCGACGACACCGCCGGGGGCATCTATCAGGGCAGCCAGTTCGCGGTGCAGCGGGTGAAGTCGTACACGCAGCTGGTCGATAGCCCTTCGGTGCTGCAGGAGGTCATCGACGAGCTCGGCCTCGGCGTCAGCGTCCAGGACCTGAGCAAGCGCGTCTCGGCCGACAGCCCGCTGGACACCGTGCTGGTCGAGGTCACGGCGGAGGACAGCAACTCGGAACGATCCGCGCGCATCGCGGACGCCGTGTCGCGCCGGCTCGCGGAGGCCATCCAGGCGTTGGAGACGCCGCAGGGCGGCCGGTCGTCGGTGAAGGTGACGCTGACCCAGCCGGCGATCGCGCCGAGGGCACCGGTCAGTCCTCGGCCGCTGCTCAACCTTGGTCTGGGGCTGCTGATCGGCCTCGCCATCGGCATCGGCACCGCGGTGACCCGCGAGCGTCTGGACACCTCCGTCCGGGACGCCGGCCAGCTGTCCGGGGCCGCTGGTGTGCCAGACCTCGGCGACGTGCCCGTGGAGCGCGGGCTGCGTGGCCGGCCGTTGCTTGCGCTGGACCCGAACTCCCGTGCGGCGGAGCCCTTCCGCACCGTCCGCACCAACCTCCAGTACGTCGACGTCGATGAGCCGGTGCGCCATGTGGTGATCACCTCCTCGACCGCTGGCGAGGGCAAGACGACGCTGGCCTGCAACCTCGCCATCTCCTTCGCCCAGGCCGGGCTGTCCGTGTGCCTGGTCGAGAGCGACCTGCGGCGCCCGCAGGTCACGGCCTACCTCGGTCTGGAGGGGGCGGTCGGGCTGAGGGACGTGGTCGCCGGCGCCCTGGACCTGGACGAGGCTTTGCAGAGCTGGGGACCGGACGGGCTACGGGTCCTGGCGGCTGGTCCCACGCCGCCCGACCCGCAGGCCCTGCTGGCCTCCGCAGCGATGGGCCGGCTGATGACGGGCCTGGCGGAGCGGTTCCAGGTCGTCATCTACGACGCGCCTCCGCTGGGCGCGGTGACGGACGCCGCCGTGCTGGCCCGCCGGTGCGACGGCGCGGTCCTGGTCGCCCGGTACGGCGAGACGACGGTTCCGCAGCTGCGGCAGTCGCGGCAGGCGCTGGAGCGGGTCGGCGCGCGGCTGCGTGGCGCCGTCTTGACCTTCGTCCCGGCGAGCGTCACGGCCGAGTACGGCTACGCGAAGCCGACCGCGGAGCGTGGGAGCGCCGACCGCCCCGGCGCCCACCTGGCGACGAGCGCGGACCGCAAGCGCCGCCGCCGCCGGGTCGACCCGGCCTCCACGACGCCGTTCGAGGCCTCGGACGCTGTGCGGCCGCGCGCGGACGCACGCCAGTGACCCCTGGGGCTCCGGCCCCAGCCCTGCGGTCGGCGCCCGTAGCCGGCGTACGGTCGTGACCGACCACCCGGAGCCGTTCTCCGTCCTGGTGGTCTGTACCGCGAACGTGTGCCGTTCTCCTGCGGCCGATGCGCTGCTCCGTGCGGCGCTGGACGAGCATGAGGTCTCGGCATCGGTGGCCTCCGCCGGCACCCGGGCCGTCGCGGGCGCACCACCGTGTGCGGTGATGACCGAGGCGGTCGTCTCGTTCGGGGTCACGCCGGTCGAAACCACGGCCCGGCGGCTCACCGCGGACCTGCTGCTCAGCGCGGACCTGGTTCTCGTGGCCGAGCGCTCGCACCGCGTGCAGGCGGCGCAGCTGGCACCAGCCGCCCGGAGCCGCACGTTCACGCTTGTGGAGGCGCGGACGCTGGCGGACGCGCTGATGGCCGGGCGGGGGAGCGGTGACCTAGGGCCTGGTCTTCGTGCCGCGGTCGAGCTGATGCATTCCAGCCGGGGAAGCGTTCCGGTGCCGGGTCCGACGGCGGCCGCCGGGTCGTCCCGGACGCTGAGCCGGTCGCTGCGAGGTCGGACGGCGCCGCAGGTGGACGTCCTCGACATCGCTGACCCGCACGGACTGGACCGGGCCGCGCACCAGGCCGCCGCGCTGCAGCTGCGGGAGGCGGTCGGATCGGTCGCGCGGCTGCTGGCGGGGGAGCGGGCGTCCGGGTGGTGAACGCCCGTCGGCTGGGTGGTGTGGCTCGCCTCGACGTCGGGCCGCTGGGCTGAGCGCTCGGAACCGGATGGCACGCCGCAGTCGCCCGCCCTGCGTGCGAGGTGGACGGCGTCCATGGCCTCTCCCGTGCGTGTCAACTGCGCGAGACGAGGTCCTGGGCCTCTTCCGCTGGGGGTAGCGGTGTGGGCGAGATCGCGGGCGGCGGGGTGAGGGCGCGTCCTGGTCGACGCCTCAACGGATCACACCGAGACGCCGGAGGCGTCGGCGACCTGTGACGTGGCCCAGGACACAGTTGCTGCAGGTCTACGGACCTTCCCGGCCAGGGTTGGCGTGTCGCCCAGTCGCTTGAACAGCTCATGTGGTGCACGCGGGCGCGGGGTCCTCGCGCCCGCGCCTGAAGAGTGCCAAGCCCTTTTAAGCCGCAGGGTCCGAAATGGCGTACTTGCGGGTCTTGTGACTGTCCGCTTGTTTGGCTACAATCGAACATGTGTTCGAGACTCCGATGGTTCCGCGGACCGCCCCGGTGGTGGACCCGGACCTGCCATGGGAGCAGTACCGCGAGCTGGACCCGATCGGCGCGGCCCAGGACCAGGCCTGGTACTGGGCCTTCGAC
>DATFPQ010000166.1:0-6359 GCA_035264765.1 Actinomycetales bacterium | reverse complement strand
CCCGGGATGGCAAGCTCGATCCCGTCATCGGACGGGATGACGAGATCAGAAGAGTGATCCAAATCCTACAGCGCCGCACCAAGAATAATCCGGTGCTCATTGGAGAGCCGGGCGTGGGCAAGACCGCAATTGTCGAGGGGCTCGCCCAGCGCATCGTGGACGGCGACGTGCCCGAGTCCCTGCGCGGCAAGCGGCTGATCTCCCTCGACCTCGGCGCGATGGTCGCGGGCGCGAAGTACCGCGGCGAGTTCGAGGAGCGGCTCAAGGCCGTGCTGGAGGAGATCAAGAACTCCGGCGGCGAGGTCGTCACGTTCATCGACGAGCTGCACACCGTCGTCGGCGCCGGCGCGAGCGGCGAGGGCGCCATGGACGCCGGGAACATGCTCAAGCCGATGCTGGCCCGCGGCGAGCTGCGGATGGTCGGCGCCACGACGCTCGACGAGTACCGCGAGCACGTCGAGAAGGACGCGGCGCTGGAGCGGCGGTTCCAGCAGGTGTTCGTCGGCGAGCCGAGCGTCGAGGACACGATCGGCATCCTGCGCGGGCTCAAGGAGCGGTACGAGGCGCACCACAAGGTCGCCATCGCCGACTCCGCGCTCGTCGCTGCCGCGACGCTGTCGGACCGGTACATCACCGGCCGCCAGCTGCCGGACAAGGCCATCGACCTGGTGGACGAGGCCGCGTCCCGGCTGCGGATGGAGATCGACTCCTCCCCGGTCGAGATCGACGAGCTGCGCCGCGCCGTCGACCGGCTGCACATGGAGGAGCTCGCCCTCGAGCGGGAGGACGACGTGGCCTCCCGCGAGCGGCTGGAGCGGCTGCGCAAGGAGCTGGCCGACAAGAACGAGCAGCTCGCCGCGCTGAACGCGCGCTGGGAGCAGGAGAAGGCCGGGCTGAACCGGGTCGGTGACCTGAAGAGCCAGATCGACGACCTGCGCGGCCAGGCCGACCGGCTCCAGCGCGAGGGCGACCTGGCCGGTGCGTCGGCGCTGCTCTACGGGCAGATCCCGCAGCTCGAGCGCGAGCTGGCTCAGGCCCAGGAGGCCGAGCAGGACGCGCCGTACGGCGACCCGATGGTCAAGGACGAGGTCGGCCCGGACGACGTCGCCGACGTCGTGGCGGCCTGGACCGGCATCCCCGCCGGCCGGCTGCTGGAGGGCGAGACCGAGAAGCTGCTCCGGATGGAGGAGGTGCTCGGCAGCCGGCTGATCGGCCAGCGCCGCGCCGTCGAGGCGGTCAGTGACGCCGTCCGCCGCTCGCGCGCCGGCATCAGTGACCCCGACCGGCCCACCGGCTCCTTCCTGTTCCTGGGCCCGACCGGCGTCGGCAAGACCGAGCTCGCCAAGGCGCTCGCGGACTTCCTGTTCGACGACGAGCGGGCGATGGTGCGGATCGACATGAGCGAGTACGGCGAGAAGCACACCGTCTCGCGACTCGTGGGCGCGCCGCCCGGCTACGTCGGCTACGACGAGGGTGGGCAGCTCACCGAGGCCGTGCGCCGGCGTCCCTACAGCGTCGTGCTGCTGGACGAGGTCGAGAAGGCGCACCCGGACGTCTTCGACATCCTGCTCCAGGTGCTCGACGACGGCCGGCTCACCGACGGCCAGGGCCGTACCGTGGACTTCCGCAACACCATCCTGGTGCTGACGTCGAACCTAGGCTCGGTCTACCTGGTCGACCCGACCCTCGATGACAAGGCCAAGCACGAGGCCGTGATGGCGGCCGTGCGCGCCGCCTTCAAGCCGGAGTTCCTGAACCGGCTGGACGACGTGGTGGTGTTCGACGCGCTGAGCCTGGACGAGCTGACCCGCATCGTCGACCTGCAGGTCGACCGGTTGGCCGTTCGACTGGCCGAGCGCCGGCTCAGCCTCAAGGTCTCGGACGCCGCCCGCGAGTGGCTGGCGCTGCAGGGCTACGACCCCGCCTACGGCGCGCGACCGCTGCGGCGGCTGGTGGCCAAGGAGATCGGCGACCGGCTGGCCCGGGCGCTGCTGTCCGGCGAGGTCCGCGACGGCGACACCGTGCTCGTGGACCGGCTGGGAGGTTCGGAGGGGCTGGTCGTGGCCGGCCTCTGACGCCGGTACTCGTCGTAAGCATGAGCCGGCGACGGTGCACCCCTGGGCGTGCACCGTCGCCGCGTTCGTGCGTTCGGGCTCCCGGAAGGCTCAGTTCTCGGTGCCGCAGTACGTCTTGCCGCTGGCGTACTTGTGACGGCCACCGCCCGGGACCCCCGAACCGGGGTCGTTCGCCGCGTCCGACCAGTCGGCCGGGCCGGCCTGCGCCTCCCGCTCGGCCGCGTTCCCAGCCTGGTCGGCCGTCGAGACGGCGGCGGTCGGGTCGGCTTCGGACCCTCCGCTGCCCTGGGGGTTCTGCGTGGCGTCGTTCATCGTGTCCTCGCTCCCACCCGGTGGAGACCATCCTGCTCCCGGGCGTCCGCTTTGGGAACCTCGCGGGCCGAGGCCGTCCTCGAAGTCAGTCCAGCTCGACCACGACGGGCGCGTGGTCGCTGGCACCCTTGCCCTTGCGCTCCTGGCGGTCGATGGACGCGCCGGTGACCCGCTTGGCCAGCGCCGGTGAGGCGAGTACGAAGTCGATCCGCATGCCCTCCTTGCGGGGGAATCGCAGCTGCGTGTAGTCCCAGTAGGTGAACTGGCCCGGCGTGTGCGGCCGGACGACGTCGGCGAAGCCGGCGTCGACGACCGCTCGGAAGGCCTCCCGCTCGGGGGGCGACGTGTGGGTGCGGTGCTCGAAGAAGGCGGGGTCCCAGACGTCATCGTCCTGCGGGGCGATGTTCCAGTCACCGACGAGGGCGACCTGGGTCAGCGGGTCGTCGGCCAGCCACGCCGAGCCGGCGTCGCGCAGTCGTGCCAGCCAGTCCAGCTTGTAGAGCAGGTGGGGGTCGCCCAGCTCGCGGCCGTTCGGGACGTACAGGCTCCACACCCGCACGCCGCCGCAGATCGCGCCGAGCGCGCGCGCCTCAGCCTCCACGGGGTCGCCCCAGCCCGGCTGCCCCGGAAAGCCCACCTGCACGTCCTCCAGGCCGACGCGGGACGCGACCGCCACCCCGTTCCACTGCGACAGCCCGTGGTGCGCCACCTGGTACCCCAGCGCGGCGAACCGGTCCTCCGGGAACTGGTCGTCGCGGCACTTGGTCTCCTGCATGGCCAGGACGTCGACCTCACTGCGCTCGAGCCAGCCGACGACGCGGTCGATCCGGGCACGGACGGAGTTCACGTTCCAGGTCGCCAGGCGCACAGAAGGAACGTACCCGGCACCGCCGACAGCCCCCGCCGCTAGGGTCCGTCCATGACGAATCCTTCCGCCGACCCGACGGCGTTGGTCACCGGCGCGACGTCCGGGCTCGGCCTGGCCTTCGCGCGCCGGCTGGCCGCAGAGGGCAACGACCTGGTCCTGGTGGCGCGCGACGTCCCCCGGCTTGAGCGGGTGGCCGAGGAGCTGCGGACGGCGTACGGCCGGCGAGTGGAGGTGCTGCCTGCGGACCTCGCCGACCGGGAGCAGCTGCAGCGGGTCGCGGACCGGGTCCGGGACCGCTCCCGCCCGGTGGACCTGCTCGTCAACAACGCCGGGTTCGGTCTCGGTCATGCCTTCACGTACGGCGCGCTGACCGACGAGGAGCGCCTGGTCGACGTCCTGGTCCGCGCCGTCCTGGTCCTGTCCCACGCCGCCGCGGGGCCGATGCGCGATCGCGGGTACGGCGCCATCATCAACGTCTCGTCGGTGTCCGGCTTCGTCGTCATGGGCAGCTACTCGGCGGCCAAGGCGTGGGTCACGACGTTCACCGAGGGCCTGGCGAACGAGCTGGGGCGGCACGGCGTCCAGGTGACGGCGCTGTGTCCCGGATTCGTGCACACGGAGTTCCATCAGCGGGCGCAGCAGCGGATGTCGCAGATCCCGTCGTTCGGCTGGCTGGACCCCGATGACGTCGTCGACGCGTGCCTGGCAGACGTCCGCCGGGGCCGGGTGATCAGCGTGCCGAGCGCCCGTTACAAGGTGGTCGTGGCGGTCAGCCGGCTGGCCCCGCGCGGGCTGGTGCGCCGCGTCACCGGTGCCATGGCGCGCCGCCGCACGGCAACGCCGGCCCGCGACGGCGCTGCCACCGGGATGAACGGCTGACCGGCTGCCCGGCGCCGCGCACTAGGCTCGCGGCCGTGACCGACTCCAGTCCCCGGGACGCCCTGCGCGCGGCCATCCTCGACACTGCCGTCGTCCACGGCGCGGTCACGCTGTCTAGTGGTGCCACCGCCGACTACTACGTGGACCTGCGCCGCATCACCCTGGACGGCGCGGCCGCCCCGCTCGTCGGCCGGGTGATGCTCGACCTGGTGGCGGACCTGGAGCCGGACGCCGTCGGTGGTCTCACCATGGGTGCCGACCCGGTGGCGACCGCGATGCTGCACGCGGCGGCGGCTCGCGGCAGGCGCCTGGACGCCTTCGTCGTCCGCAAGGAGGGCAAGGCACACGGACTGCAGCGCCGGATCGAGGGTCCGGACGTCGCCGGCCGCCGAGTCGTCGCCGTCGAGGACACGTCGACCACGGGCGGCTCCGCGCTGACCGCGGTGTCGGCCCTGCGCGAGGCGGGCGCGAACGTCCTCGCGGTCGCGGTGATCGTGGACCGCGACACCGGGGCCCGCGAGCGGGTCGAGGCCGATGGGCTTCCCTACCGGTTCGCCTACGGTCGGGCCGAGCTCGGGCTCGGTTAGACGCGGCTCGGCTGCGCTGACCGGCTCGGTTAGACCGGCTCGGGTGAGCTGACCTGCGCGGCTCGGCTGACCGGCGCGGCTCGGCTGACCGCCTCCCCCCGGCCAGACCGGCTCGGCTCTGCCGACCGGCTCCCGTCGGCTAGCCCCGCGCAGCCGCTACCGGTGCTCGGTCGGCACCCGACCGGACGACCTGGCGCGGCGGTGCGCCAGCACGGTGCCGGCCAGCGACAGCGCGATCGACACCCCCGCGACGGCGTAGGCGGCGTGCCGCACCCAGGGCACCGAGTGCGCGACGTGTCCCAGCACGACCAGGCCGGTGCCCCAGAGCAGCGCGCCCACGACGTTGGCCGAGAGGAAGGCCGGATAGGACATCCGGGCCAGCCCGGCTACCACCGGCGTGAACGTGCGGACCCACGGGATGAACCGGGCCACGACGACGGCGGACCAGCCCCAGCGCTGGTAGAACCGCTCGGCGGCGGGCAGGTGTGACGCCATCCGGCCCGAGCGCCGCTCCACCCACGGCCGACCGAGCCGGCGCCCGCTCCAGTAGCCCACGGCGTCGCCTGTCACCGCCGCGAGCGCCGTCCCCACGGCGAGCACCGGAAGCGACAGCGGCGATCCGGGCGTCGCGGACAGCAGTCCGGCGGCGAACAGCACGGTGTCGCCCGGCAGGAAGAAGCCGACGAGCAGGCCGGACTCGACGAACACCAGAGTGAACAGGACCAGGTAGACGCCACCCGCCGTCAGGCCGGCCAGGTCAGGGTGCACCAGCGAGGTGAGCCACTCGGCCATCAGGGCCCTGGTTCCGGCGCGCGGTGGCACTCGCGATCGCCAGGACGTCGGGCCACCCGCACAGGGTAGATGGTGGACGGGGGCCGACACCGCCCCAAGCGCGTCAGCCGGCCGAGCCCTATGGTCGCTTCGTGAGCCTCGGCCAGGCCGTCTACGGCTGCACCGTCGCGTCCGCACCCGAGCCCGACAGCGTGCTGCTGCCCGGTCACGACGTCCCGCTCGGCCGGTTCGCGACCGTGCGCCGGCTGCTGCCGCAGCGCCGACTGCGGATGGTCGGCGCCTGGTGCTTCGTCGACCACTTCGGCCCGGACGACGTCAGCGGCCGACCCGGCATGCAGGTGCCGCCCCACCCGCACACCGGACTGCAGACGGTGACCTGGCTGGTGGACGGCGAGATCGAGCACCGCGACAGCCTGGGCAGCGTGCAGGCCGTCCGGCCCGGTCAGCTCAACCTGATGTCGTCGGGTCGCGGCATCGCGCACTCCGAGTGGTCCGCTCCGGACCACCCCGCGGGCCTGCACGGTCTGCAGCTGTGGGTGGCCCTGCCCAGGTTCGCACGGTCCGGCGAGCCGCGGTTCGAGCACCACGCGGAGCTGCCGGTGCTGCGCGACGGCGGGCTGACGACGACGGTCGTGGCCGGCGCGCTGGGGTCGGTGCGTTCGCCTGCCGGCGTCCACACGCCGCTGGTCGGGGCGGAGCTCCTGGTTACCGCGCCCGGCCGGTACGACATCGACGTCGACGCGGCCTTCGAGCACGCCGTGCTCGTGATGTCCGGCACGGCCGAGGTCGCGGGCGCGGACCTGTCCCCGGGGTCGCTGCTGTACCTGGGGCGTGGCCGCTCCGGCT
>DATFPQ010000165.1:0-17584 GCA_035264765.1 Actinomycetales bacterium | reverse complement strand
AAGTCCAGCCGACCGGCTGACCGGGTTCAGCCCACCGGCTGGGCAGCCAGCAGCCGCTGCAGCCGCTCCGCCAGGTCGTCCCACCGCCACCGCTCCCCCACCCAGGCCCGACCGCGCTCGCCGAACCGGCGGGCGAGCTCGTGGTCCGCGAGCAGGGTGGCAACGCGGTTCGCCACCTGGCCGACGTCCCGGCCGTCGACCACCATCCCGTTCTCGCCGTCCAGAACGGCGTCCGGTGCGCCGCCGGAGTCGCCGGCGACGACCGGCAGCCCGGTCGCGGCGGCCTCGAGGTAGCAGATGCCCAGTGCCTCGGGTTCCAGGCCGCCCAGCCGCGTGCGCGTGGGCATGCAGAAGACGTCGCCGGCGTCGTAGTGGGCCGGCGTCTCATGCCACGGCACCCGCCCGGCGAGCACGACGTCGTCGCCCAGCCCGAGGCGCGATACGAGACGCTCCACCGTTCGCCGGTACGGGCCATCTCCGACCAGCAGCAGCGCCGCGCCGGGCACCCGCTCACGGATCGCCGGCATCGCCCGCACCAGGACGTCCTGGCCCTTGCGCGCGACAACCCGCGACACGCACACCACGACCGGGCGGTCGGTCAGCCCGTGCCGCTCCCGCACCCACCGGCCGCCGCTGCCGGGGCGGAAGACCTGGTCGTCCACCCCGGGCGTCAGCTGCACCATCCGGGCCCGCGCCGCGGGCGACAGCGGACGCGCGATGCGGGCCCGGCAGTACTCCCCGAGGTAGGTCAGCACGTCGGTGCGCTCGCCGATGGCGTGCAGCGCCTGCCGGGCGCCCGGCACGGAGGACCACCACACCTCGTGCCCGTGGGTGGTGGCGACGACCCGGCGCACGCCGGCGCGGCGCAACGTGGGCGCCATCAGCGCGAGCGGTGCGGCGGCGCCGAACCAGACCCGGTCGCAGCCGTGGTCCCGCGCGAGAGCCGCGCTGCGCCGGGCGATCGCGGGCGTGGGGACCATCAGCCGCGAGGGGTCGCGGACCACGCGGAACGGCAGGGCGGCGTCGTGCTCGCGGTCGCCGCGCTGGCGCGCCGTGTGGACGACGACTCGGTCCGCGGGCATCCGCTGGGCCATGGCCAGCACGAACGACTCGATGCCGCCGGTCCTGGGCGGGAAGTCGTTGGTCACGATCAGGGTGCGGCCGTCCTCCACGGCACGACCCTATGGTCTTCGCCGAAGGGTCTTCGCCGACGGAGTCGTCCGGAGTCCACGACACGGCTGCCGGCACGCGGTCGCAGGCTACGGCGGAAGGGGCGCGAGGCCGAGCCGGGGCCTCAGCGCGCCACGCGGGTTGGGCCAGGCAGGCCGTGCTCTTGTGCCCAGGCCCTGGCCATCGCGATCCGCCAGGGGGGAGCAGGGTGGGTGGCGAAGAGCAGGGTGCGGTACCACCGAGGCTGCAGGTCGCTGATGTTGCTCGTGGCCAGGCGTCGCTGCATCCCGGCGAACCCCTCGGGGTCGCGGGTGAGGTTGAGGGCGTGGAGGTCGGCCCTGGCCTCGGTCCGCCGCGACACCAGCGTGCTGGCCGGGGCGGCCAGGTAGCCTCCGATCGTCGCGAGGGCGAGGATCAGGGCGATGGCCCGCGGGTTGGCCGCCGCGGCACGGGCGGGGCCAGCTATCCCGGAACCCGACGGTTCGGCGTCGAGCAGCTGCCGCCACCAACGGCGCCCCTCCAGGACCAGGAAGAGCAGGACCGCGGCCAGCGCCGCAGCCAGCGCGCCAAGGGTCGTGCCGAGCCGGACGTCGTGCGCCTTCGCATGGCCGAGCTCGTGCGCCACGACCAGCTCGACCTCGCGCGGAGACGCGCTGCGGAGAAGGGTGTCGTAGACGACGATCCGGCGGGTCGCGCCCAGGCCGGAGACGTAGGCGTTCTCGGTCGTGGTGCGGCGGGAGGCGTCGGCGACCAGGACGTCGCGCACCGGAACGCCGTCGCGGATGGCCAGGTCGAGCAGCGCCGTCCGCTGCGGGCCGGCCGCCATCGGCGTGAAGTCGTTGGCGAGCGGCTCGATGAGCACCGGGTAGAGCGCCGACCCCGCGACCGTGACGGCAGCGGCCAGCGCCGCGGCCGGCAACCACCAGCGCTGCGGCCAGCGGCGGGCCAGCGCCACCAGCACCAGCAGCAACAGCGCGGTGACGACGGCTGCGACCGCCCACGCGCGGGCGACGTCGACCGCCCAGCCGCCCCAGCCCTGCGTGGACAGCCCGTACCGACGCAGCACCCGCTCGGCGCCGATGCCGAGCGGCACCCCGGCCAGCACCGGTATAGCCGTGAGCACGACGGTTCCGCCGAGCACCTGGGCCGGCCACGAGCCCCCCAGCAGCCGGCCGACGCGAAAGACCAGCCGCCCGCCCCAGGGGCTGAGCCCAAGGACGAGGGCAAGGCCGATGCCGAGCGCCAGGCGCGGGTAGGTCCACGCACGCAGCGCTGCGTGGAATGCCGCGTCGCGTTGCAGCTGCGCAGCGGAGAAGTCGGTGCTCGGCGACGGCTGGACGGCCGGTGCCCCCCTCCCGAGGACGGACCACGGCACGGCGACGGCGGCGACGGCGACCAGGGCCACCCCGAGGACCACGGCGGCGACGACGGGAGCGCGCAAGCTGCTGGCGCTTCGGGCGACGGCCGCCGCCCGCACGTCCTGGGCGGTCATCGGGCCAGGCGCGACAGGTGCTGGCGCCAGTCCGCGGTGAAGCGCTGCTGGGACGTCCCGAGTGCGCGGGGGAAGGCGCTGGCCAGGCGCGCTTGCGGATCCGGTCCACCGTTGGGCGTGCGCTCGGTGGCGGCCCGGTACAGACGCACGAGTCCCTGTTCGCCGTAGGTGTCGGCGACCAGGTCACAGGCCAGCAGCGCGGAGGAGTAGGACGGCGCGATGGTGGCTCGGGTCGGGTCGAAGTCGGCCGCCGTCGGCAGCGACGTGGGCCCCCTGCCCTGGCGCACCAAAGCCAGGACGTCCGCGGCCGCGGTGCGCCGCGTGACCCCGCTGCCCCGGTACCCGACGTAGTCGGCGAACCCCTCCGACAGCCAGATCGGCACGGCGGACGACGTCGAGGACCGGACGGCGACGTGGGTGACCTCGTGGGTGAGCACCACCCGCCGACCAGTGGCAGCCAACCGGTCGAACGCGGCCGGGTTGAGCACCACCCGGTCGTTGCGGGCCAGTCGGCCGCCGTTCGAGGTCCCGTCGGCGGAAGGCGCGACGCGGTCCCCAGGGGCTAGCCCCAGGTCGCCGGTGGTCACGGCGGCGACCTGGCCGAGACCCTTGCGGTCGCGCAGCAGCAGCCGGCCGAACTCGGTCTGGGTGCGGGGCACGACCAGCACCGCGCGTCGGGGCCACTGGCTGCCCCACACCTGGCTCACCCGCTCCACGGCGCGGTCACCCTCGACGGCGAAGCCGCGCAGGCTCTGGGTTGGAGCAGTGCCCAGGACGAGAACGTGCCGCCCGCGTTCGACCCGCACCCGACCCAGGTCCCACGGCTGGGGTGCGCCGTCGCCGTCGTCGTCGGCCGCCAGCATCCACCCGCCCCGCCGACGTACCACGGTGAGGAACTGCTCGCTGTAGGACGTCGCGGTGTCGAAGCCGCGGATCCGGTGGCCCACGAGCACCCGAGCCACCCAGGCGGACGACCCGAGCTCGCGCCGGCGCGCGGAAGGCAGGGCTGGCGCCACGCCGACGTAGCGGTAGCTCCATTGGGCGAGCGGCACGTCGCGCAGGTTCTCGAACACCTCGGCCTGCCGGGCGCGGAAGGCCGTGGCGGAGTGGTCGACGGTGGACAGCCACACCTGTGCGTCCCCTTGCATCACGGCCCGGCTCCGCACGGCCAGCAGCGCGGTCAGCGCTCGCTCGCGGCTCTGCTGGCCCCCGTCCGGCTGCTGCGCCCCGTCGGCTTGCTCCGCGCGATCCGGCTGTTGCGCCAGATCTGGTCGCATCGGCGCCGCCGCCGAGCCGGATGCCCGGCCGGGCGTCGCGTCCGACCTGCCATCAGACGTGGCGTCTGAGGTGGCGTCTGACGTGCCACCCGTCCGGCCCGCCGCCATGCCCGGCGTTCGGTCTGCCGTCCCGGGCGCCATCTCTCCGGGAACCGCGGTCGCTGTCGCTGCCGGCGGCCCGGCCGACGGACCGCTGCGGGCCTCGGCCACCACGGCACCCGTGACGGCCGCGGCGACGAGCAGCACCGCCGCCAGCACCCGCCGCAGCGGTGCGCCGGCGTCGGGGTGCGGCCCGGGCTCCGGCTCGGGCTCCCCGGCGTCCGCCTCCCTGCGCGACGGGCTCACCGGCTCATGGTAGGCGGACCGGACCGCTGAGCGGGCGGTTCGGCCGGCGCTGATCGACGGCGCATCCGGTACTCACCGGCGGCTCAGCCGGCGCATCCGGTACTCCCCGCTGGCTCATCCGGCGCATCCGGTGGCTGGTTCCGGCGGCTCATTCCGGCGCCTCACCGGCTCAGCTGGGGCATCACCGGCTCATCCGGCGGCGCGGCGAAGACGCAGGGGCGGCACCAGCCCGGTGTCGGCCAGGACGCCGATGGCCACCTGCTCCGCCGGGTCGAGCTCCACACCCTCGGGCGGGGCGCCCAGCAGCACGGTCACGACGCAGTCCCCGCAGGCGAGCCCGCGGACCTCGCAGCTGTCGCAGTCGATGTGCACGACCGTTCCCTCCTCGTCCGGTCGGCGCGCTGCCGACCACCTCCCCGGACGCTAGAGGCAGGGTCCGACAACGCGGTCAGGAGCGGGCCAGCAGGCGGACGAGGGCGGCGCTGGGAACCGGCCGCGCCCCCAGCGCTCGGACGTCGTCGGCGACTTCCCGGTCGCTGGAAACCACGACGACGACTCGACCGGGCGGCTCCGCCCGGACGAGCCGGCGGATCAGGTCGTCCGCGATCTCGCCGTCCGCGCTGAACCGCACCCGCACCCCTCGCACGGTCGGCGTCGGCGTCCGGCCGGGCAGGTCGGCCCCGTCGAAGCAGCAGGTGATCTCGGCTCGCGTGCGGGCAGCGAGCGAGGACAGCGCGCCCAGCAGCCGGGCCCGCTGGTCGGCGAGCGGCAGCTCGCCGTACGCACTCTTCGTGACGTTGTACCCATCTACTACGAGGTGGGGGCGAGGCAGGCGGAGCAGCTCGTCGAGCACGGCCGGGTCGTCGGCGGCACGAGCCCGGGCGGCCACGGCGGCGCCCGAGGGCGTCTCGGCCGAGCCCACCAGGTCGGCTGGTGCCAGGCCCGCAGGAGGCAGGGCCAGCTCGGATCGCAGACCGGCGGCGGCGTCCAGCACCGTGTCGAGCAGCAGCCGGGCGCGGGCTCCGGCCAGCGAGCGTCCCTCCCGGTCCGCGCGACGCAGCGCCATCAGCTCCTCCCGGGCGGCGCGCAGCTCGGCCTCCGCGCGCTCGGCCCGCTCCCGCGCGGCCTCGACCTCACGCTCGGCCGTTTCGGCAATCTCCTCGGCCTGGTTCTGTGCAGACCGTGTCAGGGCGCGTGCCCGGTCGGCGTCCGACCGGTGCCGGCGCAGCTCCCGGCGGACGTCGGCCAGCTCCTCCTGCAGGGCGGCGAGCTCCTCGCGCGCGGCGGCCTCGTTGCGACCACGCTCGGCCCGCGCCAGCTCCAGCTCCGCGCGGGCCCGCGACAGCAGCTCCTGCCCGACGCGGTCTGCCCGCTCCTGCTCCGCGCGCGCCAGCTCCCGCGACGCCCGATCCACCATCGAGGGCCAGGTCGCGGGACGCAGCAGGTACGCCGCCGCCGCCACCTCCACCATGTCGGCGTCCTCGGGAGCCGAGCCGGCGTCCACTGCCGTCGCCAGGTCGGTGGAGTCCCCGCGGACTGCGGACGCGACCCGGGCCCGGAAGGCCTCGTCCCGCTCGAGCGTGGTCAGCAGCGGCACCGCGCCGCGCTCGGCTCGGCGCGCGGGGGTGAAGCTGCGGACCCGCACCAGGCTGGGCGGCACCTCCTGGGGCGGCATCGACCCCAGCGCTCCCGCAGCCAGGTCGAGGACTCGACGTCGCACGGCCTCCGGGAGCGCGGTGGCGCCGGGCGCGGCTTCGCCCGCGGACTCGGCCGGTTCCTCAACAGGCTCGTCCGCGGGCAGCAGGACGGGTCCGTCCGAGGGCGGGTCCGAAGGCGGGCCGGCCGGGGATGGGATCGGCACAGGGCTCTCCGATGCCCGGTCGGCGATCGGTGCAGCCACCCGTGCAGCGTAGGTCAGCGGGTGGTCCAGCGCGCCTGACGGAGGTTGTCGGTGCCGAGACCTACGGTTCCACCCGTGATGGCCGTCCAGGGAACGCTCGACGAGCTCGGCACCCCGTTGTCCGAGGTGGACTTCGTCGTCGTCGACCTCGAGACCACGGGCGGATCCTCGTCCAGCTGCGCGATCACCGAGATCGGAGCGGTGCGGGTGCGCGGCGGCGTGGTCGTCGGCGAGCTGCAGACCCTGGTGAATCCGGGCACCTCGATCCCGCCGTTCATCGCACTGCTCACCGGAATCACCGACCGCATGGTCCGCCACGCCCCGCGCATCGAGGCGGTCCTGCCGACCTTCCTCGACTTCGCCCGGGGGAGCGTCCTGGTGGCCCACAACGCACCTTTCGACGTCGGCTTCCTCAAGGCGGCGGCGAGGAGCACCGGTAACCCCTGGCCCGGCTTCCCCGTCGTCGACACGGTGCACCTCGCGCGTCAGGTTCTGGGCCGCGAGGAGGTGCCGAACCGCAAGCTGGGCACGCTGGCCCGGTTCTTCGGCTCACCCACGACCCCGGACCACCGCGCCTTGACCGACGCGCGTGCCACCGTCGACGTGCTGCACGGGCTGCTGGAGCGGGTGGGCGGCGTCGGCGTCCACTCGCTGGAGGAGCTGACCACGTTCAGCGGCCGGGTGTCGACGGCGCAGCGCCGCAAGCGCTACCTCGCCGAAGGCCTGCCCCACGCACCGGGCGTGTACGTGTTCCGCGGCCCCCGCGACGAGGTGCTGTACGTCGGCACGTCCAAGGACATCCGCACCCGCGTCCGCGGCTACTTCACGGCGTCCGAGCACCGGACTCGGATGGGAGAGATGGTCGGGCTGGCCGAGCGCGTGGTGCCGGTCGTGTGCGAGACCGCGCTGGAGGCGCAGGTCCGCGAGCTCCGGCTCATCGCCGAGCACAAGCCGCGGTACAACCGGCGCTCGAAGCGTCCCGAACGAGCGCCCTGGGTCAAGCTCACCAACGAGCCCTTTCCACGGCTCTCGGTGGTGAACGAGGTGCGGGACGACGGCGCGACGTACCTCGGGCCGTTCTCCGGACGGCAGTCCGCAGAGCACGCCGTCGAGGCAATGCACGAGGCCTTCGCGCTGCGCCAGTGCAGTCGCCGGCTCGGTCGCCGCGGGGGCGGCAGCGCCTGCGCGCTGGCCGACATGGGGCGCTGCCCGGCGCCCTGCGTCCGCGCGGCCGACGAGAGCACGCGCGAACAGGCGGTCGCCGAGTACACGACCATCGTGCAGCGGGCCCGCCGGGCGATGAGCCACGACTGCCGCGAGCTGGCCTCGGCGCTGCGCTCGCGGATCGCCACGCTGGCCGGCTCCCAGCGCTACGAGCAGGCGGCCGTGGTCCGCGACCGGATGGTGGCGGTGATGCGGGCGGCCGCACGAGTGCAGCGGTTGGCCGGGCTGGCGTCGTGCGCCGAGGTCGTGGCCGCGCGCCGGCGGGACGCCGGGGGCTGGGAGATCGTGCTGGTGCGGCACGGCCGCCTGGCCGGCACGTGCGTCGCGCCACGCGGCGCCGATCCCTGGCCGTACGTCCACGCGCTGCGCGCCACCGCCGAGGTGGTCGGCCGACCCATCCTCCCCGCGCCGGCCGGAACGGCGGAGGAGGCCGAGAAGGTCCTGCACTGGCTCGAGACGCCGGGTACCCGGCTGGTCGAGGTCGAGGGCACCTGGGCCTGCCCGTTGCACGGCGCGGGCGCCGAGCGGGCCCGGCTGGAGCCGTTGGCCGCGCAGCGGGGCAGTGCGGTGCCGTTCGACGAGCCACGGCCCGCGCTCCCGCACCGAGCCGGCTGACCGGTGGCGCGCAGCGTGCCGCTGATCGGCCCCGCCGATCGGTGCCGCCGATCGGTGCCGTCGATCGGTGCCGCCGATCGGTGCCGCGGATCGGTGCCGCGGATCGGTGCCGCGGATCGGTCCTGTCGATCGGTGCCGCGGATCGGTGCGGCTCATTCGTGCCGCTGATCGGTGCGCGTGAACCGGACTAGGCTCGCGCACGACGTCCCGCCGCCGACGGAGAGGGTTCCCGTGATCACCGCGATCGTGCTCGTCGAGGCCGAGGTCGACCGCATCCCGGAGGTGGCGGCCGCCATCGCCGACTTGGACGGCGTCAGCGAGGTCTACTCCGTCACTGGGGAGATCGACCTGATCGCCATGGTGCGCGTCCGCGAGCACGAGGCGCTGGCCGACATCATCGCCGACCGGCTGAACAAGGTCGACGGCGTGCTGAATACCCAGACGCACATCTCGTTCCGGTCCTACTCCCGGCACGACCTCGAGGCGGCGTTCTCCCTCGGGCTCGACGGCGCCTGACGGTCGGCGCGGCACGGCGCGCCGGGTCGGACTGGGCTAGGCCGCGGCGGTTGCCGCGACCCAGCGGCGCAGGACGTCCGCGGCGGCGCCTGAGTCGATCGCCTCGGCCGCCAGGGCCATGCCGGCGCGCATCGCCTCGACCAGCCGGTCGCCGTCCAGGGGCGCCGCCTCCACGGGCGCGGCCGCGCCGATCGCAGACTCCCCAGAGGCAGAGCCAGCAGACCCCGAGCCGGCCGACTGTGAGCCAGCCGACCCCACAGCCCCGTCGGCGGCCACCAGCGCGGCGGCCGCGTTCAGCAGCACGGCGTCGCGCACCGGCCCGCGCGCGCCGCCCAGGACGTCCCGCGCGACCTGCGCGTTGTACGCGGCGTCCGCACCCCGAAGCTCCTCCACGCCCGCCTTGGGGACGCCCAGGTCCGCCGGGTCGAGGACCACCGTGCGCACCGTCCCGTTGCCGGTCAGCCACACGTCCGAGGGACCCGACGTCGTCAGCTCGTCCAGCCCGTCCTGGCCGCGAAAGACCAGCGCCGACGTACCGCGCGCCGCAAGGACGCCCGCCATGAGCGGCGCCATCCGGAGGTCGGCCACGCCGACGGCGGTGGCGGCCGGCCGGGCCGGGTTGGTGAGCGGTCCAAGGAAGTTGAAGGCCGTGGGCACGCCGAGCTCGCGTCGAGCCACGGCGGCGTGCCGCATGGCCGGGTGGAAGACCTGCGCGAAGCAGAAGGTGATGCCGGCCCGCTGCGCCACCCGTCCCACGGCGTCGGGCGCGAGGTCGAGCCGCACACCGAGAGCCTCCAGCACGTCGGCGGAGCCGCACGCGCTGGACGCCGCCCGGTTGCCGTGCTTGACCACCCGCGCCCCCGCCCCGGCCACGACCAGGGCGGCCATCGTGGAGATGTTCACGGTTGACGCGCGGTCGCCGCCGGTCCCCACGATGTCGACGACCGGTCCATCGACGTGCACGGGTACGGCGTGCGACAGCATCGCGTCGACCAGTCCGTTCAGCTCCTCGACGGTCTCGCCCTTGGCCCGCAGCGAGACGAGGAATCCGGCCACCTGAACGTCCGTCGCCTCACCGGACATGATCTGGTCCATGGCCCACGAGGTCTGCTCACGGCTCAGCGGCTGCCGCGCGACCAGGCGGCTGAGCAGGTTCGGCCAGGAGACCCCGGACCCTGGGTTCGGCACGCCCGTCACTCGACGACGGTGCGGGCGAGCTCGGCCACGGCCTGGGCGACGGCGGCCGGGTCGAGCGGGTGAGGGACGGCGGCGTCGGCCTGCGACCACGCGGCCAGCCACGAGTCCTGCACCCGGCCGATCAGCACGAGCACCGGCGGGCACTGGTAGATCTCGTTCTTCAGCTGCCGGCACAGGCCGAGGCCACCGTGCGGGCTGGCCTCACCGTCGAGCACCGCGACGTCGACGCCTCCCGCGTCCATCGCGGACACCACCGCACCTGGGGTGGCGCACTCCAACCACTCGACCCGCGGCAGGTCCGACGCCGGACGCCGGCCGACGGCCATCCGCACGGCCGAGCGGGTGTCGACGTCGTCGCTGTAGACGAGCACGGTCAGGGTCCGCTCGGACCGGTCCGATCCGGGGGCGGAGCCGATGGGCGACCCGGGGTGGGCTCCGGCGGTCTGCGGCGCACTCATGCGGAGGTCCTCGTGCTCGGTGGTGCGGACGTGTCCGGTGCTGTGCCGGCACGGCCGCCTGCGGGGGCGTCCCGCGGCGTTCTGCGATGCTACCGGCAGACGGCGCGCCGACGGAGCGCTGGCACGGGCGCGGACCGGGTGGCGGAACCCGGCGCGGAACCCGGCGCGGACCCCCGCTGACCGGCGCGGACGATGCCGTGATCCGCCGGGGGGTCGGATGCCCCTCCAGGGGCGGTTAGGGCCATACTGCTCTGCGTGGCGACAGCATCCGCAGTTGAGACAGGCCCGACGCACGCCGTCGTGAGCCGGCCGAACATGGCCTCGGTCGGAACGATCGTCTGGCTCTCCAGCGAGCTGATGTTCTTCGCCGGGTTGTTCGCGATGTACTTCACCCTCCGGTCCGTGGCGCCCGAGCAGTGGGTCACGGGGCCGGAGAAGCTGAACGTCCCCTTCTCCAGCGTCAACACGCTGATCCTCGTCGTCAGCTCGGTGTGGTGTCAGCTCGGCGTCTGGAAGGCCGAGCAGTTCCAGCCCGGCCGCACGGGCTCGCTGCTGCAGCTGCGGCTGTGGGGCATGCGCGAGTGGTACGCCCTCACCTACCTGTTCGGCGCGATGTTCATCGCGGGCCAGGTCTTCGAGTACGCGGCGCTGGTCTCCGAGGGCCTGTCGATCAGCACCAACGGCTACGGATCGGTGTTCTACCTGACGACGGGCTTCCACGGCATGCACGTCACCGGTGGCCTGATCGCGTTCCTGCTGATCATCGGGCGCTCCTTCGCGGCGCGGCGGTTCGGCCACGCCGAGGCCACCGGCGCCATCGTGACGTCGTACTACTGGCACTTCGTGGACGTGGTCTGGATCGCCCTGTTCGCCAGCATCTACCTGCTCAAGTGATGGACACCGTGGCGACGCAGAGGGGTGTCGTGCCGACACCGGGCGGTGACCGCGTCGCCGCGTCGCCGGCGCCTGCCCTCCGACGTACGCTCGCACCATCGCCCGAGACGAGGACCCGCACGTGACCGCACTCGCCGCCCGCAGGCGCCACCCTCTGGCCCTGGTGCTGCTCATAGCCCTCGGCCTGCTGGCCACGGGCGCGGCCTACTCCGCGCTTGCGCCGAAGGCGGCCAGCGCCGCGACCACCAGCACGCAGGACATCGCCGCGGGCAAGAAGCTCTTCCTGGCGAACTGCGCCAGCTGCCACGGCCTGAACGCGCAGGGCGCACCGGCTGACAACCGGGGCAACATCGCCGGACCGAGCCTGATCGGTGTGGGCGCCGCCTCGGTCGACTTCCAGGTGGGTACCGGCCGGATGCCGATGGCCGAGCCCGGTCCGCAGGCGCCGCAGGCGGTCGTGCGCTTCGACGACAAGGAGACCGCGCAGCTGGCGGCGTACGTCGCTTCGCTGGCTCCGGGCCCGCAGATCCCGACCGCCGAGGAGGCCTCGGGCGAGGGCGGCGACGCCGCCAAGGGCGGCGAGATCTTCCGGGTGAACTGCGCCATGTGCCACAACTACGCCGGAGCGGGTGGCGCGCTGACCCGTGGCAAGTACGCGCCCGCGCTGGACAACACCTCGCCGAAGCACATCTACGAGGCGATGGCGACCGGCCCGCAGTCCATGCCGGTGTTCAACGACAAGAACATCACGCCGGAGAACAAGAAGGACGTCATCGCCTTCATCGAGGCGAGCCGGGAGCTGCCGCACGCCGGTGGGTCGTCGCTGGGAAACCTGGGCCCGGTGCCCGAGGGCCTGTTCACCTGGATCGTCGGGATCGGCGCGCTGATCGGCTGCTCCGTCTGGCTCGGTTCGAAGGCGGCGTGAGCAGGCGATGAGCGAGCACCAGAGCGGCAGCACCGCAGCAGGACGGACGGACATGAGCCAGACCCAGCACGGATCGACCGACGGCACGCTCGCGCAGCGCCCGGGCCTTCCGGAGCACGCACCCCAGATCGAGGGCACGACCGCGGCGCCCACCCTGTTCGAGAACCCGGGCCTACCGCCGCACGTGCACCGACTGGCGGACACCGACCCGAAGGCGGCCAAGCGGGCCGAGCGTCAGGTGGCCGCGCTCTTCACCCTCTCGATCCTGGGCACGCTGGTCTTCCTGGTGTCCTACTTCGCGGTGGACCCGCAGACACCGGTCTACATCCCGCTGATCGGCCGAACCCTGCTGCAGAACTTCCTGCTCGGGCTGGGCATGGGCTGCGGCATCTTCTTCATCGGCATCGGCGCCGTGCACTGGGCGAAGACCCTGATGCCGGACGAGGAGGTCGTCGAGGAGCGGCACTACCTGCGCAGCACCGCCGCCGACCGCGACGGCGCCGTCCAGGCGCTGCAGCAGGGCGGCGAGGAGTCGGGCATCGGGCGCCGACCGCTGATCAAGGCAACCGCGGCCGGCGCGCTCGGCCTGTTCGGTCTCCCCTTCATCGTCGCGCTCCGCGACCTCGGGCCGCTGCCCGGCGACCGGCTCTCCCGCACGATGTGGAAGGCCGGCATGCGCCTGGTGAGCGACCCCGAGTACGCGCCGATCAAGGTCGAGGACGTGACGATCGGCTCGGTGTTCCACGTCATGCCGGAGGGCATCGACAAGGTGCACGACAAGCTCGAGCAGAAGGCCAAGGCGGCGGTCCTGCTGATGCGGCTCGACCCGGCCGACATCAAGTCGACCAAGCAGAAGGCCTGGGGCTACCAAGGGATCGTGGCGTACTCCAAGATCTGCACCCACGTCGGCTGCCCGGTCGGTCTCTACGAGCAGCAGACGCACCACCTGCTGTGCCCCTGCCACCAGTCGACCTTCGACGTCACCGAGGACTGCAAGGTCATCTTCGGCCCGGCACACCGTCCGCTCCCCCAGCTGCCCATCACGGTCGACACCGAGGGGTACCTGGTCGCCAGTTCTCCCTTCCATGAGGCCGTTGGCCCGAGTTTCCCGGAGCGTGGACACCGATGAGCACCTCACTGGGCGGACGCGTCGTCGGCGGCACCGCCAGCTACATCGACGAGCGGACCGGGGCCGCCAAGGCCATGCGCTACGGCTTGCGCAAGGTCTTCCCGGACCACTGGTCGTTCATGCTCGGCGAGATCGCCATGTACAGCCTGGTGATCCTGCTGCTGACCGGGACCTTCCTGACCTTCTGGTTCGTGCCGTCGGCGGCCGAGACCGTGTACACCGGCTCGTACGGCCCGCTGCGGGGCGTCGAGATGTCCGAGGCGTACCGCTCGACCCTGGACATCTCCTACGAGATCCGCGGCGGGCTGCTGCTCCGGCAGATCCACCACTGGTCGGCACTGCTGTTCGTCGCCTCGATCGCGGTGCACATGTTCCGCGTCTTCTTCACCGGCGCGTTCCGCAAGCCGCGTGAGATCAACTGGGTGATCGGCCTGACCCTCGCGCTGCTGGCTCTGATCGAGGGCTTCGCCGGCTACTCGCTCCCGGACGACCTGCTGTCCGGAACCGGGCTCTCGTTCGCGCGTGGCATGATCTTGTCGATCCCGATCGTGGGCTCGTACGTGTCGTCCTTCGTGTTCGGCGGCGACTACCCCGGCGAGGCGCTGATCCCGCGGCTGTTCATCGCGCACGTGCTGCTGATCCCCGCGCTGCTGGTGGGGCTGTTCGTCGTCCACATCATGCTGGTGGCCCTGCACAAGCACACCCAGTACCCCGGCCCGGGCCGCACCGAGCAGAACGTGGTCGGCTACCCGTTGATGCCGGTGTACACGGCCAAGGCCGGCGGCTTCTTCTTCATCGTGTTCGGCGTCACGGTCTTCCTGTCGACGTTCGCGATGATCAACCCGATCTGGGCCTACGGTCCGTACGACCCGTCACCGGTCACCGCGGGGTCCCAGCCGGACTGGTACATGGGCTGGCTGGAGGGGGCGATCCGCCTCCTGCCCGGCTGGCTGGAGTTCCAGGTGTTCGGCTGGACCTTCAGCTTCAACATCGCCATCGGCGGCCTGGTGCTGCCCGGCTTGGTCACGGTGGCGGCGTTCATGTACCCGTTCCTCGAGGCCTGGGTGACCGGTGACAAGCGTGAGCACCACCTGCTGGACCGGCCGCGCAACGCCCCCACCCGCACCGGCCTGGGCGCCATGGCGATCGCGTTCTACGTGCTGCTGTGGTCGGGTGGTGGCAACGACCTGATCGCCACGCACTTCCGGACGTCGATCAACGACATCACCAACTTCCTGCGGATCGCCGTGATCGTGATCCCGCCGATCGTGTACGTCGTCACCAAGCGGATCTGCCTGGGGCTGCAGCGGCGGGATCGCGACCTGGTGCTGCACGGCATGGAGTCCGGCCGGATCGTCCGGCTCCCCCACGGCGAGTTCATCGAGGTGCATGAGCCGCTGTCGCCGCAGGACGCCTGGCAGCTCGTCCAGCACGACGCGCACCGTCCGCTGCCTCTGCCCGAGGGAGCGGATGGCAACGGCGTACGGCGTCCGGGCACGCGTGCGCAGCGGATCCGCGCCAAGCTCTCGCACTTCTGGTTCGAGGACCGGGTCGAGCCGGTGTCGCCGGCCGAGCTGGCCGCGGCGCACGCGCACGGCGACCACCACGCGGTCACCGAGGAGCACACCGAGATGCAGAAGCAGCTGCAGACCGGTCGGCACTGAGCGGGTCCGGGCCAGCCCGGAGAACCACATACCCGGACGGCGGGGCGTGACCACTTCTGGTCACGCCCCGTCGGCATGCTGGACGCGAACTCGCCGGATACTGCGGTCATGGACGTGCGCTTCATCGCCAGCTTCTCCCTCGTCAGCGCCCACCCCGCGCAGGACCGTCACCTGCTCGTCGACGCCCTCGGTCTGCCGCTGCGGCCGGCCGGCGTGGAGCGTTCGGATTATGTGTTCTCCGAGGCCGTCGGCGGGGCCAAGCACTTCGGGGTGTGGCCGCTCGAGGAGGCCGCGCAGGCCTGCTTCGGTCAGCCCACCTGGCCGCAGGGGCATCCGGTGCCGCAGGCCAGCATCGA
Organism: Actinomycetales bacterium; assembly: GCA_035264765.1. Lineage (GTDB taxonomy): Bacteria > Actinomycetota > Actinomycetes > Actinomycetales > Angustibacteraceae > DATFPQ01. Next base: position 2,422 of record DATFPQ010000165.1, on the reverse strand, counting down.
TTTCGAGGTGGACGACGTCGAGGCGGCGGTCCGCGAGCTGCAGGAGCGCGGCTACCGGCTGCTGCACCCGGCACGCACCGAGCCCTGGGACCAGACCATCGCCCGGCTGCAGACGGCCGACGGCGTGCTCGTCGGCGTCTGCTTCACGCCCTGGCTGCACTCCGCCCCGCTGTGAGCCGCGCCGGGACGCCGGATCGCCCAGCGAGGAGTCAGACCAGGGCGGACTGCTTGGCCCAGGACGCCAGGCTCATGTTCCACATCGTGTAGCCGTTGTAGGACTCCAGCGGCCGCTTGGACCCGACGAACCTGACGACGTCGCCCATCTTGGACCGCTCGAACAACCACTTCGCGTTTGCGGTGCTCATGCCGGTGCAGCCGTGGCTGACGTTGGCGCGCCCCTGGGACCCGACCGACCAGGGCGCGGCGTGCAGGAACTCACCACTCCAGGTCACCCGCATGGCGTACTTGACCTTGACGTTGTAGTACTCCGGGTCGGACTTCTTCAGCCCGGTCGTCTCGGCGTCCATCTGCCGGCTGGACTCGCGGCTGATGATCACCTTGACCCCGTTGCGGGTGGCGAAGCCGTCCTTGCCGGTGGTCACCGGCACGACGCGCAGCACCTTGCCGTTGCGGCGCACGGTCAGGGTGTGCTTCTGAATGTCGACCGTGCTGACCATGGCAGAGCCGACCCGGAAGCTGGTCGAGGCGTCGCGGGAGGTCCAGGCGCCCTTGCGGGTCTGCAGCCCGCCGATGTCGGCCTTGACCTTCACCTGGGTGCCTGGTTTCCAGTACGACGCCGGCCGCCAGACGAGCTGGCGGGCGTCCAACCAGCCCCAGGCGCCCTTGACCTTCGGGCTGGTGGTCACCGACATCCGCCGCTCGATCGCGGCCCGCCGGCTCTGGTCGACGAGGCCGTCGAACTGCACGACGACCGGCATCCCGACGCCGACCTCGGTGGCCCCGGACGGCAGCAGGTGGTAGTTCGCCGTGACATCGGGGGTGAGCGTGCGCAGCTGGGCGGTCGTGCGGGTCTCCTGCTGCGCCGCGTTGGTGGCCACGGCGCGCACGGTGTACTTCGTGCGCGGGCTGAGCGGCTCGGTGGAGCTCCAGCGGGCCTGGCCGACCGCGAACGCGCCGTCGACCTCCCGCCCTCTGGCGTCGGTGAGCGTCACCTCGGTCAGCCGGCCGCCATCGGCGGACACCGTGACCGGCTCGTCCGGCCGGATGGACCGGGACCCGGGCTCGGGACTCACGCTGACCTGCGCGGCGGGCGTGGTGGGGCTCGCGCTCGCCGACGGCGTGGCGCCGGACGCCGCCGAGCCAGCCGGCTGCGAGGTCGAGTTCTGGCAGGAGGTCACGCCCAGGGCGGCGGCGACGGCGACGGCACACCAGGCGGCGCCGCGGCGCCGCCTACCCGACAACCTGCTAGTGACGCTCATGCGCGAGGTTCCCCCTGACGACGGAGTTCGACGTCCCGCGCGGCACCGACCCGTCGAGGCCCGCAGAACCTCGGACGAGCGCCCGGGAAGCGCTACGACGACCTCCATGCTAGGGCACGGCGACGACGAGCCGGCGCAGGCGCGTGGGCGTCAGTGGGAAGCGTCACATCGGCGTCAGCGTCAGTGAGCGTGCGCCCCGCGCCAGTACTCGAACACCCAGCCGACCAGCGCCAGCGCGCTTAGCAGGACCCCGATGATCGCGATCCACCAGCCGACGGCCGCGCCGAGGAAGACGACGGCCGAGGACGCCGCCAGCGGCAGCGGCCACCAGCTATGCGGGCTGAAGAAGCCGTACTCGCCGGCGGCCGCCTCGATCGGTGCCTGCGGATCGTCCTCGGGCCGCTCGTCGATGTGCCGGGAGGTGAACCACAGGTACCAGCCCACCATCAGGGACAGCCCGGACGTGAGGAAGAGCCCCACGACTCCGACCGGCTCACGCCAGCCGGTCAGCAGGCCGTAGACGATCCCGACGGGCGCGAAGAAGAACGTCCCGGCCCCGAACAGCCAGCCCTCGACCTTCACCGTCAGTCCTCCTTGCCGTGGCTGCTGCCGCCGCCGACGCCGCCCCGAGGGCCGCCGTCAACGCCCACGCCCTCGATGTCCGGCTCACCGAACAGACTGTCGAGGACGTTCCTGTCCGCCGTCGGCGCGTCGTTGTGCGCGACGTCGGGGTGGTGCAGGTCGAAGGCGGGGCGCTCGGAGCGGATCCGGGGCAGGACGACGAAGTTGTGCCGCGGCGGCGGGCACGAGGTGGCCCACTCCAGCGACGCCCCGTAGCCCCACGGGTCGTCCACGGTGATGAGGGGGGCGGTGCGCCAGGTCTTCCAGACGTTGTAGACGAACGGCAGCGTGGACGCGCCGAGCAGGAACGCCCCGAGAGTCGAGAGCTGGTTCTCCCAGGTGAACCCCTCACCGGGCAGGTA